>NZ_WIVZ01000012.1:0-130699 GCF_009600325.1 Pseudomonas sp. FSL R10-2189
CAGGAATACAACGGCCTGCGTAATGGCTGGATCGAGACCCGACAGCAGTGGATGAGCGAGCCAGAGCGGGCCTACAAATACCAGACTTCTCAGTTGTTACTGGCTATCCGCGTCGTAAACCGCGAAACCGCTGACAATCAGACACCGCCAGCGATTGATCCTGTCAGTGGCGATGGACCACCGGACTTTTCCAGCCCCGAGGTACAACGCGAACGACTCGTACGGCAAAGAACCCTGAGCGCCGATGAGGCGCTGGAAGAGCGTTACGACGAACAAGCCCGCGCGCTGTTTCAGCGACTTTATGAAGAGGCGTTGGCTAACTACCAGCGCTATATCGATCAGAGCGCACACGCCTACGTTGCCGCCTGCCGCTCACAGCAGTTTGTACGAATCGAGCAACATGACTACGACGGGGCCAATCGCCCGTCAGGGCTGGCCTACTGTCAAACCATGGCACGCTGCCTGGAGGGCGGCATCAGCGAGGCGCCGCCCCCGCAAGACAAAGACTCACACACCCAAAACCCTCCTGCAGACACCGGCCCCACGGCATCACTGTGGAGCGATTGGCTTAAAAATCCGCAAAGCCCGGTCTATCGCGCCCTCTTAGTCCGTGACAAAAAACTGTTGGCAGACCTGCTGCCCAGCTTTAACGCTGAGACAGATGAGAGTGAGTGGAACGACACTGAAAAGCTCTATTCCACGATTGTCGCACTCATCGGCAGCGACGAGTTCAAACACTCTGTTCGCCCTCATCTGCAACTGGCCATGGCGCAACTTCTGGGGGCTCTCAACAGCGCGGCGGCCCGCTTGCAACCGGCACTCAGCCCGGCTGTGGCGCGCGTTGTGTCGCGTCTTAACAGTGCCGTACAACTGCTCTATAACGGCGTGCATCTGACCCAGCTCAAAGTGACGATGACTCTGGGTCAGTACTACGCCCTGCAATCCGAATACCTGCGCAGCCTGCAACAAAAAGCCGCTGATGCCATCGACCGCACCTGGGACAGCGCGAAAGACAAGCTGGGCGAGATCGACCATGAGGCCCGCCAAGCGCGCAAACAGGTACGCCCGATCATCCAGAACGGCCTGCTCAGCCTGGCGGTATTGCACCCCAAAATAGCTGACCATACCGTGACCATCAGCGTTTGGGTCGAAGGTAAAGTCACCGAACTGCAAGACAGCCTGATGCGCCAGGCCAACCTGGGCGTGGATCATCTGGGCCGAAGCGCACACGCCTTGCTGGTGAACGTCACCGTCGGTTTGGGCACCCTCGACCCGCAAACGCGCAAGCTGCTGCAAGGCCTCAAAGTATCAACCCAACAAGCGGCGCACTGGGTGCGCACCGGCTTTACCGGGCTGCGCGGTGTCGCCACCAGCAGCGAACTGCTGCTGGCCATTGGCGGCCTCTACTTTGCCAGCGACTCATTGAAGAAGAACATTGAAGAAGCGGAAAAGGCCATTGGGGATAAATCCGATGAGGCCAGGTTGGCGCTGTACGGGAGTAGTTTGGGGGTGTTGGGTGGCGGGGTTGAGATTGTGGGCATTGCACTGGAAAAAGGAGCGGAGCAGGCGCAAAAGATCGGCGGATTATCTGCCCGGGCATCCGCAGCCGCCAAAGCGACGGCACACGCTGGCAACATTGTTATAAGGGTTGGGGGCAGTATCAGTGCTGTGTCGGGTCTTTATGATGCGACTCAAGCGGGGTTTGCTGCTAGTCGTAGTTTGAAGGGGGGGGATACATCCGCTTCAAATCTATACCGCGCCGCTGCAGTGGTCTCAGGAGCCGGTGCTGTGGCTGGTATTTGGGCTGCTGTAGGTTCTAGCGCGCTGCTTGGTCCACTTGGGGTGGCGATACTGCTCAGCCTGTCCGGATACGCATTCCTCAAATGGGCCGAAGGGCAGGAATCAACACCTCTCGAGCGCTGGGCCCGCCGCTGCTACTTCGGTTATCACAATGAAACACCACCCATTCATTGGAACAAACCTGAACATGCCGCCCAAGCCGTTGCCGAACTCAACGCCGCGACCATGGGTATTCAGGCGGGCGTCAACTTCAGCTTGCGACTCGTCGAAACCGACTCACCCGGCAACATGGGCAAGAGCTCGGCAATCCTCAGGCGACAATTGGAATATCGCCTAGTCCTGCCGCTCTTCGATGCCGAGCGTTCGGCGTATCGCTGGTCACTTACGGTCCATCGCCACGGCGATGGTGCGGCCGATCAGCACTTGGGCGGTGAAGTCGTGGCGCAAGGCAATTTGAACCCGCCCGAACTGGCGACGCCGGCGAGCAAGCGTCAAACAGCACTGGCCGCACCCAAACTGCCAAAAAAACCGGATTACCAGGCCAGCAGCACCACACCCACCCTGAATATTCGGACAGTTACGTCCGCCGATGCCCGCACGCTGCAAATAAAAGACATCAAAGGCGCGATTGAGCTGCTGCCCGATAGCCGTCGACACAACATCGAAGCGGCCACTTTGTCCCTGACCTACTGGCCAAATCGCGACATTCTCGATGCCTATGCGGAACTCACCTTAATGGATCACCAGTAAACCACATGGCCTGTCTGCTGTTAGTGCGCTTATTGCGTATCTGTCCTACGGCAAACTTTGCTGAAAACCATTAACACTGAACTTGACCATTTACTGCTGGCACCTCCTCGAAAGATCGAAGAGGTAGATGGCACTTACCTGAACTGGAAAGTACACATGTTATTTAAAACGCCTTTACTCGATAAACCGGCTCCGGGCTGGAAGCGAGATTTACCGGGGCCAAACGAGCCTCCATCCATAGAGCCTTACCCGCCAGTACTCACTAATCCACCCAATCATATTGACGATGTGTACCTTGAGTTGGCCCGCGCCACGGTAAGAACTCGGGGCGCTGGTGCTTGGTTAGCTCCTTTTCTTCTTTTGATTTCATTGATCCCCCCGGCTACGTGGATCGACTCTATCGCAAGCGGAGCTTCCTTCCCCTCACTTGCCATCAGTGTGGCTCTTTTGTTCGCCTCCATTGCACCTCTATGGCTAGGTATTTACATCTGGAGAATGGACACCTCAGCCCCTCGCGACGAACCCATCCGTTTCAACCGCGCCCGAGGCAAGGTCTATGTCTACCGCTTCCGTCATAACGGCCTCAAGCCCTTCAGCCGTAGCGCTTGGGGAGCACGCCCCGAAGTGTTTGACTGGGACAATCTGCACGCCGAGGCCTGCAGTATTTATGGAGCCATGGGCAGCGGCGGACTGATCGAAACGGTCACCTTGGCTGTGCTGGAGCCCGGCACCCGCAAGGTGATTGATCGCTTTCATTTCGCCCATGAACTGCAGCAAGGTGAAATGTACTGGGCCATGGCCCAGCTTTTTATGCAGCAAGGCCCGCAAGCGCTGCCCTTGTTCCCGCGTCCGCCCCGTGACTGGAACAACGAAAAAAAACGCTTCAACCTCGCCCGCCGCCTCGCGCCCAAAGTGCACTGGCCAGAGGCTATCGACCTGGAGTCACGCTCGGCGCCGTCGATGCACGGTTAACCCTCATATTTCGTTCGCCCTGTGGCTGCCTGCTCACTCCGAACTGGAACGTACTTATGCTATTAAAAACACCTCTACTCGATAAACCGGCTCCGGGTTGGAAGCGTGATTTACCGGGTCCCAACGAGCCTCCATCCATAGAGCCTTACCCGCCAGTACTTACTAATCCACCCAATCATATTGACGATGTGTACCTTGAGTTGGCGCGCGCCACGATGAGGATGCGTGGGGTAGGCGTTTGGCTAGCTCCTTTTAATTTCCTGCTGTCCATAGCTTTCCCGGCCATTCTGATTGTGTATGCAGTCACACAACATAGAGCGCCTTCGCTATCTCTAGTCTTAGTTGGCCTGTGCGGGTGTATTACAGCCCTATGGGCGGGCATGTACTTCTGGAAAATGGACACTGAAGCCCCACGCGACGAGCCCATCCGTTTCAACCGCGCCCGACGCAAGGTCTATGTCTACCGCTTCCGTCACAACGGCCTCAAGCCCTTCAGCCGCAGCGCCTGGGGGGCACGCCCTGAAGTGTATGACTGGGACAATCTGCACGCCGAAGCCTGCAGCATTTATGGCGCCATGGGCAGCGGCGGCTCGACCCAGACAGTCACGCTGGCAGTACTGGAGCCCGGTACTCATAAGGTAGTCGACCGTTTTCACTTCGCCCACGATATCCAGCAAGGTGAAATGTACTGGGCCATGGCCCAGCTCTTTATGCAGCAAGGCCCGCAAGCGCTGCCCTCGTTCCCGCGCCCGCCCCGTGACTGGAACAACGAAAAAATACGCTTCAACCTCGCCCGCCGTCTCGCGCCCAAAGTGCACTGGCCAGAGGCTATCGACCTGGAGTCACGCTCGGCGCCGTCGATGCACGGCTAACCCTCATATTTCGTTCGCCCTGTGGCTGCCTGCTCACTGAGAACTGGAACGTACTTATGCTATTTAAAACACCTCTACTCGATAAACCGGCTCCGGGCTGGAAGCGTGATTTACCTGGGCCAAACGAGCCTCCATCCATAGAGCCTTACCCGCCAGTACTCACTAATCCACCCAATCATGTTGATGATGTGTACCTTGAGTTGGCGCGCGCCACGATGAGGATGCGTGGAGTTGGTGTATGTATTGCTCCTTTTTTTTTCTTACTCTCAACCATCGCACCAATCTTTTTGATCTCAGACATATTCAAACTTGAAAGCACACCGCCTCTAGTTCCAAGCATCCTCTTATTAATAGCTTTTGCTGTCGCTCTATGGTCGGGTATCTACATCTGGCGAATGGACACTTCAGCCCCACGCGACGAACCCATCCGCTTCAACCGCGCCCGAGGCAAGGTCTATGTCTACCGCTTCCGTCACAACGGCCTCAAACCCTTCAGCCGCAGCGCCTGGGGGGCACACCCTGAAGTGTATGACTGGGACAATCTGCACGCCGAGGCCTGCAGCATTTATGGCGCGATGGGGAGCGGTGGTCTGATTGAGACGGTCACTCTGGCCGTTCTGGAGCCTGGCACCCGCAAGGTGATTGATCGCTTTCATTTCGCCCATGAGCTGCAGCAAGGTGAAATGTACTGGGCCATGGCCCAGCTCTTTATGCAGCAAGGCCCGCGAGCGCTGCCGTCGTTCCCGCGCCCGCCCCGTGACTGGAACAACGAAAAAATACGCTTCAACCTCGCCCGCCGCCTCGCGCCCAAAGTGCACTGGCCAGAGGCTATCGACCTGGAGTCACGCTCGGCGCCGCCAGACGAGGGCTAGCCCCCGTCCTGACCCTGACTTACGGTCAGCGCTTCACCCTGCGACATCATCCATTTGAGCAGTGCGCTTACCGGCACCCGATGAGTGCGCTCAACCCAGTGCACGTCGTCGAGGCTGTAATGCTCAATGTAGCGAGTGAGCACGATTTCATCCCGATCATCCGACAGGCACAGGCTGGTTTCACTGCATTGCAGGGTGGCGGTGTCACTTTTTACCAGGCGTTGCTCCAGCAGCATGGGCGAATTATCAGCAGACATGGCACACCTTCTCGATCGCGGGAGGTCGATGCTCGCACCCGCGTTTTGCGCGTGTATGTCTGCTTTGTTGCCACGTTGAAATATATGACGGGGCGCGCTGAATAGTTTTAGATATGAATTCTTACAGAACTTAAGTGATGCGCCGGTGAGCAGTCTGTTGATCGTAGACGATGACCTTGAGGTCCTTGCACTACTGAAAAAATTCTTTGAGCAGCACGGCTATTCGGTGCAGGTCGCCATCGATGGCGCGGCGCTGTGGGCGGCCGTAGCGATCCAGCCACCCGACTTGATCATTCTTGACTTGATGTTGCCCGGAGAAAATGGTCTGGCCCTGTGCCAACGCCTGCGCCAGCAGTATTCCACGCCCGTTATCATGCTGACCGCCATGGGCGAGCTGAGTGACCGGGTGGTTGGCCTGGAAATGGGGGCCGACGATTACCTGAGCAAACCTTTTGACGCCCGCGAGCTTCTGGCCCGGGTGCGTGCGGTGCTGCGCCGGGCGGCCGACAGCCAGCCGGTGACCGGCGAAGTGCCGCGGCCAATCCTTGTTTTTGCCAATTGGCAACTGGACCTCACGCGCCGCGAGTTACGCTCTCCGCAGCAAGTAATGATCCCGCTGTCGGCAGGCGAGTTTGATTTGCTGCTGGTTTTTCTGGAGCACCCGCAGCGCATTTTGACCCGTGAAGTGTTGCTGGACCTGGCCCGTGGCCCTGCCCACGAAGCGTTTGATCGCAGCATCGACGTTCAGGTCAGCCGCTTGCGGCGCAAGCTGGAGTTCGACAGCAACGGGGTAGAGATGATTCGTACGGTACGCAACGTCGGCTACCTGTTCACACTCGGCGTGGTTCGTAAGTGAAGCGCTGGTTGTCAGGCTGGAGCCTGCGCAGGCACGACACCCTCACGCGCTGGATCGCCCTGACCACGCTTGCCGCCATGCTCACAGCGCTGGCCTTCAATGCCCTGTTTACCCAACTGGCAGGTGTTTGGGCTTACCCGCCCTTGAGCGAAATAGGCTTGCTCGAACGTACCGCGTTAACCACTCATATGATCGAAGCCTCGCCCCCTGAGTTGCGTGCGCATCTGGCCGCCACGGCGAGTAACGCCAAGTCCACCGTCAGTTGGCACGCCACGCATCAAGAAATGCACTTGCCAGTGCTCCATGATGATCTGCGTCGAACCGTCACGCCCGAGGGCAGGCAACTGTTGGGCAAGCCTGAACAGCAACTGGAGGTCTACAACCCCGATGATTGGCCGCAGGGACACGGCTATTACGCCTTGGTCGTGCAGTTGTCAGATGGCTCCTGGTTGATGTTCAGCGCAGCAGCGCGCAGTTGGGGGTTGGGGGAGTGGCAGCGCAACTTGATCCTGATCGTCCTGGTGCTGATCTCTACCGTGCTGGTCGCGCTGATTGCGACGCGTCATCTGGCCAAACCGTTGCGCCATTTTGCCGAAGGTGCCCGGCGTTTCGGTGCAGACTTTGGCGCTCCGCCGATTGAGCCGGTCGGGCCCATAGAAATCCGCCAGGTGATCGTTGCGTTCAATGCCATGCAGGGGCAATTGCAGCATTTCATCAACGACCGTACGCAAATGCTGGCGGCCATTTCCCATGACTTGCGCACGCCGCTGACACGCATGCGTCTGCGCGGCGAGTTCATCGAAGACCCCGAGCAACAGCAGCGGCTGTTTCGCGACGTCGACGAGATGCAGGCCATGATCAATGCCAGCCTGGAGTTCTTTCGCGACGACGCCCGCCTTGAGCAGGCGACTTCATTTGATCTGGCAGAACTGCTGCGAACCCTGACGGACGACTACCGCGATCAGTCCATCGACATCGCGATCAGCAGCCCGCAGCATCTGGTCTTTTTTGGTCGGCCCATGGGCATCAAGCGGGTGGTGGGCAACCTGCTGGACAACGCCGTCAAATACGCTCAAGAACCGACGATTGAACTGAGCGCAGACGACCAGCAGGTGACCCTGCTGGTACTTGACCGAGGCCCGGGGATTGCACCTGAGAGCCAGGAACAGGTGTTCGCACCGTTCTTTCGCCTTGAAGGTTCGCGCAATAAAAACACCGGCGGCGTGGGCTTGGGCTTGTCGGCCGCCAGAGCGATTGTGTTGGGGCAGGGCGGCACACTAACCCTCTGCAATCGCCCTGACGGCGGGCTCGAAGTGAAAGTGCTGCTACCGGTTTTGAACGGCAAATAACAAGGCCGCCACCAGCGCGCACACGGCGCAGAGTGCCCAAAGCGCTCCCCATCCCCACTGGCTCACGGCGGCAGACGCAACGAGGGGCGCGAGGAACAAACCGAGGAAGGCGCCGCTGTTGCCCATGGCGATGGCGGTGCCTGAGCGTTGGGCCCCGGCAAGGGTGGCCAGTTCGGCGTAGGCCACACCGTGCCAGATCGACACCAGCGTACCGGCAACGATCAACACGACGGGCAGCACAACGCTGGCCAATGAAGAAGGGACTGGCAGTACGCCGCTGGCGATGCTCAGCCCCAGGAACGCTGCGGCGCTGAACAAGGCGCAGGCTTTTAGAAAGGTCGGGCGGTTATTGCGTTGATCGGTCCAGTGGCCGCTCCACAAACGGCCGACAATGGCCCCCGCCTGGATCACCGCCAGCGCCAACGAAGCCGTCGCCACGCTCAGGCCGACGCCATCGTGGAAGAACACCACGGCATAGGTCACCAGAGTGAATTGCGGTGCGCAGAGCAGGCTGATGGCGAGCACGGCGCGCCATACGTTCAGGTCCCGCAGCGGGCTGACACGCTGGAGCGCAGGCTTGGCCTGGGCGATTTCTGGCTCATGAATCCAGCACCAGACCAGGCCGCTGCACAGCAGGCACAACACTGCGGCAGCTGCAAATACCGCGCTGAACCCATAGGTGTGGGCGAGCCAGGGTAAAACGATTGCGCCCAATGCGTAACCACTGGGCACGGCGGTTTGCCGAATGCTCATGGCCAGCCCGCGTTCGCGCTCCTGAAACCACAGCATGATCGCCCGACCACTGGCGCCGTTGACGCTGCTGCCCAACACGCCGGTGGCGAACAGCCCAAGACACAATCCCAGCGCGGTGGGGGCATGCCCGGCAAAAGCCGCGAGCAAGAGTAAGGACAGTGCAGCGCTCAACAAGCCTGTCAGCAGCACAGGGCGGTCGCCCCAGCGGTCGGTCAGCAAACCCCAGGGGATTTCACTCACGGCAATGCCGAGCCCGAGAATACCCAGTGCCAGCCCCAGTTCACTGTTCGACAACTGATAGCTGCTGCGCAGATACACCGCCGTGGCCGGTACACCGCCGACCACGCAGGAAAAACTGACGTTCGCGCCAACTCCCGCAGCCAGTACTTTCCAGCGATGTTGTTGATTGAGTGGCATTGACGCTCTCCCGTTGGGTGACTTGTGAGCGGCCAGCGTCCCATGCCATGATCGTGCGCAAAATCAATTAATTTTTAAAATAATCCCGAAAAGCAGGATGATTATGCGGCCAGTCAGTTTCGACCTTGATGTGTTGCGCAGCTTTGTCTGCGGGGTTGAGTCCGGCAGCTTTGCGGCAGCGGCGGACAAGCTGGCGCGCTCGACATCGGCCATCAGCGCCCAGATGAAAAAGCTCGAGGCCCAAGTGGGTGCGCCGTTGCTGCGCAAGGCGGGCAGGGGGCTTGAGTTGACTCAGGCGGGCGAGCAATTGCTGGACTATGCGCGGCGCTTGCTGAGCCTGAATGACGAAGCGCTGTTTGCGGTTTCAGAGGCGTCCCTGCAAGGTTGGGTGCGATTCGGCCTGCAAGAAGATTTGAGCGGTTTTCTGCCCTCGGTGCTGGGGCAATTTACCCGTGCCCATCCGCAGGTTCGGGTCGAGGCGCAAATTGCCCGCAATGCCGATTTGCTCAGCCGCCTGGAGTCCGGTGCGCTGGACATGGCAGTGGTGTGGGGCGAGGTCGCCCGGCGCAGTGAAACCATCGCCCGTTTGCCCATGCGCTGGATCGGCTCCGAACAGCAGTCGCTCGCCTGGAGAGCCCATTCAGCGGAGCCTCTGCCGCTGATCATGTTTGACACCCCTTGCCCGTTCCACACGGCGGGCACCGAGGCGCTGAGCCGTCAAGGCATCGACTGGCGCGTGGCGTTCACCAGCTCCAGTTTGCCCGGCCTGGCAGCCGCCACCCAGGCAGGTCTGGGCTACACCATCAGAACCCGCCTGGGCTTGCAAGCCGGCACCTGCGTGCTCGATGAGCAGCCCCTCGGATTGCCGGAACTGCCGAGCATCGCCTTGACCTTGCGCTATCAGCAGGCGGAAAGATCCGTGGCTGTTGAGCGCTTGTCACGCATCGTTTTGCAGGCAATCAAGCAGCAGCTGGAGTGAGTGTTCTACTCACCAGACCGCGTCTGCGCTGGCGCAGTCATGTCCGGTCGACGGCTCAAGGCCAGCACTGCCAGCCCTCCTGCTAGTGAAACACCGACCAGCAAGCCCATCGCCGCCTGAAAACCCGACAAAAAAACCGTCTGTGTCCACACATCTGCGGACGATGTGGCCGAGGTATACAGCGCCGTGGCAATCGTCACGCCCAGCGCGCCGCCCAGGTTATGCAAGGTCCATGACGTGCCCATCGCGACTGCGCCCAGTTGCTCTGGCACCGAAGACAAGGCCGCCATGGTCGAAGGGCCGAGCATGCATCCCCAACCGATGCCCATACTGGCAAATGCCAGCAACACCGTGGACAGATCACTGTTCAGGGTAAAACGCGACTGAATCAGCGCCGACAGCGCCAGAAACAGCAGGCCCGCAATCAACACCGGCGTGGTGGTGTAGCGATCAACCAGTCGTCCGGCGAGCGGGGATACTGCAGCCATCACCAAGGTAGTCGGCAGGAGCATCCAGCCAATGCCCGCGTTGTCCTGCCCGCGGATAAAACCTAGATACAACGGCATGAGAAAAAACGCCGCGCAGTAAAAAAACGCCAGGCAAAACGTCGCAATACTGGCCGCTATAAAGCGCCGGTTAGTAAAAATCCCGAGGTTTACCAACGGTTGTTCAGCCCTTAGCTCGATGCGAATAAACAGGGCCAGCAGCACCGCCGTGCCCCCCGCCAGCAGCAGCGTCTGAACAGACCCCCAGCCCCATTCACCGGCATGGCTGATCAACAGCAGCAGGCCGGGGATGCCCAGCATGAGCAGGAGCAAGCCGGGTATGTCGAGCTTTTGCGTCGTTGCAGGTGGGCGCGAGGCTTGCAACTGCCCCAGACACAGCGCAAAGGCGAGCACGATCAAGGGCACATTGAGCAAAAACACCGAGCGCCAGCCCCATGCCGCCACCAGTAACCCGCCGGCAACCGGGCCCGCTGCCAGCCCCAGGCCATTGGCGGCAAACAGAAGCCCCAGGGCCATGCCGCGCTGCCGGGGCGCGAACGCATCGGCCACCAGGCTGGCCGAGGTGGTGTAGAGCACGGCGCAGGACAGCCCTTGCACAAAGCGCCAGGCAATCAGCATGCCGATTGAAGTCGACAAGCCAGCACCCAATGACGCCAGGGCAAATACCAGCATGCCGGTATACAGCGCGCCACGGCGGCCATACAGATCCGCCAGCCTCCCGGCTGCGACCATGAATGAACAGAGCGCCATGACAAACATCGTCACCACCCATTGGCTTTGATCGATGCTCGCATTCAACTCGGTTTGAATCGCCGGTATCGCGGTGTTGACGATGGTGAAGTCGATACAGCCCAGAAAGCTGGCAATGGAAATGCCCCCCAACGCCAGCCAGCGGCTGTGGGTTTTGATAGCAGAAGACATGGCAGACAAGACTCGTGCAAAAGTAATTTGCGTATTTTATCTGTGAGGTTTAATCCGCAGTTCAGCTATAAATACCAAGCTCTCAGGACTAGAAGTCTCAAATAGAAAAGGCCTCAGCCATGGTTTCAGTAGAAGGATTGACCGGTATTCAAGCGTTCGTCGCGGCTGTGCAAACCGGCAGTTTCAGTGGCGCTGCCCGCCAATTGGGGCAGACACCTTCGGGCATTGGCAAAGCGGTGTCGCGTCTTGAGCAACGGCTGGACGCGCGACTGCTGCACCGCACCACCCGCAGCCTGTCGCTGACGGATGAAGGGCTGGCGTTTTATGACAGCTGCGTGCTGGCGCTGGAGGAATTACAGCGCGCGCAGTCCTCTTTAAGTGAGCGTCGTCGCGTGCCTTCCGGGCGATTGCGCGTGGCTGTTCCGGTCTTGCTGGGGCGCTACTGGATTGCGCCGTTGCTCTTGAAATTGGCAGCGCAGTACCCGGCACTTGAACTTGAAATGGTCTTCTCCAGCCGCGCGGTGGACTTTGCCGAAGAGGGTTACGACCTGGCGGTTCGCATTGGCACGCTGGAAGACAGCACCACCTTGGCGGCCAGACATATAGGCAGCCAAAGCCTGGTGGTATGTGCGTCACCGGCCTATTTGCAGGCGCATGGTCAGCCGCAATCTCCCGCAGACCTGGCCAGCCATGCCTGCATCGGAACGCTGCGCAACGGGCGTGTCGAGGGCTGGCATTTTAGCGGCTTGCCGGGCCGCACGAGCCTGTTGCAACTACCTGCGCGATTGCGTCTGGGGGATATGGAAGCCGTTGCAGCTGCGGCTCTCAACGGCCACGGAGTGGCACAGTTGCCCGGTTGGTTGGTCGATGCACAGATCAAGACGGGTGCCTTGGTGGCGTTGTTGCAAGCGTATCAGGCACCGGGTTTGCCGATTCATGCGGTATGGCCAGCGTCCCCGGCGATGACCGCTCGGGTTCGCATCGTCATAGACCTGCTGCGCGAGTCACCGCTGCCGGGTCGAGCGCCTGTATGAGTACCAGGCGCGCCTCAACCCCCCGAGCTGCCGCCCCGTGTTCGACGCCGCGCTGCCGCACATCAAACAGGCCATCGAATATCTTCAGCATCCCCCAATCGGTGCCCTCTCCTTCGGGAGAGGGCTAGGGTGAGGGGGCTGTTAGATCAAGATCAAAAGATCGCGAGCAAGCTCGCTCCTACAGGGCCTTAGGAGTCCATAAGTTATTTTATTTTTGATAAGAGCGAGCTTGCCTCGCGATCTTTTGATCTTGATCCCGCGCATCCATCGCAGCACGACACCAAAACAGCTATATCCATAGCAAAAAACGATATTGGTATAGACCAGATTTCACCTTTATAAATCGCCTACTCAAAAAACAGCGCCCTTCACCGTTGAGTGGCAGGGCAGGAGCGCGGTAATGATTGGCGTACGCGTAATGCTCGAATATTTCCACCCCTGGCCGAACTCAGCCGGGCTTTATCTGGCCCGTGAAAAGGGTTGGTACAGCGACGCCGGTCTGGACGTCGAACTGGTGGTGCATGACCCATGGCGTGGCGACACGCTGGATCACTTGCTTGGCAAAGCCGTGCACTTCGGTCTGTTCCCCAGCAACCGCTTGTTGGTGCGTCGCGCCTTGGGCCAGCCATTGCGCGGCATTGCGGCGATCAACCATCGCGGCCTGGAGTCGATTCAAACCCTCACCGATTCGGGCATTACCCGGCCCCGTGATCTGGCCGGGCGCCGCCTGGCGTTGAACCCGACCCCACGCGGTCTGGCCATGGTGCGTCACCTGGTGGCAGCCGATGGCGGCGATCCGGATGCGGTCATCATCGTCGACAGCGGCGTGCGCGAACTGCGCCCCGAAGAGTTGGCCGCCGGTGCCGCCGATGCCAGTTTTGGCGGTTACTGGGCCTGGGAAGCGTTGATGGCCAGCCCGGTTGCCGAAGAGCGTCGCGTGGTGTGGCCGGTGGATGACATCGGTGCCCCGGCGTATCACAGCTATTTGCTCGGCGCTCACGAAGACACCCTGGCCGCGGACCCTGAATTGACCCGCGCCTTCCTGGCCGTCACCGCTCGCGGTTATCTGGCCGCCGCGCAAGACCCGCTGAGCGCGTTGCAGGCTTACGAACTCGCCACACCGTATTTCCCCCGTGAACTGCTCGCGCAGTCTTTGCAGCACATCGCCCCGACCTGGCTGCACCAGGGCCGTTGGGGTGAGCAGCGTGAAAGCCTGCTGCAACCTTATGCCCAGTGGCTGCATGAGCATCAGGTGCTGAACGACGCGGATGCCTGGCGTGGTGCAACCACCAATGCCTACCTGCCGGAGACGCTCTGATGGCAGACGCGCGCAGCAGTGCCCATGGCGTGGGGCTGGAGCCGGTACAAGCCGACTGGCCAGCGATTGACGATGCGGCGATTGAGCAACTGCTCAGTCATTACCCGGCGGTCGGCAGCCTGCGTGAAGTCAACTGGCACAGCCCGCGTCCTTTTTCGGCGGCCTGCCTGATCACCACCAGTGAGCAGCCGCTGTTTGTCAAACGTCATCACCGCTCGGTGCGTGAGCCGGAGTGGTTGCGCGAAGAGCATCGCTTTATGGCCCATCTGCGTGGCAACGGCGCGCCGGTGGCCCAGGTGCTGAGCAGTGCTGAGGGCGATACGGCCATTGCCTTTGGCGAGTGGACGTATGAAGTGCACCAGATCGCTGCCGGGCAAGACCTCTATCGTGAGGCGCTGTCGTGGACGCCGTTTCAGGCGTATCAACATGCCTGGGCAGCCGGGCAGAGCCTGGCCCGTTTGCATGACGCTGCCAGCGGTTTTACTGCGCCGCCGCGTCAGGCGCCGGTGCTGTTGGCCAACTTCCGTCTGTTCAGCCAACCCGACCCGATTGCGGCCATTGAAGCGGCCTGCGTGAATGATCCGGCATTGGCGGCGTACTTGAGCCAGCGCGATTGGCGTGCTGACCTGCAAAGCCTGCACCTGCCTTTTCATCAGCAGTTGTATCCGTTGCTCGCTACGCAACAGCCCTTGTGGACCCACAACGACTGGCATGCCTCCAATTTGCTCTGGGATACCACGCAGCCAGACAGCCAGGTCAGCAGCGTGCTGGATTTTGGTTTGGCCGATCAGACCTTTGCCTTGTTCGATCTGGCCACGGCTGTGGAGCGCAACAGCATTCCCTGGCTGGACCTGGACATCGGCGGCAGCGCTGCCGCCTCGCTGGAGTCCGTCGACGCTATCTTGCAGGGCTACCACAGCGTACGGCCCTTGTCGGCCCAGGACTTGCTGACCCTGGCGGCCTTGCTGCCGTTGGTGCACACCGATTTTGCGTTGTCAGAAGTCGCCTATTACCAGGGCATCGTCGGTTCCGAGGCCAATGCCACGGTGGCTTACGAGGCTTACTTGATCGGCCACACGCGCTGGTTTAACGGCGCAGAAGGTCAACGCCTGCTGGCCCATCTGCACGATTTGGCCGCCCGCGCCGAAGAGGGTGAGCAACCATGAGCGACGCCGCGAACAGCCCGTTGATCAGCCCGCAGGCCCTGCATGCGGCGTTGAACGACCCGGATCTGTTGATCATTGACGCCACGGTTGAACTGCCTGCACCGCGTTTTGATGGCGACTATCAAGTGCGCAGCGGTCGCGATGGCTGGCTGCAGGCACACATTCCGGGGGCGTTGCATGCCGACTTGTACGGCGCTCTGGCAGATCAGCAAGCGTCGTTCAGTTTTGCCTTGCCGGGCATTGCGCAGTTGGCGGACGGCTTGACGCAACTGGGCATCAGCCCGCAAAGGCGGGTGGTGATCTACGACCGTAATGACGGATTCTGGGCGGCGCGGCTGTGGTGGATGCTGCGCAGTGTCGGCCTGTACAGCCAGGTGCTGGACGGCGGTTTCAGGGCCTGGCAGCGCGCTGGTTTGCCCGAGCAGAGCGGGGCGCAGGTGTCGCAGCCAAGCCAGTGGCTGCCAGCCTTTGTCGAAGGCTTGTGGATCGACCGTGCAGGCGTTGAGGCCGTGCTCGCCGGGGAGCGCTCCGCGACCCTGGTCTGCGCCTTGTCTGCCGGTTTGTTCGAGGGCAGCGCCGTGACCCGTTATGCCCGTCGCGGGCATATTCCGGGCAGCCTCAATGTGCCAGCCCGCAGTGTGTTCGATGACCACGGTCGCTACCTCGAACCCCATGCTTTGCGTGAGGTGCTGGCGCCGCTGTTGCAGGCCACGGCACCCGTGGTGGTGTACTGCGGCGGCGGTATTTCTGCCGCCGCGCAGGCCCTGGCCCTTACATTAGTCGGTCGCTGCGACGTCTATATCTACGACGGTTCCCTCCAGGAATGGACCGCCGACCCGCGCTTGCCAATGACCACCGGAGCAGCTCCGGCCTGACGTCCACGGGCCTTCGGGCACTGGCCAATCAATCCAAGTAGTACCGGGGCTTTGCAGTTCTGGCGCGTTTGCGGCACCGTGCCTGGCAAATAGCGCCGGTGACGGCGGTGCCCGTTAAGGAGCTTTCATGGTCATGTTGTATCGAACTGCCGAGTTATCCCTCCCTCGGTTTTCGCCAAATCTGTTACGCGCAGGCATGTTGATGGCCTGTGGCGTGGGTACGACCTTGCTGCCCGCCGGGGCATGGGCCGACAGCCCGGCGGCTTCATCCAATAGCGTTCAACTGGATGCCGTAACCGTAGTCGGCGAGCACGACAGCGGTTATCAGGCCACCTCCGCCTCGGTCGGCGGCTTTGACTCGGCGCCGCTGCTCGACACGCCCGCAGCAATCAGCGTGATCACCGATCAGCAGATCAAGGATCAGCAAGCGCGCCTGCTCAGCGAAGTGCTGCGCAATGACGCCTCCGTGGGCGAAAGCTATGCGCCGATTGGTTATTACGAAAACTTTGATGTGCGCGGCTTCTCTTTGAATTCGGCCAGCAGTTACAAGATCAATGGCCGTACCATCACCGGCGAGCAAAACGTCGGCCTGGAAAACAAGCAGCAGGTCGAAGTGCTGAAAGGCCTGGCGGGCCTGCAAAGTGGCGTGTCCGAGCCTGGCGGCCTTGTTAACTACGTGACCAAACGCCCGGAAAATGTGCACTCGGTGACGGTATCGACCACCGATCAGGGCGGCAGTTATCTGGCGACTGATTTGGGTGGCTGGTTCGGCAGCGAGCAGCAGGTGGGTATCCGCACCAACCTGGCCCATGAAGACATCCATTCCTATGTCGACCATGCCGACGGCAAGCGCGATTTTGCCTCGCTGGCGCTGGACTGGAACATCGACCCCAACAGCACGTTGCAATTGAATGCCGAGTACCAGCGCCGTCAACAGCGCTCGGTGCCGGGTTATCAGTTGCTGGGCGGCACTGAGCTGCCTCATCACGTCAACCCTCACGATCTGCTGGCTTATCAAAGCTGGTCGAAGCCGGTGACCATCAACTCGCTGAACATGGACGGCTTGTACGAGTACCGCTTCAACGAGAACTGGAAAGCCAGCTTCAGCGCTTCGCGCAGCCGGGTGGTGATTGATGACTACAGCACCTTCGCCTGGGGCTGCTATGGCTCGGCCAGTTGCGCCGACGCCGCCGTGCCGAACACCTTCAGCCCAGAAGGCAACTACGACATTTATGACTACCGCAACCCCGATGACACGCGGCGCAATGATGAGGCGCAACTGGCACTCAGCGGCCAGTTCGACACCGGTTCGCTCAAGCATGAACTGACGGTGGGCAGCAGCGCATTTCGCCGGGTGCTCGACAGCCGCCCTGAGTTCAACCAGATGATCGGTTCTGGCACGATTGGCACCACCCCTGAACCACTGGAGCCGTATGACGGCACCCCGGGCCACACTTACCGCCATCTCGACAGCCGCCAATACGGCGTGTTCGTGACCGACCGCATCAGTTTCAACGAGCAGTGGCAAACCGTGCTCGGCGGGCGGCAGATTCACCTCGACGAAAAAGCCTATGACAGCGACGGGTCGACCAATCGACATACCCAACGCTCGGAGTTTTTGCCGCAAGCGGCTTTGATCTACAAGCCATGGCTGGATACCTCGGTGTACCTCAGCTACAGCAAGGGTTTGTCACTGGGCGGCCAGGCGGCCTGGTTCAGCACCAATGCCAGTGAAATCCTCGCGCCCACCACCTCGCGCCAAATCGAGCTGGGGGTCAAGCACGACTGGCAAAACCTGAGCCTGACTGCCGCGCTGTTCCAGATCAGCCAGGACTACCAGTACAACAAGCCCAACGGCGACGGCAGCTTCACCTTCGTGCAGCAGGGCAAGCAGAAAAACACCGGGATCGAGTTATCGGCCAATGGCTACGTGAGCACTAACCTGCAAATCGCCGCCAGTGTTGCCGCCATCCGCGCCCGGGTCAGCGACAGCGGCACCGACGCCTATGACGGGCATCAAGCCATCAACGTCCCGAAGCTGCGCGCCAGCCTGCACGCTGACTACAGCATCCCGGGGGTGCCAGGGTTAGCCTTGCTGGGCGGTGGGCAATACAGCGCCAGCAAATATGCCAATCAGCAGGGTAGCGTCAAAGCCGCCGGTTACACCGTGTTCGATGTCGGCAGCCGCTACAGCACCCGCATCGAAGGCTACGACACGGTGTTTCGCCTGACGGTCGACAACCTGTTCGACAAACGCTACTGGCGTGACGTGGGTGCCTACATGGGCGACGACTACGTATTCCAGGGTGCGCCGCGAACCGCGCGTTTGTCCGCCACGGTGAACTTCTGATTCGGGCAGCACCCCTGCGTGCTGCACCACTTTATTGAGGGCGCAAGAATGTCAAATCTGGAAATCGTCGCCGTGCTGATCAATGTCCTCGGGGTCTGGCTAACCACCCAGCGCATCCGCTGGTGCTGGCCGGTCAGTGTCGTGGCCGTGTTGTTGTATGCGTGGATTTTTTTCGACGCCAAGTTGTATTCCGACACCTTGCTGCAAATCATCTTTGCCTTTCTGCAAGGTTACGGCTGGTGGCGCTGGAGCCAGGGCGGGCTGGATCACGGCAAAGTGCACGTGGCGCGGCTGCCATTACGCGATGCCGTACTGGGCGCGATTGCCGGTGTCATCGGCACCGTGTTGCTAGGCGGCCTGATGTCCAGTTTTACCGATGCCGCTGTGCCGTGGCTGGACGCTTCATTGACCGCGTTCAGCCTGGTCGCCAGCGTCTGGGCGGCCCGAAAATACGTGGCCAGCTGGGCGTTATGGATAGCCCTGGACGTTGTCTACGTGGGCATGTACTTGAGCAAAGACCTGCAACTGACGGCAGGCCTGTATGCCGGGTTTGTGCTGTTGGCGTTCTATGGCTACCGTAGCTGGAAGCGTGACCTGCTGAGCCAGGAAGCGCAGACCCAAGCCCGTGGATGTGCCAATGCCATTTGATCCTGTGTCTCCTCATTACTTGCGTATTCGTGACGAAATTGCCGCTGACGTCGCCAGCGGGACGCCCCAGGCTGACCACAAATTTCCGTCCGAACGTGAGATGGCCGAGCGTTTTGGCTGCACCCGCGTGACATTGCGCCAAGCGTTGCAGCAGCTCGAAGCCGAAGGGGTGGTGTACCGGGAAAACCGCCGGGGCTGGTTCGTCAGCCCCCAACGCATTCGCTACGACCCGACCCGCATCACCGGCTTTATGGACTACGTTGCCGCCCAAGGGCGTACGCCATTAACCGAATGCCTGCACGCCGAACTGCGCCCGGCGGGCAGTTGGCTGGCACGGCGGATGGGCTTGGCATCGGCTGACGAACCGGTGTTTTATTTGCAACGGCGGCGCTGGGTAGATCGGCGTCCGGTGCTTCTGGAATTCAACGCACTGGTCGCCAGTTGGTGCCCGGGGTTACTTGATGCCGACCTCAACACCTCTCTGACCACGGTGCTGAGAGAGCGTTTTGGCCGTGTCCAGTCGCGCTGCGAACTGGCCATGCACACCGGCACCGTGGACGAGCATCAGGCCGAGCTGCTGCAACTCAGTGTCGGTTCCAGCAGCTTGTACCTCGAACGCCTGAACTTTGGTGAAGTCGGCCAGCCGGTTGAGTTTGACCAGGAATTCTGGCGCCCGGACGCCTTGTCCGTGGTCATGGAAACCCGGTATCCGGGTTAACCGTAAACAGGCTTCTGTAGGAGCGAGCTTGCCTCTCGATCTTTTGATCTTGATCTAAGTGCCCCCTCACCACGCCTCTCCCGAAGGAGAGGGAACCGATTGGGGGATGCTGAAGATATTCGCTGGCCTGTTTGTTGCGCGACAGCGCGGCGTCGAAGACGGTGGCAGCAAACCAATAGCCCTGTGCCGTCCTGGCACAGCGGGTATGAACCCCCGTCATAGCCAATTCATAGACGCTGTCCGGCCTTCAGCGTATGTTTTTGCCATCACCTTCTTAGTAGCGATTGACTGCACTTTCCAGGGTATTTCGCCCCCTAAAAGCTGGCGCCCTGCGTCATGGTCAAGGCGTTCGGCTGTCCTCAAGGCCGCATGTTCATAGTGAACCTGGAACGTGTTTATTCCCTCGCTGGAGCACTACGCGTGAATAAAAACTATATAGGCGGAGAGTGGGTTAGCGGCGTTGATGTGAACCTGAACATCAATCCGTCAGACACCAACGATGTAATCGGCGAGTATGCGCGGGCTGATACCACGCAGGCGCAAGCGGCGGTTGAAGCAGCGTTTGATGCGCAGGCCGCATGGGCAAAATTTACCGCAGAACAACGCAGTGACGCGCTGGACCGTATCGGCAGCGAGGTCCTCGCGCGTCGCGAAGAACTCGGGCGTTTGCTGGCCCGTGAAGAAGGGAAAACCCTCGGCGAAGGCGTCGGGGAAGTGGTGCGGGCCGGGCGCGTGTTCAAATTTTTCGCCGGTGAAGCCTTGCGAATGTCAGGTGAGCGTTTGCCTTCCATTCGCCCTGGCGTCGAGGTCGATGTACGCCGTGAGCCTGAAGGGGTGATCGGGATCATCACGCCGTGGAACTTCCCCATGGCGATCCCTGCGTGGAAGATCGCCCCCGCATTGGCGTTCGGCAATACCGTGGTCTTCAAACCCGCAGATCTGGTGCCGGGCAGTGCCTGGGCGCTGGCCGAAATCATTGTGCGGGCCGGGGCGCTGCCGGCCGGTGTGTTTAACCTGGTCATGGGGCCGGGTTCGAAAGTGGGTGACGTCTTGGCCCATTCGCGCAAAGTGCGCGCGGTGACCTTTACCGGCTCAACCTTCACCGGCCGCCAGGTGGGCGTGGCCTGCATGGAAAGGGGCGCCAAGGTGCAATTGGAAATGGGCGGTAAAAACCCGCTGGTGATTCTGGATGACGCCGATTTGCAGCAAGCCGTGGAAGTCGCGGTGTCCGGTTCGTATTTCTCGACCGGCCAGCGCTGTACCGCTTCCAGCCGCTTGATCGTGCAAGACGGCATCCACGACCGCTTTGTCGAGGCCGTGAAACAACGGCTCGCCGGGCTGCGGGTCGACCATGCGCTGGCCGACGGCTGCGACATGGGCCCGGTGGTGTCCCAGGCGCAACTCAAGCAGGACTGCGAGTACATCGACATTGCGTGCAGTGAAGGCGGCAATCTGGTCTTTGGCGGCGAACGGCTGGAACGCGCAACACCGGGCTTTTACTTGTCCCCGGCGCTGATTACCGAGACCACCAACGACATGCGCATCAACCGCGAAGAAGTCTTTGGTCCGGTGGCCAGCGTGATTCGGGTCAAGGATTACGAGCAGGCCGTTGAGTTGGCCAACGACACTGATTTCGGCTTGTCCTCAGGCATCTGCACCACCTCGCTGAAATACGCCGCTGACTTCAAGCAGCGTTCCGGCGCGGGCATGGTGATGGTCAATGTGGCCACCGCAGGCGTCGACTATCACGCCCCGTTTGGCGGCCGAAAGGCCTCCAGTTACGGCACACGAGAGCAGGGCAGCTATGCCCGTGAATTCTATACAGGCGTAAAAACCGCCTACACCCTGGCCTGAAGCAATGACTGACATCACTCAAATAAGCGGCACCACACGGGTGTTCGCCATCCTTGCCGACCCGATCCACCACGTGCAGACCCCGCAGGCCATGAACCGGCTGTTTTCCTCGATGGGGCTGGACCAGGTGCTCGTGCCGTTTCATGTGTCGCCGTCCGACCTTGAACGGGTAGTCAACGGCCTGCGCGGTATCAAGAGCCTTGACGGTTTTATCGTCACGGTGCCACACAAAACCGCCATTGTTGATCTGTGCGACAGCGTTTCCGAGGCCGCGCGCCTGGTGGGTGCGGTGAACGTTGTGACCCGTACCTGCGACGGCAAATTGCACGGTGAAATTCTCGATGGCGAAGGCTTTGTCAGCGGCTTGCGCCAGGCGGGCATCGAACTTGAAGGCCGCGCGGTGTACCTGGCGGGCGCAGGCGGTGCGGCCAATGCCATCGCTTTTGCCCTGGCAGCCTCCGGGATTGGCTGGCTGACCATCGCCAACCGCAGTCGCGAGAAAGCCACGTCGCTGGTTGACCGTCTCGCCAAGGCGTTTCCTGATCTGCAAGTCACGGTCGGAACCTCCGACCCTTCAGGCTACGACCTGGTGGTCAACGGTACGTCACTGGGGCTTAAGGAGGGCGACCCGCTGCCGTGTGACGTCACGCTGCTCACGGCCGATCAAGTGGTTGCCGAGATCATCATGAAACCTGTCATCACCCCATTATTGGCGGCGGCGCAAAAAGTTGGCTGCCGGATCCACGAAGGGCTGCCTATGCTGCTCTGTCAGATTGAGTTGATGGCAGCAGCGATGTCGTCGAGCAAGAAAGAGTCCTGTCATGAGTGCGTTTGATTACATCATCGTCGGCGGCGGCACCGCAGGCTGCATTCTCGCCAACCGTTTGACTGCCTCCGGCAAGTACCGTGTCCTGGTGCTGGAAGCCGGGGGTGAACCCAAGGGTTTCTGGATTCCGATTCCGGCAGGCTTCAGCAAACTGCTGGTCGACAAACGCTATAACTGGCGTTTCAAGACCCAGGCCGAAGAGAACACCCAAGGCCGCGAAATTGCCGTGCCGCGCGGCAAAGGCCTCGGCGGCTCGACCTTGATCAACGGCATGATCTACGTGCGCGGTCAGCCGGGTGATTACGACGCCTGGGAGGCCGCTGGCGCCAAGGGCTGGAACTTCACCACCCTCAAACCATACTTCAAGAAAATCGAAAACTACCCGCTGGGCGATCATCGCCGCGGTCATGATGGCCCGATGCACCTCAGCCAGGTGTCTGAGCGCTATCCCATTGCCGATGCGTTCATGCTGGCGGCCAAGCAAGACAATCAGCCGTTCAACAGTGACTACAACAATGATCAGCAGACCGGTTTCGGCTACTACCAGGTGGTCCAGCACAAAGGGCGGCGCTGGAGCGTGGTTGACGGTTACCTGAATCCGGCCCGGCGCAGGCCCAACCTGACCATTGAAACCCATGCCCATGTGTTGCGCCTGGAGCTCAAGGGCAATCGCTGCACGGGCATCACTTACCGCCAGAATGGCCGGGAAATCACTGTCAACGCGTTACAGGACGTGATCCTCTGTGCCGGGGCGATCCAGTCGCCACAGATCCTTGAGTTGTCCGGGATCGGTCGCCCGGATGTCCTCGAAAAAGTCGGCATCGCGGTCAAGCACCGGCTGGACGGGGTCGGTGAAAACTACATCGATCACTTTGCCACCCGCCTGAACTGGAAACTCAAAAACGCGATCACCCTCAACCAAATGGCCCGTGGCTGGCGTTTGGGCATGGCGGTGTTCGAGTACTTCACCCAGCACACCGGGATTCTGACCCTGGGTACCGGGCTGGTGCACGGGTTTGTCAAAAGCCAGGCGCAGATGCCAACCCCGGACGTGCAGTACTTTGTGGTGCACGCCAGCTACGCCAACGCGGCCGAGCGGATTCTCGACAAGCACCCGGGCATGACCATCGGGGTTAGCCAGTTGCGGCCAAAGTCCAAGGGCAGCATCCATATCCAGTCAGCCGACCCCCAGATTATGCCGGCCATTCGGCCAAACTTCTTGAGCGTCGAAGAAGACCGCCAAAGCCTGATCGAGGGCATGAAAATCGCCCGGCGGATCATGCAGCGGCCTGCCATGCAAGCCTTTGTCGAGCTGGAAACCGGACCGGGTATTGACGTGCAGACCGATGAACAATGGCTTGAGTTTGCCCAACGCAACGGCCAGACAATCTATCACCCCATCGCCACCTGCCGCATGGGCGAAGATGCCGATGCCGTGGTCGACTCGTCCCTGCGGGTGCGGGGCATGACGGGGTTGCGCGTGGTCGATGCTTCGGTGATTCCGTCAATGGTCTCCGGCAACATCCAGGGCGCGGTCATGGCCGTGGCAGAGCGCGGTGCGGACCTGATTCTGGAAGCGGCTTCGCTGCATTGAAAAGCGTCACCCAACGGTAGGAGCGAGCTTGCCTCGCGATATGTTGATCTTGATCTAAGAGCCCCCTCACCCTAGCCCTCTCCCGAAGGAGAGGGAACCGATTGGGGGATGCTGAAGATATTTGGTGGCCTGTTTGCTGCGCGACAGCGCGGCGTCGAAGACGGGGCGGCAGCTCCTGCAGGCCTTTTTACCCCCCAATAAACTCCTGCATCGCATCCACCAGCGCCTCGTGGAAATAGGCTTTCGAGGGCCGGTCAAACAGGATGTGCAAAGCCGGCTGCTGCGCACTGCCCGAATTGATCACGATGACGTTGATACGCGCCGCCGAGGTTTGCGCCACGGCGCCAAACCCGAAAGCTTCGGCACTCAGGTCGACGCCGCAAAGCTTGGCCATGATCGCGCTCAGGTGCTCCCCACTGAGCTGGAAACAGCCGTGGCTGTCCTGGCGCGGCAGCAGGTAGTTGGCTTGATGGTCCATCTCCCAGCGTGCTTCTTCGTCGGCGATGCGTTCGTCTTGCAGGTGGCTGGCGATCAGCAGGTATTCGGTCTGTGACAGCCGTGCCACCAGGCTGCCGTCAGGCTGGGTGACGGCGCGGTTCGGGCTGGTCGGCAGTTCGAAGCCGCGGCCGCGCAGGTAGTCGGCGCTGTCAGCCCCGCGAAAGCCGACCCGGGGCAGGTCGGTCAAGTCGCTCAGGGCACAGCCAATAAAGGGCACTTGCTGTTGTCTCAGGCTGGTCATGGGTCAAAGCTCCTGGCGCTGGTTTTCAGGGTCAAAGAAGGGCAGGGCGACAACCTCGGCCTGGACGGTCACACCCCCTTCAACACGGATCGGGATGCGTTGCCCCGGCGTGCTCTGGTCGATGCCCGCATAGGCCAGGCCGATGATCTTGCCCAGGCTGGCGGAGTATTCACAGGAGGTGACGCTGCCGCTGATGTCAGGGCCGTTAAGCACCAGATGCCCTTCAAGCGGTTGCGCGCTGTCTTTGGGCAAGCTGAAGCCCACCAGTTTGCGCTTGAGCGATTGGGCTTCGAGGATGTCCACCGAGCGCCGTCCGACGAAGAAGGGTTTATTGCGGCTCACCGCCCAGCCCATGTCGATTTCTGCCGGGTGGGTCATGCCGTCGGTGTCCTGGCTGATGATCACGTGGCCTTTTTCAAGGCGTAGCAAGCGCTGGGTCTCAACGCCAAACGGGCGAATATCAAACGCTTCGCCAGCGCTGATCAGGGCATCCCAGAGCGCCAGCCCGTGACGGGCCGGAACGTGGATCTCATACCCCAGCTCGCCGACAAAACCGACCCGCAGCAAGCGTGCTGCAATCCCGGCCACCGTGCCTTGGCGCACGCCCAGATACGGGAAGGCACTGGCACTTAAATCGAGGTCAGAACAGAGCAGTTCGAGGACTTTGCGTGAGTCCGGCCCGGCCACGTTGACCGCGCAAATGGCGGCGGTCACGTTGGTGATGTCGACGTCCAGACGCCATTGCGCATTCCACTTCAGCATCTGCTGGTAAATGCGGTCTACGCCGCTGGTGGTGGCGGTGACGTAAAAGTGCTGCTCGGCAAAGCGTGCGCACACGCCATCATCAATCACCACCCCGTGTTCGTTGGTCATCAGCGCATAGCGCGAGCGCCCCACGGGCTGCTTGATGAAGGCAAAGGTGTACAGGCGGTTCAACAGCTCGGCCGCATCCGGGCCGCGCACATCGAGGCCGCCCAGGGTCGACACGTCAATGATGCCGACCTTGTTGCGCACGTGCAGGGCTTCGGCCTGCATGCAGGCTTCGCGGTCTTTGACCGCGCCGTAGTAGGCCGGGCGTTGCCAGATACCGGCCGGCATCATTTTCGCGCCTGCCTGCACATGGCGGATGTGCATGGGTGTTTGGCGATACGGGTCAAACGCGCGACCGGCCACATGGGCGAGTTTTTCTGCCACAAACGGCGGCCGCGCGGTGGTGACCCCGGTCTCGCTGATATTGCGTTGCGTCGCCCACGCCACCAGGCGTGCGGTGGGCAGTGCAGAGTGGCGGCCTTGGGACGGGCCCATGCCCACGGTGGAGTAGCGTTTGACCAGTTGCACGTCGCGATAGCCGATGCGTGTGGCGTTGACGATGTCGGCCACTTGCAGGTCTTCGTCAAAGTCGACGAAGTCTTTGCCCTTGGGGTGCGGAAAAATCGGCCAACTGAAGTTGACTGGCGCTTCTGCCCGCCACCGTTCAGGGGCTGCGTCTGCGCTCAGACCGAGTGCCCGTGCCGCAGCGGCACCGGCACGGGCGCCGTCGGCGAGTACGTTGTCCAGTGAGTGGCGGCCATTGACGGACCCGGCAACCAGCAAGTTTTGTGGCAGCCCGCTGAGGGTGAACTCGGCGCGCTGGTCGTCATAGGCCAGTTTGCCGCCCGCCTGGCACAGCAGTTGATAGACCGGCATATAGCCTGCCGACATGCACAACAGGTCGCAGTCCAGACGTTTGCCGCTGTCGGCCACGCGGCCTTGGGCGAGGATGGTGCGCACCTCGACCCCGGTCACGTGGCGCATGCCTTTTTCGTGCAGGGCTTCGTACACGGTGCTGTTGTTCAGGCACGGGATCTTGCGTTGCAGCAAGGCTTCACGCAGCGCCGGATTACCCGGCGCGGCCCGCAGGTCGATCAGCGATGCAACCGCCACGCCTTGCTCATGCAAATCCAGCGCGGCCAGATACCCGTCGTCATTACCGGTCAGTACCACGGCCCGCTGGCCAGGCTTGACCGCATAGAGTTTCATCAGGCGCTGGGCGGCACTGCTCAGCATCACCCCCGGCAAGTCGTTGTTGCGAAAGATCACCGGCTGATCGAACGAGCCGCTGCACACCAGGCATTGGCTGGCCCGCACCTTGTACAGGCGTTTGCCCTGAATTACCGGCAGGTAGTTGTCGGTGAACCAGGCGTTACAGGTCGCCTCGGTGAGCACTTTAATATTGGCGTGCTGCACCACTTGCGCCAGCAGCGAATGGCGCACAGCGTTGGCCTGGATGCCTTCAATGTCGAAGCGGGCATAGGTCAGCGAGCCACCGAGCACCGCTTGCTGCTCGATCAGCAGCACCTTGGCCCCGGCATTGGCGGCCGTCAGCGCGGCTTGCAAACCGGCAGGCCCGGCGCCGATCACCGCCAGATCCGTGAACAGGTACGCCTTGTCGTAGTACTCGGGGGTGAAGTTCAGATCGAGCACACCCAGCCCGGCTTTTTTGCGAATCATCGGCTCCCAGAGCTTCCACATGCCCTTGGGCTTGTAGAACGAGCGGTAGTAGAACCCCACCGGCATGAATTTGGAAAACTTGCCCAGCCAGGCGTCGCGGTCATGGTCCAGGCTGCCGTTGACGTTTTGCGCGCTGACCTGCAAACCCGACGTCAACGGGCAGGCATCGGCCAGCACGTTGGGTTCTTTGGGCAGTTGCACCAGGCTGTTGGCGTCTTGCCCGGCCATGGTCAGCGGGCCACGGGGGCGGTGGTATTTGAACGAACGGGAGAGCAGAAACCGGCCGTTGGCCAGCAACGCACTGGCAATGCTGTCACCTTGCAGTCCCTGGTAGCGCTCGCCATCGAAGGTGAAGTCCAGCGGCTGATGACGGTCGATCAGCAGGCCCATCGGGGCGGGGAGGCGGTTCATCCTGCAATCTCCTTGGCGGCGGTGCTGAACTCGACACGGCGGGTAAACAGCTCTTTGGGGTCG
Organism: Pseudomonas sp. FSL R10-2189; assembly: GCF_009600325.1. Taxonomy (NCBI): domain Bacteria; kingdom Pseudomonadati; phylum Pseudomonadota; class Gammaproteobacteria; order Pseudomonadales; family Pseudomonadaceae; genus Pseudomonas; species Pseudomonas sp. FSL R10-2189. The sequence continues at coordinate 27,391 of NZ_WIVZ01000012.1, forward strand.
AAGGTGCGCAGTACTTCATCGCTGACGGTGTGGCGCTCGGCGATAAACCAGTAGCTGGACGGCGTGTGCATCCACCATTCGCGCACCACCCCGGCGAGGTTTTCGCTGTTGAACACGTAGTCGGCCCATTCGCCATCGCTGCAGGTGGTTGGGTCTGGCATGACCTTGAACTCGCCGCCGTAGGTGAACTCACTGATATTGCGCGGCCCGTTGAGCGGGCACATCATGATTTTCATTGCGTGCTCCGGGTCAGTGGCTGGCCGCCGTGGCGCCCATTTCGTTGACTTGCTGGAAGGTTGAAAAACGTTCGAGGGCGAACGGTTTGATCAGCTCGGGCACCTTGCCGCCGCTGGCAACCAGCTCGGCCATGGTCTTGCCGCAGATGGGCGTGGCCTTGAAGCCCCACGTGCCCCAGCCGGCGTCGAGGTAGTAATTTTTCACCGGCGACAAACCCATGATCGGGCTGTAGTCGGGGGTCATGTCGGTGCTCCCGGCCCATTGGCGCATCAGTTTGGCGTTGGCCAAAAAAGGGAACATCTCGATGGCGTGGGCCAGCAGGCTTTCTTTCAAGTCCAGGGTCGAGCGCGTGTTGTACAGCGGGTAGGGGTCGGAGCCGCCACCGAATACCACTTCGCCACGGCTGGTTTGCTGCACGTAACAGTGCAGTGCTGACGAACTCACCAGTGGGTCGAGAAACGGCTTGAAAGGTTGCGTGACCATGGCTTGCAACGGGAAGGTCTGAATCGGCGAGCGGATCCCGGCTTTGGCCATCAGCAGTGAGCTGTGCCCGGCAATGGCCTGCACGGCGCAACCGCAGCGGATCGTCCCGCGGTTGGTTTTGACGGCGGTGATCGCGCCGTTCTCGATCACCAGGTCTTGAACCTCGGTCAGTTGATGAATCTCCACCCCGCGCTTGGCCGCCTGCTTGGCATAACCCCAGGCCACGGCATCGTGGCGGGCGGTGGCGCCGTCGATGTGCCACAGCCCGGCGAGCACCGGCAGGTGGCCGGGATCGAGGTTGAGGGTGGGCACCAGTTCGCGGATCTGCTGGCGGTCGATCATCTCGCTGCGCCCGCCAAAGTGCTTGTTGACCTCGGCCCGCTGGCGGAACGAACGCACGGTGGCATCGGTGTGGGCCAGCGTCAGTTGGCCGCGCTCCGAATACATGATGTTGAAGTCGAATTCGTTGGACAGCGACTGGAACATCCGCACTGACTCGGCGTAAAACTTCACGCCTTCGCTGGTCAGGTAGTTGGAGCGAATGACTGCCGTGTTGCGCGCCGTATTGCCGCCCCCCAGATAGGCCTTTTCGAGTACCGCGATATTGCTGATGCCGTGGTATTTGGACAGGTAATAAGCGGTGGCCAGGCCATGCCCGCCCGCGCCGATGATGACCACGTCATAGCTGGGTTTGAGCGCCTTGGGCGGCGGTAAGTCGACCTCTACCGGGTACTCCGAACTCAGCCCGTATTTCAAGAGATTGAAAGGCATACGGCCTCCGACAGGCTGCGTTGCGCCTGAGATTGATTAAGGGCGGCGGTCACGGTGTTTTTCATTAGAAAAGCGATGGTCATCGGGCCGACACCGCCGGGCACCGGGGTGATGGCCGCGACGCGGGTCAGTGCGCTGTCGAAATCCACATCACCGACCAGGCGGCTGCGACCGTTGTCATCGATGCGGTTGATGCCGACATCAATCACCACGGCGCCGGGCTTGAGCCAATCGGCGTCGATCAGGCGCGGGCGGCCCACGGCGGCGATCACAATGTCGGCCTGGCGGCACAGCGCTTGCGGGTCCTGGCTGCGTGAGTGGAGCACGGTCACCGAGCAGTCGGCTTGCAACAGCAGGGCGGCCATGGGTTTACCGACGATGTTCGAGCGCCCAATCACCACCGCGTGCTTGCCGCGCAAATCACCGCAAGCCTGCTTGAGCAAATACAGGCAGCCGCTGGGTGTGCAGGGCGCCAGCACCGCGCGGCCCTGGCTCAGCCCGCCGACGTTGTCACTGTGGAAACCGTCGACGTCCTTGTCCGGGCTGATCGCCTGCAGGGCGCGCAGTTCGTCGATATGCGCGGGCAGGGGCAGTTGCAGCAACACACCGTGAACCGAACGGTCGGCATTCAAGCTGGCGATCAACTGCAGCAAGTGTTCAGTCTCTGTATCGCTCGGCAGGCGATGTTCCAGCGAACGAATACCAACCTCTTCGGCGCGCAGGACCTTGTTGCGCACATACACCTGACTGGCCGGGTCGTTGCCCACCAGAATCACCGCCAGGGTGGGCTCAATGGCCTGCTCGTAGAGGCTGGCTACATCTTCGCGCACTTGCTGCAACACGCGTGTGGCGGCGGCTTTACCGTCAATCAAAAGGGGCGTATTCACCGGAAAATCACCGTTCTGTCCTGGTTGAGAAACACCCGATGTTCAAGGTGGTATTTGACCGCCCTGGACAGCGCCACGGTTTCGGTGTCGCGCCCGATTGCCACCAGATCTTCCGGCAAATGGACGTGATCGACCCGTTGCACTTGCTGCTCAATGATCGGCCCCTCGTCCAGGTCGCTGGTCACGTAATGCGCGGTGGCCCCGATCAGCTTTACCCCGCGTTGCCAGGCCTGGTGATACGGCTTGGCGCCCTTGAAACCGGGCAGGAACGAATGGTGGATATTGATCGCCCGACCTGACAGCTGTTGGCACAGGTCGTCGGAGAGGATCTGCATGTAACGCGCCAACACCACCAGCTCGGTGCCGGTGTCGTCGACGATTTTCATCAGTTCGGCTTCTTGCCGGGTCTTGGTGTCTTTGTTGACGGGCAGGTAAATGAAGCGGATACCCTCACGCTCAGCCATGGGCCGCAGGTCGAGGTGGTTGGAAACAATGGCGGTGATGGTCATGTCGACCTCGCCCTTGTGGTAGCGGTACAGCAAGTCACCCAGGCAATGGTCGTACTTGCTCACCATCAGCAACACACGCATAGGCTGGCGGGTGTCGTGGAGTTCCCAGGTCATGTCGAAGGCGGCGGCAACGTCACTGAACCCGTCTTTGATCTGCTGAAGGTCAGCGGCCTGCTCATCGTTGAAGCGAAACACGGCCCGCATGAAAAAGCGCCCGCTGAACTCATCGTCAAATTGCGCCATCTCCCCGATGTAGCAACCGTTGTCCGCCAGAAACGTGGTCACGGCAGCAACGATGCCAGACACCGCCGGACACGTGACCTTGATGATGAAATGGTTTTTTTCGTGTTGCATGACACATCCTCGGGAAGGTAGTGGCAGCTCATCGCAGGGCGAAAAAAGACATCAGCACAGCCGTTCTCGAGGTGGAACGTACTTTCTTGAAGGGAATAAAATATTCCTGAATGTTGGCTTTATAGGGGAATGCCCGCGCCGCGTCCAGAGGTTTTAAGAAAGTTTTTTAACTGACAGGAATTTTATGCGGGGAAAAGATACGCATCTGTAGGAGCGAGCTTGCCTCGCGATCTTTTGATCTTCAAAAAAGATCGCGAGGGGGCAGGGGGCTTATTCCTTGTCGTTGCCGTAGTTCATGATCGACAACAAACGAATCGGTACTTGCACCAGCTGTTCCGGCCCGTGGGGGATGTCGCCTTCGAAGGTCAGGCTGTCCCCCGCCTGCATGCGGTACAACTGGTTGCCGTGGCGATAAATCAATTCGCCTTCCAGCAAATGCAAAAACTCGGTGCCCGGATGGGCGAAGGTCGGGAACTCTTCGCTGGCGTCGTCCATGCTCACCATGTACGCCTCAAAACTCTTCTTCGGGCCGCGTGTGTGGTTGAGCAAGTGGTAGGTGTGGCCTTTCTCGGTGCCCCGGCGCACCACCTCCATGCCTTGGTCGGCCTTGACCAGCAGCGCGCTGCCGTCCTGCTGATCGTATTCACTGAACAGCTTGGACATCGGCAAGCCGAGCACGTCGCACAGGCGGCTCAAGGTATCGAGGCTGGTAGAGACCTGGGCGTTTTCGATTTTGCTCAACATGCCCTGGCTGATATCGGCAATTTTGGCCACGTCGGACAACTTCAAATCCTGAGCCTGGCGTTGGCGCTTTATCTGCATGCCCAAGTATTGCTCAAGCTTGAGCCGTGGAGCGGGTTCGGTTGGCATCGTCATTCAGTCCTGCACACTTTCCGTTCAGTAATAATAGTTTCGCACTGAGAAAGTGCAAAAAGCTGGTTACAGGCTAGCGGATCATTGGCCATATTCCCACCGGGAAAAGATTTTTCCCATATAGACAGCACGAAAACGCCCCTGGAGGCGTTTTGACGCAGCGCTGACAACTCTGGCAAGGGCTTTGCATTCCTATTGGGAAACTAACTTTCTTTTTAGGAATAAAAAGACGGTTAAGGCCAACCCTCACTGTTTTGCCTTTCGCCAGGAGTGACGAGTAATGCTGCCAGCAGAAACCCAGCGCATCATCGATAAGCACGGGATCAAGTACGTGCTTGCGCAGTTTGTCGATATTCACGGTGCGGCGAAAACCAAGTCGGTGCCTATTTGTGGCCTCAAGACCGTCGCCGAAGAGGGCGCCGGGTTCGCCGGTTTTGCCATTAGTGGCATGGGCATGGAGCCCCACGGCGCGGATTTTATGGCCCGTGGCGATTTGTCGACCCTGACCCCGGTGCCCTGGCAGCCAGGTTACGGGCGAGTGGTGTGCGTGGGGCATGTGGATGGCAAGCCGCACCCTTACGACAGCCGTTATGTGTTGCAGCAACAGGTTCAGCGCCTGGCGGACAAGGGCTGGACCCTCAACACCGGGCTGGAGCCTGAGTTCAACCTGATGCGCCGTGACGAGCACGGCACCCTGCAACTGGTCGACCCCAGCGACAACCTCGACAAGCCTTGCTACGACTACAAAGGCCTGTCGCGCTCCCGGGAGTTTCTGGAAAAGCTCACCGAAGCCCTGCAAGCGGTGGACTTCGAGGTCTACCAAATCGACCACGAAGACGCCAACGGCCAATTCGAAATCAATTACACCTACAGCGATGCGCTGACCTCCGCTGACCGCTTCACGTTCTTTCGCATGGCGGCTGGTGAGATCGCCAACGATTTGGGCATGATTTGCTCATTCATGCCCAAGCCGGACCCCAAGCGGGCGGGCAACGGCATGCACTTTCACCTGTCAATCAGCAGCGCCGAGAACAAAAACCTGTTCCATGACGCCAGCGATCCCAGCGGCATGGGCCTGTCGAAAATGGCTTATCACTTTGCTGCCGGTCTGCTCGCCCACGGCCCGGCCCTGTGTGCCTTCGCTGCGCCGACCGTCAACTCTTACAAGCGCCTGGTGGTAGGGCAGTCCTTGTCCGGCGCCACCTGGGCACCGGCTTTTATCGCCTTCGGCGCCAACAACCGTTCGGCCATGGTCCGCGTGCCATACGGGCGTCTGGAATTTCGCCTGCCGGATGCCGGGTGCAACCCGTATCTGGTCAGCGCAGCGATCATCGCGGCCGGGCTCGACGGCATCGATCGCCAACTGGAAATCGACCACGTCTGCAACGAAAACCTCTACAGCCTGAGCCTCGAAGAAATTGCCGCCCGGGGCATCAAGACCTTGCCGCAATCGCTCAAGGAAGCCTGTGACGCGTTGCAAGCCGACCCGCTGTTTGCCGAGGTGCTCGGCCCGCAAATCGTTGGCGAGTTCATCAAGCTCAAGCGCATGGAATGGGTGGAGTACAGCCGCCACGTCTCCGACTGGGAAATCAAGCGTTACACCGAATTCTTCTGATTATGTCTGGCGGCACAGCCGCTCCCGAACAACCTGAGGACTGCTCTTATGTGTGGAATCGTAGGTCTGTATCTGAAAAACCCGCAGCTGGAAGCCCGGCTCGGCACGTTGTTTGAACCCATGTTGCAGGCCATGACGGATCGCGGTCCGGACAGTGCCGGCTTTGCTATCTACGGCGACGAAGTGGCGGCAGGCTGGGTCAAATTGACGTTGCAGGCAACCACTGAAAGCTTTGACTGGAACAACCTGATGGGCGCGCTGGAAGGGCGCCTGGGCTGCTCGCTGGACTGGTTCCAGAACGCCAGCGCTGCGGTGCTCAAGGTCAATGCCGACGAGGCATCAGTGCGTGCCGCACTGGCTGAGCTGGCGCCGACGGTGCGCATCATGAGCGCCGGGCAGAGCATCGAGATCCTTAAGGGCATGGGCCTGCCTGAGGACATCTCCCGGCGCTTCGGCCTGGCCGGCATGCAGGGCAGCCACATCATCGGCCACACCCGCATGGCCACGGAAAGTGCGGTGACCATGGAAGGCAGCCACCCGTTTTCGACCGGCGCCGACTTGTGCCTGGTGCACAACGGCTCGCTGTCCAATCACTTCCGCTTGCGTCAGGAGCTCAAGCGCGAAGGGATTCATTTCGAAACCGATAACGACACCGAAGTCGCGGCCGGTTATCTGACCTGGCGCCTGCAACAGGGCGACTCGCTGAAAGATGCGCTGGACCACGCGCTGGAAGACCTCGACGGTTTCTACACCTTCGCCATCGGCACCCGTAACGGTTTTGCGGTGATCCGCGATCCGATTGCCTGCAAGCCGGCGATTTTGGCCGAAACCGACGATTACGTGGCCATGGCTTCTGAGTATCAGGCGCTGTCGAGCCTGCCGGGCATTGAACACGCACGGATCTGGGAACCGGCACCGGCCACGTTGTACATCTGGGAACGCGAGTCAGCTTAAGGAGCGCACACATGAAAACCATCGATCTTTCCATTGCCAGCGTGCGCGAACTCAATCAGGCGCTGCACGACCAGGTTCATAACGTTATCGACGCCGAATGGCGGGTGACGCACTCCAACGGCAAGCACAACCTCGCGGTGGGCGTGAATCAGGCCGTGTCCATCGATATTGAAGGCCACGCCGGTTACTACTGCGCGGGCATGAACCAGCAGGCGACGATTACCGTGCACGGCAACGTCGGCGTGGGCTGCGCCGAAAACATGATGTCGGGCGTGGTGCGGGTCAAAGGCAGCGCTTCGCAGGCGGCCGGGGCCACTGCCCATGGCGGCCTGCTGGTGATTGAGGGCGATGCCGGGGCGCGCTGCGGGATTTCCATGAAAGGCATCGACATTGTGGTCGGCGGCAGCATTGGCCACATGAGCTGTTTTATGGGCCAGGCCGGGCGTCTGGTGGTGTGCGGCGATGCCGGTGATGCGCTGGGCGACTCGCTGTACGAAACCCACATCTATGTGCGCGGCAGCGTCGAGTCGCTGGGGTCGGACTGTGTTGAAAAAGAGATGCGCGCCGAACATTTGCAAGAGCTGCAAGGGCTGCTGGATGTAGCCGGTTTTGCGCACAAAGCCGCCGAGTTCAAGCGCTATGGCTCGGCCCGTCAGCTGTACAACTTCAAAGTCGATAACGCGTCCGCGTACTGATCCGCGCGAGGAGAACCCCATGAGCGATTCCACTAACCCAACGCCAACCACGCCGGTACTGCGCGAATCGGCCACCTTCGATCGCCTGACGATTCAGGAGATCCAGCGCGCGGCCGAAACCGGTATCTACGATATTCGTGGCGGTGGCACCAAACGCAAACTGCCGCATTTTGATGACTTGCTGTTGCTCGGCGCCAGCGTCTCGCGCTACCCGCTGGAAGGCTATCGCGAGAAGTGCGGCACCGATGTGATCCTCGGCAATCGCTTCGCGAAGAAGCCGATTCACCTGAAAATTCCGGTTACCATCGCCGGGATGAGTTTCGGTGCTTTATCCGCCAATGCCAAGGAAGCCCTGGGCCGTGGCGCGACCATCGCCGGGACCAGCACCACCACCGGCGACGGCGGCATGACCCCGGAAGAGCGTGGCCAGTCGCAGCATCTGGTGTACCAGTATTTGCCATCACGCTACGGCATGAACCCGGACGATTTGCGCAAGGCCGACGCGATTGAAATTGTCCTCGGGCAGGGCGCCAAACCGGGCGGTGGCGGCATGCTGCTGGGGATGAAAGTCACTGAGCGGGTGGCCGGGATGCGCACCTTGCCGATTGGCGTCGATCAACGCAGCGCCTGCCGTCACCCGGACTGGACCGGCCCGGACGACCTGGCGATCAAAATTGCCGAACTGCGGGAAATCACCGACTGGGAAAAACCCATCTACGTAAAAATCGGCGCCAGCCGTCCGTACTACGACGTCAAACTGGCAGTCAAAGCCGGGGCCGACGTGATCGTGCTTGACGGCATGCAAGGCGGCACGGCGGCCACTCAGGAAGTGTTTATCGAACACGTCGGCATCCCGATTTTGTCGGCCATCCCGCAAGCGGTTCAGGCCCTGCAAGAGATGGGCATGCACCGCAAAGTGCAGTTGATTGTCTCGGGCGGCATCCGCAATGGCGCCGACGTGGCCAAGGCCATGGCCCTGGGGGCAGACGCCGTGGCCATTGGTACGGCAGCCTTGATCGCCCTGGGTGACAACCATCCGCGGCTGGACGCTGAGCTGAAGAAAATCGGTTCGGCAGCGGGTTACTACGACGACTGGCAGAACGGCCGCGACCCCGCCGGGATCACCACCCAAGACCCGGAACTGTCCAAGCGTCTGGACCCGGTCGAAGGCGGTCGGCGCTTGGCCAACTACCTGCGGGTGATGGTGCTGGAAGCCCAGACCATGGCCCGGGCCTGTGGTAAATCGCACCTGCACAACCTTGACCCCGAAGATCTGGTCGCCCTGACCGTGGAGTCGGCCGCCATGGCCCGCGTGCCGCTGGCGGGCACCAGTTGGGTACCGGGCTCCGGCTACTGATAGACCCCACCTCGTAGGAGCGAGCTTGTCTCGCGATCTTTTGATCTTTTAAAAGATCGCGAGACAAGCTCGCTCCTACAATTTCGAACGTTCTTTTGCAGGAGCTTTGAACATGGTCAATCGCCCTCTCGGCAAATCATTTTTGATGGTGTGCACAGCCATGCTGTTGGCACCGCTGGCTCAGGCCGCCGATGCCCCCGTCTTGAACACCGGCAGCACCGCCTGGATGATCACCGCTGCCGCGCTCGTGTTGTTTATGTGCCTGCCCGGTCTGGCGCTGTTCTATGGCGGCCTGGTGCGGGCCAAGAACATGCTTTCACTGTTTACCCAGTGCTTCGGGATTGCCGGGGTGGTGGGCGTGCTGTGGGTGATCTATGGCTACAGCATGGTGGTGGATACCACGGGCATGGTGGAGGGGCAGGTGACCTTCAACAGTTTTGTCGGTGGCCTGGGGCAAGCCTTTTTGAAAGGCATTAACGCCGACAGCCTGGTGGGTGACATCCCGGAAGGGGTGTACGTGACCTTCCAGATGACCTTCGCCATCATCACCCCGGCGCTGATCGCCGGTGCCTTTGCCGAGCGCATGAAGTTCTCGGCGGCACTGCTGTTCATGGCGGTGTGGTTCACCCTGGTGTACGCCCCGGTGGCGCACATGGTCTGGGGCGGGCCCGGTGCATTAATGCATAACTGGGGCGTGCTGGATTATGCCGGTGGTACGGCGGTGCACATCAATGCTGGGGTTGCCGCCTTGGCCGCCTGCCTGATTCTGGGCAAGCGCAAGGGCTACCAGAACACCCCGATGCCCGCGCATAACCTGAGCCTGACCATGGCCGGTGCGGCGATGCTGTGGGTCGGCTGGTTTGGCTTCAATATCGGTTCGGGCGGCGGCTTGAGCGGGTTGTCCGGCATGGTGATGCTCAACACCCAGTTGGGCGCATGCGCAGGCATTCTGGGCTGGATGTTCACCGAGTGGTTCAAGGTCGGCAAACCCAGTGCTCAAGGCTTGGCCTGCGGTGCACTGGCCGGGCTGGTGGGCATTACCCCGGCGTGTGCTTATGTCGGCGTCGGCGGTGCGCTGGCCATCGGCTTGTTGTGCGGGGTGTTCTGCTACTTGAGCGTCACCGTGCTCAAGCGCCGTATCGGTTATGACGACAGCCTGGACGTATTCGGCTTGCATGGCATTGGCGGGATGATCGGTGCAGTGCTGACCGGGGTGTTCTGTGTGCCGTCGTTGGGCGGTCTGGTGGACGGCGTGAGCATGGGCGCGCAAGTGATGGCGCAGATTAAGGGCGTATTGCTGACCACGGTGTATTGCTTTGCCGCCAGTTGGGTGATTCTGAAAATCATCGACCGCGTGATCGGTTTACGTGCCGACGATGCTGTGGAAGAGCTGGGGCTGGATCTGGCTGAGCATAACGAGCGGGCTTATAACCACTGAAGCATTAGCATCCTGTAGTGATCGTGCTCGCGATCTTTGACAAAAGATCGCGAGCATACTCAAGCCTACAGAGCGGTATTCAGCGGCGGGGTGCGGGGTGGGATCTGGCGTTTGCTGCCCAGTGCTTCAAACGCCGAAGCAATGCTCAGCAACGCCGAATCGTCGTAAGCGCGCCCGGCAAAGGTCAGGCCCACCGGCATGCCGATGTCTGCCATCACGCCCATCGGCACGGTGACGGTCGGTACACCCAAATGACGGATCGCCAGGTTGCCGTTGGCCACCCACACTCCGTTGCTCCAGGCAATGTCGGCCGATGCCGGATTAACATCGGCGTCGGCCGGGCCTACATCGGCGACAGTCGGGAACAGCACGGCATCCAGGCCCAGATCATCCATCCATTCTTCAAGGTCGATCTTGCGGGTCTGTTCCAGGCCTCGCAGGCCGTCCGGCAAGCTCGCGATCTGGTCCCACGGGGTGATCCCGCGCTGGGCCATGCGCACGTACTCATCCATGCCCGCAGCCAGTTCATCTTCGCGGTTGGGCAGGGTGCCCGGATCGTGCGGGAAAATCTGCGGGCCATCTACGTCGGCCAAGCGGTTGAGTTTCGGGTCGCCGTTGGCACGCAGGAAGTCATCGAAGGCCCAGGCTGACAGCTCCCACAATTCGTCGTGCATGAACTCCTTGGACACCAGCCCGCGGGTGAACACTGTTGGCGCGCCCGGACGGTCGCCTTCGCAGTTGGACACCAGCGGGAAGTCGACCTCGATCACTTCGGCGCCCTTGGCCTCAAGGGCCTGGCGCGCGGCTTGCCACAGGTCGATGACCGACGCACGGGTGGTGATGCGCTGCCCGGTCGGGCCGCCGATGCCGGGGTTCTCTGCGGTGCCGGCCAGCGGATCGGCATTGATGTACATGCGCGGCACGCCAAAGCGCTTGCCTGCCAGGGTTTCAGCGCTGGCGGCCAAGTCCAGGTACGACGCCGGGCGCACGGATTCAACACTCGGCAGCGGCACCCAGGGCTGCATGCGCCACAGGTCGCCACGGGTGTCCGGGTCTTCGGCAACCACCACGTCGAGCACTTGCAGCAGGTCGGCCATGGTTCTGGCATAGGGCACGACCACGTCCATGGTTGGTGTCAGCGGCCAGTTACCGCGCACTGAAATCACTCCGCGAGATGGCGTGTACGCGCACAGGCCGTTATTGGACGCCGGACCGCGCCCGCTGGACCAGGTTTCTTCGGCCAGCCCAAACGCCGAGAAACTCGCAGCGGTGGCCGTGCCAGCACCATTGGACGAGCCGGACGCGAAGGGCGCAGTCAGGTAGTCAGCGTTGTACGGGCTTTCGGCGCGGCCATACACGCCGCGTTGCATGCCGCCGTTGGCCATCGGCGGCATGTTGGTTTTGCCCAGGCAAATGGCTCCGGCGGCGCGCAAACGCTCAATGGTGAACGCATCGCGATAAGCGATCAGGTCTTTAAAGGCCGGGCTGCCGGAGGCGGCTGTCAGGCCCTTGACCAGGTAACTGTCTTTGGCGGTATAGGGGATCCCGTCCAGCGGGCCGAGGGTTTCACCCCTGGCGCGACGGGCGTCCGACGCTTCGGCTTCTTTAAGGGCTTCGGGGTTGCGCACCACCACCGCGTTCAGCGCGGTCGGCGTTTGCGGGCCGTCATAGGCCTCGATGCGTGCAAGGTACGACTTGACCAGCTCAACCGCGGTGGTCTGGCCCGAATCGAGCGCTTCACGCAGTTGGGCAATGGAAACTTCAGTAACTTCGATCATGCGCTCACCGCCGAAGGTTAAGGGTGGATGTGGACTGTGTGCAGCTTAGCGAAACCGTTTTCGTTAATCGATATTTATCCGTAATTATTAAGCGGCTCGCGCCTACCGAATAAAACGCTGAACATAATCTGCGCTTAATTCCAGCACGCTCTGATAGCGCGAGTCGGCTAATTGTAACCGTCATTTTTAACGATTAAACTCACGCCCCATGAAACGCTATCTGCGGCTTTGCCTTGTTTTTGTCTTGAGCCTCGCGCTTCCCTTGAGTGGGATGGCGGGTGTGCAGGCACCGGCAGACCCGTGCCCCATGCAAGTGTTGGGCATGAAGATGATGAACGACATGGGCATGGACTGCTGCGACGACAGCAAGGCGCCGTCCGAACATAGCAAGTCGTGCAAACCCGGCCAGGAATGCAAAACCGGGACGATGTTGCAAATTTCGGTCATCAAGCCCGCACTTTCCTTGCCCAATCCGCTCACGCTGGCACTGTTCAGCGATGCTGTACCCACCTCAGCCCCGTCCGGGGTGTGGCGCCCGCCACGGGTTTGATTCCTGTCCCTCTTTGAACCGTCTTGCGCATTAGCGCGAGGCACAGTTGTGCGCTGTGTTTGCAGCGTGCACGGGATCTTCACAGGAATCTAAAACATGAAACCCATGTGCTTTGGCACCGGCTTGCGCGTATGCGTCGGCCTGGTGGCAAGTGTGCTGGCGTGGCCGAGTTTCGCGGGTGGTCTGACCCTCGATGAAGCGCTACGCCTGGCCGACAATACGGCGCCTGCGCTGGCGGCCCAAAATGCCAGCGTGCAAGCGGCCAGCAGTGCCGCGATCCCGGCGGGCGAATTACCCGACCCGAAACTGGTGCTGGGGGTGCAGAACTTCCCGGTGGGCGGCCCCGATCGCGGCAGCCTGGACCGCGATTTCATGACCATGCAAATGGTCGGCATCCGTCAGGACATGCCCAATAGCGAGAAGCGCAAGGCGCGCATTGAAGTGGCCGATGCCGCCGTGGACACCGCCATTGCCCAGCGCCGGGTGGCGCGGCTGAATGTGCGTCAGGCCACCGCGCTGGCGTGGATCAACAGTTATTCAGTGGAGCGCAAAGACGCGCTGTTTAAGGATTTATACGCTGAAAACCGCCTGTTTGGCGATGCCGTGCGTGCGGCGATTGCGGGCGGCCGCGCGCAACCCTCTGATGCCGTCACCCCCAAACAGGAAGCTGCATTGTTGGCTGAGCAGCAGGATGAGTTGCAGCAACAGCGTGCCCAGGCCCATGCCGCACTCAAGCGCTGGATTGGCCCGGCGGGCAACGACACCCCCTTGGGGCGCTTGCCCGAATGGCCGGTCGAAGGCGGGATGTACACCCATAACGTGCAGCACCATCCGCAGCTCGCCGCCTTTGAACCCATGAGCCGCGAGGCGCAAGCCAAGCTGCATGAGGCCGAGGCCCAGAAGCATTCGGACTGGAGTTGGGAGCTCGATTACCAGCACCGGGGGCAGCAATTCGGTGACATGGTCAGCGTGCAGTTTTCTTGGGATTTACCGATATTTCCCGGTCGCCGGCAAAACCCGGTGATTGCCGCCCGGCAAGCCGACCTCGACCAGCTGGATGCCGAGCGCGAAGACATGACCCGCGAGCACACCCGGCAACTGGACGATGATCTGGCCGATTTTCAGCGCCTTAACCGCGCTGTGCAACGCGGTCAGGACAGCCTGATTCCGCTGGCCCAAGAGAAGGTCGCGTTGAGCATGGCCAGTTACCGCGCAGGCAAGGGCGATCTGAATGCGCTGGTCACAGCACGTCGCGAGTTGATCCAGGCCCGCCTCAAACAGGTGGACGTTGAAGAGCAGCGCGCAGCGGTCAATGCCCGTCTGTATTTCGCTTATGGGGAAGGCGCACATGACATTTAATAAAACCAAAGTAACCGGGCTGGTAGTCGCTGCGCTGGCGTTGGGCGTGGCAGCAGGCTGGTGGGCGGGTCAACCGCGTGACACCGGCATGGCGCCGTCAATGGCAGCCAGCGCGCCCAAGGCGCTGTACTGGTATGACCCGATGTTCCCGCAGCAAAAGTTCGATAAACCGGGCAAGTCGCCTTTTATGGACATGCAATTGGTGGCGCAGTACGCCGACGATAAAGCCGACGCGCAAACGCTGCGGGTTGATCCGGGGCAGACCGAAAATCTCGGTGTGCGCCTGGCCACGGTCAGTCGCGGCATGTTGGCGACCCGTGTCATGGCGTCCGGGGTGCTGGGGTTCAATGAGCGTGATGTGGCGGTGGTTCAGGCACGCACGCCGGGCTTTGTCGAGCGCGTTTACACTCTTGCGCCCGGTGATGTGCTCAAACCCGACGCTGCGCTGGCGGATGTTCTGGTGCCGGAATGGGCGGCGGCGCAGGAAGAGTTTCTGGCGCTCAAGCGCGTGGGTGATTCCGCGCTGTTGGCGGCGGCGCGTCAGCGTCTGCTCCTTACGGGGATGCCGTCGGCATTGATTGCGCAGGTCGAGCGCAGTGGCAAGGTGCAGCCCGTGTTGACCGTCACCAGCCCGGTGGGCGGCGTGCTGCAAACGTTGAATGTGCGTCAGGGCATGACCTTGGGGCTAGGTGAAACCTTGGCCCAGGTCAATGGACTGGGCAGCGTCTGGCTGACCGTGGCGGTGCCTGAGGCGCAAGCCGCAGCCGTTGCGCCGGGGCAAACCGTCGAGGCACGTTTACCGGCCTATGTCGGGGAAGTGTTCAAGGGCACGGTCAGCACGATCCTGCCGCAAACCAACGCCGACAGCCGCACGTTGCAGGTGCGGGTCGAACTGGCCAACCCCGGTGCACGGCTGCGACCGGGGTTGACCGCGCAGGTCAGCCTTGAACAGGGCATCGATCAGCATGTGCTGTGGGTGCCAAGCGAGGCAGTGATTCGTACCGGCCATCAAGCCTTGGTCATGCTGGCTGAGGAGGGCGGGCATTACCGTCCGGTTGAGGTGCGTACCGGGCCTGAAAACGACGGCCAGACCGCGATCCTGCAAGGGTTGCAAGAAGGCCAGCATGTGGTGAGTTCAGGCCAGTTTCTGCTTGACTCCGAGGCCAGCCTCAAGGGGCTGGACGTCACGCCGCTGGCGCCAAACCTGCCAACCGGGAGCCAGCCATGATTGCCGCGCTGATTCGCTGGTCTGTCGGCAACCGGATGCTGGTGTTGCTGGCGACGTTGTTTGTGACGGCGTGGGGCATCTGGTCGGTGCAAAATACGCCGATTGATGCCCTGCCGGACTTGTCCGATGTGCAGGTGATTATCCGCACGCCGTACCCTGGGCAAGCCCCGCAGATTGTCGAAAATCAGGTCACTTACCCGTTGACCACCACCATGCTCTCGGTGCCTGGCGCCAAGGCCGTGCGTGGCTATTCATTTTTTGGCGACAGCTTTGTCTATGTGTTGTTTGAAGACGGCACCGACCTGTATTGGGCGCGCTCGCGGGTGCTGGAGTACCTGAGCCAGATCCAAGGCCGCTTGCCCGCCAGCGCCAAACCGGCGCTGGGTCCGGATGCCACGGGGGTGGGCTGGATTTATCAGTACTCGCTGGTGGACCGCAGTGGCAAGCATGACCTCGCACAACTGCGCGCCCTGCAGGACTGGTTTCTCAAGTTCGAACTCAAAACCCTGCCCAATGTGGCGGAAGTGGCGACCGTGGGCGGGATGGTCAAGCAGTATCAGGTGCAACTCGATCCTTTAAAAATGGCCGCGCTGGGCATTACTCAGGCTGAAGTCACTGAGGCCATCGGCAAGGCCAATCAGGAAACCGGCGGCGCGGTGCTGACCATGGCCGAAAGCGAATTTATGGTGCGGGCGTCGGGCTACCTCAAGACCCTGGAGGACTTCCGGGCAATCCCGCTCAAGCTTGGCGTCGGTGCGGTACCGGTCACGCTGGGGGACGTAGCAAACATTCAGCTGGGGCCGGAATTGCGCCGGGGCATTTCAGAACTCGACGGTCAAGGCGAGGCCGTGGGCGGCGTGGTGATTCTGCGCAGCGGCAAAAACGCTCGCGAGACCATTGCTGCGGTCAAGCAAAAACTCGAGGAGCTGAAAGCCAGCCTGCCCGCGGGTGTAGAGATCGTCACCACCTACGACCGCAGCCAATTGATTGATCGGGCGGTGGACAACCTCAGCCACAAGCTGCTGGAGGAGTTCCTCGTGGTGGCGCTGGTGTGCGGGGTCTTCCTGTGGCACCTGCGCTCCTCGCTGGTGGCGATTATCTCGTTGCCGGTGGGGGTGTTGATGGCCTTTATTGTGATGCGTTATCAGGGCATCAACGCCAACATCATGTCGCTGGGCGGTATCGCGATTGCCATCGGCGCCATGGTCGATGCGGCGGTGGTGATGATCGAGAACGCCCATAAAAAAATCGAAGCCTGGCACCACTCGTATCCTGGCCAAGATCTGAAGGGTGCCGATCATTGGCAGGTGATCACCCAGGCCGCGACGGAAGTCGGGCCGGCGTTGTTCTTTTGCCTGCTGATCATCACCTTGTCGTTTATCCCGGTGTTCACCCTGGAGGCGCAGGAAGGGCGGCTGTTCGGCCCGCTGGCGTTCACCAAAACCTGGTCGATGGCCGCGGCTGCCGGATTGTCGGTGACCTTGGTGCCGGTGCTGATGGGCTACTGGATTCGCGGGCCCATCCCCGACGAAAAAAAGAACCCGCTCAACCGTGGTTTGATCCGGCTGTATCAACCGGCGCTGGACGCGGTATTGCGCCGCCCGAAAACCACTCTGGCGGTTGCCTTGCTGGTGTTCGTCAGCGCCTTGTGGCCGATGTCGCGGCTGGGCGGGGAGTTTTTGCCGCCGCTGGATGAAGGGGATTTGCTGTACATGCCCTCAGCGCTGCCAGGGTTGTCGGCGCAAAAGGCCGCGCAACTTCTGCAACTCACCGACCGGTTGATCAAGACCGTGCCGGAGGTTGCCCACGTGTCGGGCAAGGCCGGGCGCGCCGAAAGTGCCACCGACCCGGCGCCGCTGGAGATGTTTGAAACCACCATCGCGTTCAAGCCTCGTGAGCAATGGCGTCCCGGCATGACCCCGAAAAAGCTGGTGGAGGAACTGGACCGTGTGGTGCGGGTGCCGGGGCTGACCAACCTGTGGGTGCCGCCGATCCGCAACCGCCTCGACATGCTCGCCACCGGCATCAAGAGCCCTATCGGGGTCAAGGTCAACGGCGGTGATCTGGCCGCAATCGACAGCGTTGCCCAAGCCATAGAACGCGTGGCCAAGGGCGTGCCGGGGGTCAGCTCGGCGCTGGCTGAGCGGCTCACGGGCGGGCGTTACATTGACGTCGATATCGACCGTGCAGCAGCGGCCCGTTACGGGCTCAACATTGCCGATGTACAGGCGATTGTGGCCGGGGCGATTGGCGGTGAAAACGTTGGTGAAACCATCGAAGGGCGGGCGCGATTCCCTATTAATGTGCGTTACTCGCGTGCCTGGCGGGACTCGCTGAGTGCGCTGCAACAGTTGCCGATCTACACCCCGCAGGGCAGCCAGATCACCCTCGGCACCGTGGCCACTGTACGCATCAGCGAGGGCCCGCCGATGCTCAAAAGTGAAAACGCGCGGCCTTCCGGCTGGGTGTATATCGACGTGCGCGACCGCGATTTGGCATCGGTGGTGAGGGATTTGCGCCAGGCCATCAGCGAGCAGGTGCACTTGCAGCCTGGCATGAGCGTGAATTACTCGGGGCAGTTTGAATACCTTGAACGGGCCAACGCACGGCTCAAGCTGGTGGTGCCTGCGACCTTGCTGATCATCTTTGTGCTGCTGTACCTGACCTTCAGCCGTTTCGATGAAGCCCTGCTGATCATGGCGACCTTGCCCTTTGCCCTCACGGGGGGCGTGTGGTTTTTGTACCTGCTGGGCTTCAACTTGTCGGTGGCCACCGGAGTCGGGTTTATCGCCCTGGCCGGGGTGTCTGCCGAGTTCGGCGTGATCATGCTGCTGTACCTGAAAAACGCCTGGGCCGAGCGCCAGCAGGCGGGCGAGGGCAGCGAGCAAGGGCTGGTTGGCGCCATTCGCGAAGGCGCCGTGCAACGTGTGCGGCCCAAGGCGATGACCGTGGCCGTGATCATTGCCGGTCTGTTGCCGATCTTGCTGGGCGGCGGCACCGGCAGTGAAATCATGAGCCGCATCGCGGCGCCCATGGTCGGCGGCATGCTCACCGCGCCTCTGCTTTCCCTGTTTGTTATCCCGGCGGCGTATCGCGTGATGCGCCGTCGCCATTTACCTGTTGAAACCCAATCTTCTCAAGGAAACCCCCTATGAAATTCCCTCTCGTCGTCGTAGCCAGCCTTGTTGCCGCGTTCAATGTTGCGGCCCATGCAGAAGACATGTCGGGCATGCCAATGGACGGCATGCAGGCTCAGCAGCAAGCACCGGCTGCCAGTGCCGAAGGCGTGATCAAGGCGATTGATCCGGCCAGGCACACCGTGACCCTGGCCCACGGCCCGGTCCCGGCCTTGCAATGGCCACCCATGACCATGGGCTTTGCCGTGACCGACGCGCAATTGGCCGGGCTGGCGGTGGGTGACAACGTGGCGTTCAGCTTCCGCATGGAAGGCAGCAAAGCGACGATTGTCTCCATTCACAAATAGAGGCAGGGTGGGAGCGGGCTTGCTCGCGATTGGATTGATGCGGTGTACCCGCATGGCCGAGGTGTTGCCATCGCGAGCAAGCCCGCTCCCACAATGTTATGTGATTCATCAATATAGATAGCGTCAGTTTTTGTCGTATTCTGCGGGCCGATTCACAAGGATGTTGTTTAGATGCAATGGTTTAAGCGCTTCAATCAGGCGTGTGAACGCTTCGCAAAGCGGATCCCGACCTGGGTTTTTGGTCTGGTCGCCGCAGGCTTTTTTATCGCATGGCTGATCACGCTGTTTATCCCGATACCCTTCAACCCCGTGCTGCTGATGATCCCTGCGGTGGTTATCACGATGGGCGTGCTGAATAGACTCTACCCTTCAAAGGAACGATGAAATGGTTACGTGTTACCTGCGTTATGTGATCGACCCCTACCAACTGGCAGAATTCGAAGCGTATGCACGCATCTGGATCCCGCTGGTGGAGAAATTCGGCGGCACCCATCACGGTTATTTCCTGCCTTCGGAAGGGGCCAACAATATCGCCCTGGCGATGTTTACCTTCCCCAGTCTGACCGCCTACGAAGACTATCGTGAGCGCTCCAAGACCGATGCCGAATGCATCGCCGCGTTCAAGCTGGCCGAAGACAACCGTTGCATCCTTAGCTACGAGCGCAGCTTCTTCCGCCCCGTGTTCGAATAAGCCCTGCTTCAAATGTGCGGGTGCCTGACAGCGCCCGCCGCCATTCGGTGCTTGACAGCCAACCCGTCCGGGGAAATACTCGCCAGCAATATTCATATATATGACTAGATAACAAGGTGAATAAGGTCAATGAATTCTCTATCCGGTGATACCCGCCTGCCGCAGTACCAACGCTTGCGTGATCATTTGGCGGAGCAGATCGCGCAAAATCGCTGGCGTCCGGGGGAGGCGATCCCTACTGAAGCCGCGCTGTCGGCGCAATACCTGCTCTCAACCGGCACCGTGCGCAAAGCCATTGATGCGCTGGTCAGTGAGGGTATTCTGGAGCGCCAGCAAGGTCGCGGGACGTTTATTCGGCGGCCTCAGTTTCAGTCGTCGCTGTTTCGCTTTTTCCGTTTTCAAACCGCTGCCGGCGAGCGCCAGGTGCCGCAGAGTCGCATCCTCTCAGTAGAGCCGGTCGCCGCGCCTTCGGCCGTGGCTCAAGCCTTGGGCTTGCCCGCCGATGCGCAGGTCATTCGTATCATGCGTGTGCGTTTGCTGGATGAGCAGCCGGTGCTGGCCGAAGAAATCTGGCTGCCTCACGCACTGTTTGCGCCCTTGTTGCAGCTCGACTTGAGCCAGCAGGGGCCGTTGCTCTATCCCATCTATGAAGATGTCTGCGCTCAGGTCGTCGCCCGTGCGCAAGAGACCCTGACCGCCGAATCGGTCAATGACGTGTATGCGCGCCTGCTGCAAGTGCCGGTCAACAGCCCGGTGGTGGTGATTGAGCGCCTGGCCCGTGATTACGCCGGTACGCCGCTGGAGTGGCGGCGCTCGCGCGGGCATGCCGAGCACTTCCGTTACAGCGTGGACATCCGCTAACCCCAAGCCTTCGGCCCGCTGCCTGCGGACCGTGGGCTTTTTTGTGTGTTGCTTTTGACTGGCCTGACGGCGGCACGGTCCGCATCCGGCCGCCTTGCGTTTGACTTATAAGGATAAAAAACATGTTCAGTTGGTATCGTCAGATCACTTCACGGGAACGCAAAACGTTCTGGGCCTGCTTCGGCGGCTGGTCGCTCGACGCTTTGGAAGTACAAATGTTTGGTCTGGCGATTCCGGCACTGATTGCCGCTTTCGCCTTGACCAAGGGCGACGCCGGCCTGATCAGCGGCGTGACCCTGGTGACTTCGGCCATCGGCGGCTGGGTCGGCGGCACGTTGTCCGACCGCTACGGGCGAGTGCGCACGTTGCAGTGGATGATCCTGTGGTTTTCGTTCTTCACTTTCCTCTCGGCTTTTGTCACCGACTTCAACCAACTGTTGATCGTCAAGGCGCTGCAAGGCTTTGGTATCGGCGGCGAGTGGGCCGCGGGTGCGGTGCTGATGGCCGAAACCATTAACCCGAACTATCGCGGCAAGGTCATGGGCACCGTGCAAAGCGCCTGGGCCGTCGGCTGGGGGCTGGCCGTGGGGGTGTTTACGCTGATCTATTCGCTGGTGCCGCAAGACATGGCCTGGCGAGTGATGTTCCTGGTCGGGCTGCTGCCGTCGCTGCTGATCATCTGGGTGCGGCGCAACGTGCAAGAGCCCGACAGCTTTCAGCGTCTGCAAAAAGAAAACGCCATCCCGCCAAGCTTCTTCAAATCGCTATCGGGTATTTTCCGCCCTGAACTGCTGCGCGTGACCTTGTTTGGCGGGCTGTTGGGCCTCGGTGCCCACGGCGGCTACCACGCGGTCATGACCTGGTTGCCGACCTTCCTGAAAACCGAACGCAACCTGTCGGTGTTGAACTCGGGCGGTTATCTGGCGGTGATCATTGCGGCCTTCTGGTGCGGCTGCGTGGTCAGCGGCTTTTTGATCGACCGTATCGGGCGACGCAAAAATATCATCCTGTTCGCCCTGTGCTGCGTGATCACCGTGCAGTGCTACGTCTTTCTGCCCCTGAGCAATACGCAAATGCTGTTCCTCGGCTTCCCGCTGGGTTTTTTCGCGGCGGGGATTCCGGCCAGCCTCGGGGCGCTGTTCAACGAACTGTACCCGGCGGATGTACGCGGTGCCGGTGTCGGCTTTTGCTACAACTTCGGGCGCGTGTTGTCGGCGGTGTTCCCGTTTTTGGTCGGGCACATGAGTGAATCCATGTCCTTGGGTTCGGCGATTGGTATCGACGCCGGGATTGCCTATGGCGTGGCAGTGATTGCCGCCCTGTGCCTGCCGGAAACCCGTGGCCGCAACCTTGAAGCGCCCAACCAGGCGCAACCGGCCAGTGGTAGCAGCAACGACACCGCACGTGCCTGATGCCCATTACTTTTGATAGATGAACGACATGCCTGATACCCGCTTTACGCCGATTAGCGGCATTGATTCCCACGCTCATGTGTTCAGTCGCGAACTGAGCCTGGCGGCCGCACGGCGCTATACCCCGGGCTACGACGCCACTCTGGCGCAGTACCAGAGCCAATTGCAGGCCAATGGCTTCAGTCATGGCGTGCTGGTGCAGCCGAGTTTTCTCGGCACTGACAACCGCTACCTGCTGGCGGCGCTCAAGCAAGCGCCGCAACACTTGCGCGGGGTCGTGGTGCTGGACCCCGGCACTGAACGGGCGCAGATGCGTGAGCTAGCTGGCCAGGGCGTGGTGGGCGCACGCTTGAACCTGATGGGCTGTGCATTGCCTGATTTTAACCAGCCGGTCTGGAAAGCATTTTTAGGCAATATCGCGGCGTTAGGCTGGCACATCGAACTGCACCGTCAGGTTGAAGACTTGCCGGGTTTGCTCCGGCAACTCAAGCCGTTCGGGATCAAGGTGGTCATCGATCACTTCGGTCGCCCGGATGCACGGCTGGGGCTAGAACAGCCGGGCTTTCGCCAGATGCTTGAACTGGGGCAGGGCGGGCAGGTGTGGATGAAAGTCTCGGGCATTTATCGACTGGCCGGGACTGAGCAGCAGAACCTCGATTTCGCCAGGGCGGCGTTGCGCCTGTTGCAGCAAAGCCTGGGTCCAGAGCGGTTGGTGTGGGGCAGCGACTGGCCGCATACGCAACACGAAGAGCGTGTCAGCTACACCTCGGTGGTCCAACAACTGGACGCACTGGAGTGCCCGGCTGAGGTCAGGCATGCACTGCTGGTCGAGGCGCCACGGGCATTGTTCGGGTTCGAGTAGCGTTTATTGATTTGGGTCAGTACCGCCCGGAGAAAAATCGCGCAAAATTTCTTGTTACCTGTCGTAACACTGGGGTATTATCGCCCTGCGTTCACCTACCACGGTTTATGCATTTTTAAGCCCCAAGTTTCCATCAGCTACTTGGGCTTTTTTTTGCCTGAAATTTGGCCTGTACATCAAAACTGTAGGAGCGAGCTTGCCTCGCGATCTTTAAAAGATCAAAAGATCGCGAGGCAAGCTCGCTCCTACAGAGTGACGATCTTTTAATCGATCACCCGCGCACTCCACTCGCCATTGACCAAGCGCTGCAAGCCCAGCGGGTTGCTGTTTTGCAACGCTGCGGGAAGCAGGGCGTCCGGGTAGTTCTGGTAGCACACCGGGCGCAGGAAGCGATCAATCGCCAGCGAACCCACCGACGTGCCGCGAGCATCCGAAGTGGCCGGGTAAGGGCCGCCGTGGACCATGGCATCGCACACTTCGACGCCGGTCGGGTAGCCGTTGACCAGAATACGCCCGACCTTTTGTTCAAGGATCGGCACCAGCCACTGATAGTGCTGCAGGTCGCCCGGTTCGCCAATCAGGGTGGCAGTCAGTTGCCCGCGCAAGGCCAGCAAGGCCTCTTTTAACTGCGCGTCATCAGCCACTTCGATGATCAAGGTCGCCGGGCCAAACACTTCTTCTTGCAGCAACGGGTCCTTGTCCAGCAGCAGGCTGACATCGGCCTTGAATAGTTGTGGCTGCGCTTGCGTGCCGCTCTGGTCATGACCCGCCAGATGGCTGATGCCCGCGTGGTTGAGCAACTGCTCGACGCCCTTGGCGTAATTGCGCAGGCCACCGGCATTGAGCAAGGTGTGCGGCGCCTGTTCGCTCATGTGTTGGGTCAGTTGTTGCACAAATGCGGTGAATTCAGGTGAGCGCACACCGATGACCAGGCCCGGGTTGGTGCAGAACTGGCCGCCGCCCAAGGTCACCGAAGCGGCCAGGTCTTTGGCGATGCTTGCCGCGCGTGCGGCCAGGGCTTGAGGCAGGAGGATGACCGGGTTGATGCTCGACATCTCGGCAAACACCGGGATCGGCTGTTCGCGCTCGGCGGCCATTTTGCTCAGGGCATTGCCGCCATGCAGCGACCCGGTAAAGCCCACGGCCTGGATAGCGGGGTGCTTGACCAGCGGCTCGCCGACGCCTGCGCCAAAAATCATGTTGAACACGCCTTCGGGCATGCCGGTTTTTTCGGCGGCGCGGATAATCGCGCAACCGACCTGATCAGCCGTTGCCATGTGCCCGCTGTGGGCCTTGAACACTACCGGGCAGCCTGCGGCAAAGGCCGCGGCGGTATCGCCACCCGCCGTTGAAAACGCCAGCGGAAAGTTGCTCGCGCCGAACACCGCAATCGGCCCTACACCAATCCGGTATTGGCGCAGATCTACGCGGGGCAGCGGCTTACGATCCGGCAGCGGCAAGTCAATGCGTGCGCCTAAAAAGTCACCACGACGCAACACCTTGGCAAACAGGCGCATCTGCCCGCTAGTGCGGCCACGCTCCCCTTGAATGCGCCCGGCCGGCAGCGCAGTTTCGCGGCAGACCAGCGCGACAAAATCGTCACCCAACTGGTCGATTTCATCGGCGACGGCGTCGAGGAATTCGGCGCGGCGCTCGGGGCTCAGTTGGCGGAAGCTCGCAAAAGCTTCATCGGCGGCCTGGGCGGCGAGGTCGACTTCTTCGGCGGTAGCTTGATAAAAGTGATAAGGCAGAGCTTCGCCCGTGGTCGCATCAAGGCTTTGAAGGAGGGTGGTGCCTGTGGCGCTGCGGCGACCGGCGATAAAGTTGTGGCCTGCAACTGTCGACATGTGTTCAATCCTTACTCATTAGGCGTGCGTGCAGCGCGGCTCAGCGCACCAGACACGGTTTTTTGTTATCGAATTTCCAGCCGGGAATCATGTATTGCATGGCGATGCTGTCGTCCCGTGCGCCGAGACCCATGCCTTTGTACAGCTCGTGGGCCTTGGCCACGGCGTCCATGTCGATGTCCACGCCCAGGCCGGGTCTGGCCGGCACCTGGATCTCCCCGTCAATGATCTGCAGCGGGTCGCGGGTCAGGTGCTGGCCGTCCTGCCAGATCCAGTGGGTATCAATGGCGGTGATCTCGCCGGGCGCGGCGGCAGCGACCTGGGTGAACATGGCCAGCGAAATATCAAAGTGGTTGTTGGAGTGCGAGCCCCAGGTCAGGCCCCATTCGTGGCACATTTGCGCGACCCGCACCGAGCCTTGCATGGTCCAGAAATGCGGGTCGGCCAGCGGGATGTCGACCGATTGCAACTGGATCGCATGGCCCATTTCGCGCCAGTCGGTGGCGATCATGTTGGTGGCGGTCGGCAGGCCGGTGGCGCGGCGGAACTCGGCCATCACTTCGCGCCCGGAAAAGCCGTTTTCGGCGCCGCACGGGTCTTCGGCATAGGCCAGCACTTTATGCTGGTCGCGGCACAGGGCGATGGCTTCCTTGAGCGACCACGCGCCATTGGGGTCCAGGGTGATACGTGCGTTGGGGAAGCGCTCGGCCAGGGCGGTTACGGCTTCGATTTCTTCAGCGCCGCGCTGCACGCCGCCCTTGAGCTTGAAGTCGTTAAAGCCATATTTGGCCTGCGCGGCTTCAGCCAGTCGTACCACGGCCTCGGGGGTCATGGCGTGTTCATTGCGCAGGCGAAACCAGTCATCGGCGCGGTCTTCAGTGCGGTATCCCAGATCGGTTTGCTGGCGGTCGCCGATATAAAACAGGTAGCCGAGCATCTTCACCGCATCCCGCTGCTGGCCTTCGCCGAGCAAAGCCGCCACCGGCACCTCAAGGAACTGGCCAAGCAGATCGAGCAGGGCAGACTCCATGGCCGTCACGGCGTGAATGGTGATGCGCAGGTCAAAGGTTTGCAGGCCACGGCCACCAGCATCACGGGCGGCGAAGGTGCTGCGCATGCTGTTGAGCACCCGCTGGTAGTTGCCGATGGCCTGGCCGACCACAAGACTGCGGGCGTCCTCCAGGGTTTCCCGAATGCGTTCACCGCCCGGCACCTCACCCACGCCGACATTGCCACTGCTGTCCTTGAGGATCACGATGTTGCGGGTAAAGAAAGGCCCGTGGGCACCGCTGAGGTTGAGCAGCATGCTGTCGTGGCCGGCCACCGGGATGACCTGGAGGCTGGTGACCACGGGCGTTTTGCTGGCGTGATGAGGGTGTTCGGCAGTCATGGCAGGGTCCTTATTAGAATTAGAGTCAGGGCTGGGCGAATCAAGTTGACAGACATCATATGACTTGAGTTTTCACCTCGCAATGCCTCAATCAAACCAATCAGTTATAAAAAGACCTGGAAACGGTGATTTCTATAAGCGGATCGCCTTTTTTACGTCCGCGTGAGCCCGTAGATAAACGCACGGTTTTAAAAAATGCTATCAAGTCATCGTATGTGTTGTGGCTTGGCTGTCAGTCAATGAATCCGTTGTACCCGCGTGCTATCGTGGGCGACTTTTTTTGAGGGGATATTCAATGCGAATGCTGATTGGCGCTGTAGGCCTGGCCTTGCTGGCGGGGTGTGTCTCACCGGCGATGAATGAAGCCCGCAACCAGGCCCCCACGCGGACCCTGATCTCTGACAAAGAGGCGCCGAAGGTGGCCGAGTGCATCAAGTTCACCTGGGAAGACGAGGGTGTATTCGGGGTGGACGCCAGTGCCTATATCGACAAAGACAAACCCGGTCGTTTGACGGTTTATACCCGTGGCGCCGAGTCGTTTGTCGACCTGCAGCCGCAGGGCACCGGCACCGCCTTGAGCTATTACGCCAAGCAGCCAAACGACAGCGCTGCGTTGCGCCGTTTGGCCATGGTTGCCACGTGTTTGTAAGGCGCACCTTGTTGTGCTGAGACATGGCTTTGTACTGACCCGGCATTGGCGTGATACGCCGTCAGGGGTTGAAGTGGAGTTCTGGCTGGCCACCGATGAGGGGCCGCAGCACGTGCGCCTGCCGGTGCAGACGTCTGTCGCGTTTGTGCCGCAGGCGCAACGTGCTCAGGTCGAAGCGCTGGTGCAGGATGAGCGCAATATCGAGTTGCGTGAGCTGGCCCTGCGCGACTTCCACTCGCGGCCGGTGCTGGGCCTTTACAGCCAGCAGCATGGGCAATTGATCGACATCGCCCAGCGCCTGCGCCGCGCCGGGGTTGAGGTGTTCGAGGCCGATATTCGGCCACCTGAACGCTATTTGATGGAGCGTTTTATCACCGCCCCGGTGAGCTTTAGCGGTCAGACCCAAACGGATGGCCCGCTGCTGGATACGCGGATGAAACCGCACCCGGATTATCGGCCGCGTTTAAAACTGGTCTCGCTGGACATTGAAACCAGCGCCCAGGGCGACCTGTATTCGATTGCCCTCGAAGGTTGTGGTCAGCGCCAGGTGTACATGCTGGGCAAGGCGACGGACGCCGACACACCGGTGGATTTCGATCTTGAGTTTTGCGCGACCCGTGGCGACCTGTTGCTGCGCCTGAACCACTGGATGGCGCTGCACGATCCTGACGCGATCATTGGCTGGAACGTAGTGCAATTCGATATGCGCATATTGCACGAGCATGCCCGACGCCTGGGCATCCCGTTGCTGTTGGGGCGTGGGGGCAGCGAAATGCAGTGGCGTGAGCACGGCTCGCGCAACAATCATTACTTCGCCAGCGCGGCGGGGCGCTTGATCATCGACGGTATCGAATCGCTGCGTTCGGCGACCTGGTCGTTTACCTCGTTCAGCCTGGAAAACGTCGCGCAAACCTTGTTGGGTGAAGGCAAAGACATCAGCACCCCATACCAGCGCATGGACGAAATCAACCGCATGTTTGCCGAGGACAAGCCCGCTCTGGCGCGCTACAACCTCAAGGACTGCGAGCTGGTGACGCGCATCTTCCACAAGACCGAGCTGCTGACCTTTTTGTTGGAACGTGCCTCGGTCACCGGGCTGGAAGCCGACCGCAGCGGTGGTTCGGTGGCAGCGTTTTACCACTTATATATGCCGCTGATGCACCGCCAGGGCTATGTTGCCCCGAACCTTGGCGATAACCCGCCGCAGGCCAGCCCCGGCGGCTTTGTCATGGAGTCGCAGCCGGGGTTGTATGAGTCGGTGCTGGTGCTAGACTACAAGAGCCTGTATCCGTCGATCATCCGCACGTTCTTGATCGACCCGCTGGGGCTGATCGAAGGGCTGCGAGAGCCTGACGATGAACACTCGGTTCCGGGCTTTCGTGGCGCGCGTTTCTCCCGTACGCGGCATTGTTTACCCGCGATCATCGAGCAGATAGCCAATGGCCGGGAAGTGGCCAAACGCGAGAAAAACGCACCGCTGTCACAAGCGCTGAAAATCATAATGAACTCGTTTTATGGGGTGCTGGGCTCCAGTGGCTGCCGCTTTTTCGACACCCGGCTGGCGTCGTCAATCACCCTGCGTGGCCATGAAATCATGCTCAAGACCCGCGCCCTGATCGAAGCGCAAGGTTACAGCGTGATCTACGGTGACACCGATTCGACCTTTGTCTGGCTGCGCAGCGAACACAGCGAAGCCGATGCCGCACGCATCGGCCGTGAACTGGTGCAGCACGTCAACCAATGGTGGCAAACCCATGTGCGTGATGAGTACGGGCTGGTCAGTGCGCTGGAACTGCAATTCGAAACGCACTACAGCCGGTTCTTGATGCCGACCATTCGCGGGGCCGAAGAGGGCAGCAAAAAACGCTATGCCGGGCTGGTGATGCGCCCTGAGGGGCAGGCAGAAATGGTCTACAAGGGCCTTGAAGCCGTACGCAGCGACTGGTCGCCGCTGGCGCAACAATTTCAGCAGGCGTTGTACCTGCGCATCTTCAACCGCCAGCCGTATCAGGATTATGTGCGCGATTTTGTGCAGCGCACCCTGGCGGGCCAGCATGACGAATGGCTGATCTACCGCAAACGCTTGCGCCGGCCGTTGAGCGACTACGAGCGCAACGTCCCGCCGCACGTGCGCGCGGCGCGGCTGGCAGACGAATATAACGACCAGCAAGGCCGACCCCGGCAATACCAGAATGGCGGCTATATCAGCTACGTCATCACTGTGGCGGGTCCGCAGCCGCTGGAAAACCGCACCGCCGAGGTCGACTACGATCACTACCTGACCCGGCAATTGCAGCCCGTGGCCGATGCGATTCTGGTGTTTGTCGACGATGACTTCAGCGCGCTGGTGGGCGGGCAGATGGGGTTGTTTTAAGCGTCGCTGGCAGGCGTCGCGGCTTTGGAACGGGCACGGTCTTTCGCGGCTTTGGCTTCAGCGGCCAGACTTTCCAGACAAAACTGCTCGGCGTAACTCATCAGGATCTCGGTAGTATCGCCTTTGATCGTGCGCGAACCGGCGAGAATGTAGCGCATGCGTTTTTCTGTGACACCGATGCGCTGGGCAATCCAGGCCGGGGTCTGGCCGATGCGGTCTACCAGCTTGTTGGCGTATTCAGTGGAAGGGTTATAGCGTTCAGCGTTGGGAAACATAGAGGGTCCTGGGGTGGAAAGTAAAAGCCGGACGGCAGGGTACTCCTTTTCGCCACAAACCCCTTTATTTAAACGACCGGGGTGATAAGAGGCGGCTCCCACGGGGTTGTAGTCGCTGACGAGCACCGCGAGGCTGCGATCGATTGCGCAGCGATCGCGAAACCTGTGGCCCGAATCTGTCTGGATGAGCGCGTTGGCTGATTTACGACGACTGTGTCGCCGATCGCAGCCTTCGGCAGCGGCTACAAATGAGTGTTTCAGCCGACAGCCGGGTAGCTGATCGGGCGCTCTGCGCGTTGCAGTTCACTGGCGATCAGGGTGTTTTTCAGTAGATAGGCAATCGTCATCGGCCCCACACCGCCCGGCACCGGGGTGATGGCGCTGGCAACGCGACTCGCGCTCTCAAAATCCACGTCGCCCACCAGTCGGGGCCCGCTGCTGGTGTCGATGCGGTTGATGCCGACATCAATCACCACTGCGCCCGGCTTGAGCCAGCGGGCATCGATCATCTGCGGCCTGCCCACGGCCGCGACCACGATATCCGCCAGACGGCACAGCGCCGCAGCATCGACGCTGCGCGAATGCACCACGCTGACGCTGCAATTAGCCTGCAACAGCAAGGTCGCCATGGGCTTGCCGACGATGTTGGAGCGACCCACCACCACGGCGTGCAGGCCGCTCAGGTCACCGAGGGTTTCGTGCAGCAGGCGCATGCATCCGCTGGGTGTGCAAGGTGTGAGGACCTCGTCGCCTTGCACCAGCCCGCCGACGTTTTCACGATGAAACCCGTCCACGTCCTTGATCGGCGCAATGGCCTGTATCACCGCTTGTTCATTGATGTGCGCAGGCAATGGCAGTTGCACCAGAATGCCGTTCACGCCCGGGTCGGCGTTGAGGCGCTGGATCAGTTGCAGCACCTGCTGCTGGCTGACGTTGTCGGGCAGGCGGTGCTCCAGTGAGCGGATGCCGACGTCTTTGGCCCGCAGCAGTTTGTTGCGCACGTAGACTTCGCTGGCCGGGTCCTGGCCGATCAGCAGGACCGCCAACGCCGGGTAAATCTGTTGCGCGGCGAGGGCGCGGACGTCTTCGCGAACCTCGTCGAGGACCTGCGCCGACAGCGCTTTGCCGTCGATGATGCGGGCGTGTGTCTGGGCTGAAGGGTTCAATCGAATCACCGTTGTCTTGAGGTTTAAAAGGGGCTGGAGCATCAGGGACGTGCCCCGATGCTTCAGCCGTAAACGTCAGATCACCGCCAGTTGATGGCAGCCATAGACCACGAGCACACCCGCGATCAACGTGGCGTAGGGCAACCAGCCCGCGCGTTTTTGCCCCGAGTCGGCCTCGATATAGAGGTCGTTGAGCATGGCTTCGGGGAAGCGCCCTTTGTCCTGCAGGTAATGGCGGAAGCAAAACACCGGCAGGATCAGCAGCGCCAGTAGCAGCCCGGTCAGCAGTGTGCCCGCGCCCCAAATGTCGGCGCCCAGGCCCATGCAGGCCAGGTTGACGAAACTCAGCACGCCACCGGCGGCCAGCAGCAGGGTGGGCGCCTTGTACGGGCGGGCCCAGTCCGGGCGGTCCATGCGGTGGATCCAGCCGGCATTGAGGTTGAGGAAGTTAAAGATGATGTAGCTGACGTTGGACGCCGCCAGCACGAACACGTAGTCCGACATCAATAACAACAGCAGGTTGAAACCCAAGTCGGTCCACATGGCCGCTGTCGGCGCCCCATGTTCATTGGTGCGACCCAGGTATTTGGGCAGCCAGCCGTCTACCGACGCTTGGTACAGGGTGCGCGACGAGCCCGACATGGAGGTCATGATCGCCAGCAAAGTGGCGAGCACCAGCATGATCAGCACGATGTTGGCCACCAGCTTGCCGCCACCGATGCTGTCGGCCATCACTTGGCCGACGCCCATGCCGCTGTAGATGGCAGGGGACAACAGACCGCTGTAGACCGCCGGGGTAACCACCGCACCGCTGGCATCGAGCACCGCCGGTGTCACCAGTTGGCCCAGCCCGAGGCTGCCCTGAAACGCCAGCGGGACCAGGGTGAAGACGAAGATACACAGCACGCCCGCGTAAAAAATCGCCTTGAAAGTGTCGCGTTTCGGGTCCTTGAATTCACGGGTGTAGCACACTGCCGTTTCGAAACCGTAAGTTGACCAGGCGGCCATGAACAGCCCGCCCGCCATCAGGGTCCAGCCGGACATGTTCCAGCTACCGTCGACCACTTGCCCGGCTGCATCGTGGGCCAGCGGGTAGAGCGGGAAGAAATTGGCCTGCAGGGTGTCGCCGGTAAACAGCGGCACTACGCCGACCAGCAGCAGCGGAATCAGCGAAGTCATGCCCAGCACCAGGGTCAGGCGTGCCGAGCGCAGGATGCCGCCGTGCTGCACGGCAAACACCGTCAGCAGAATCAACAGGCCGATGGCGAAGGTGGCGTTGATGCGCAACGACAGCCCGCTTTTGACCCAGCCCAGATCGAGCAGGGTCAGTTGCCAGGTGTTGATCAGCGAGTCGGCCGGAAACAGCGCCGTCAGGATGTAGCCTGCGGCCAGCCCCGAGCCGATGGACAGCACCGGCGACCAGGCCAGCCAGTTGCACCACACCGACACCGGGGCAATCAGCTTGCTGTAGCGCACCCAGGCCACGGCGCCATACACCGAAGCACCGCCGGATTTATGCGGGAACAATCCGGCAATTTCGGCGTAAGTGAAGGCCTGGATAAACCCGAACAGGATCGACACGATCCACACAATCCAGGCCGGCTTGCCCACCGTTGCGGCAATGGCGCCGATGGTGAACAGCACCAGCGCCGGCACGCCGCTGGCGACCCAAAACGCCCCTCGCCAATCGATTTTTCGCTGCAGGCTGCCCACTGAACGGGCGGACTGCGGTACGGCCTCGAACGTAGTCGCTTCCATCTTCTTGATCCCATGTCTGTTTTGCGTGGTAGTGGGGCAGGCAAAGTGGGGTGACGTTCGTCGATCAGCTACGCACCCGGCTCTTGTCCGGGTCATAGAAGATCGCTGCGCTGACCGTGGCGCTGATGCGCTTCTGCAGGCCATCGACTTTTCCAACTTCCAGCTCAGTACCGGCTTCGCTGCACGCCACATCCACCCGGCACAAAGCAATGTTGCTGCCCAGCAGCGGTGAGCGGCAGGCGCTGGTGACTACCCCGACCTGGGCCCGGCCACGGTAGACCGGGTCGCCGTGGTGTGCGCCTTCGTTGCCGCTCAGGTGCAGGCCCACCAGCTTGTGCGCGGGGTGGGCGCTGCGGCGCAGCAGGGCGTCGCGGCCGATAAAGTCATCGGTTTTGCTTTTAAGCGGCACTGAAAAACCGATCCCGGCTTCAAATGGATCGGTCTGATCGCTGAACTCATACCCGGCAAAAATCAGACCGGCTTCGATGCGCAGCATGTCCAGTGCTTCCAGGCCCAACGGGACGATGCCCAAGGGTTGGCCCAACGCCCAGATCCGGTCCCAGACGCGCTCGGCATCTTCGGGCTGGCACCAGACCTCAAAGCCCAGTTCGCCGGTGTAGCCGGTGCGCGAAATCATCAGCGGGCAGCCGTCGTAACCGTCCAGGCGACCCACCAAAAAGCGGAACCAGCCCAGGGTTTCAACGCTTGGCTGGCCGGGCGGGGTCCAGACCATCTGTTGCAGCAGCTCGCGGCTGCGCGGACCTTGTACGGCGAGGTTGTGAATCTGCTCGCTGGCGGACTTGATCCAGACTTTCATGCCCAGTTTTAGTGCTTGTTCACGCAACCAGACGCCGGCGTAGTCCTCGCCGCAGATCCAGCGAAAATTGTCCTGGCCCAGCCGCAGCAGCGTGCCGTCGTCGAGCATGCCGCCGTGTTCATGGCACATGGCCGAATACACCACCTGGCCGATTGCCAGGCGCCGCACGTCGCGGGTCAGGCAGTGCTGCAACAAGGCTTCGGCGTCCGGCCCGAGGATTTCGAATTTGCGCAGGGCGGTGAGGTCCATCACCGCCACCCGTTCGCGGCAGCCGAGGTATTCCTCGATGGCGCCGTAGCCGTCGTAGCGCAGTGGCAGCCACCAGTTGCGGTAGTCGACAAAACTGCTGGTGAGGGCGCGGGTACGCCCGTGGAATGCGCTTTCGCGGGTCAGGATCGGGTCGGCATCCGCCGTTGCTCGAGTGCTCATGGCGATGGAAAAACGCTCCTTTTCGCTGTAGATGCGGACATGAATGTCCGTCGGGTTCCAGCCGTTTGCCGGGTCGATGTCGTCCGGGCAGGACGTGCTGCCACACACCAGGTCGGTCATGGCCCGCAGCAGCACGTAATCGCCGGGACGTGACCAGGGCTCGTCGAGGGTCAGGTGCTGGTGCGCGTCGATCCCGGTGTTAAAGAAGAAATTGATCGCCGGCCAACCGGCGCGGGGTTGTACGCCATGCGCGGCGAGTACCCGGCTCAGGTTGTCGCTGCAGTTGTCGTGCCCAAAATAGCCATGGGTTTCGTAGTAGCGTGCCGCGCAAGCCAGGGCGAAGGAGTCGTGGCGGCCAACGGTGTCTTGCACCACGTCGAGCATCGGTTGCATCTGGCGGTCGAAAAACTTCGAAAACAGGCCGGGCAGCGGGTAAGCGCTGCCGTTCAGGGTGCGCGTCACGGTCTGGTCGAGGTCCAGCTCCAGGCCGCGATCCAGCGCCCGGCGGTCCAGCGCGACAAAGTCAGAGCATTGCCGGCCAGCCACATCCAGTACCTGCACGTACTGGCCCTTGGCGACGGTGTAGCTGTGCGCCGTGCCGGGGCGCAGGGTGAATTCGTCGACCAGTTCAGCCAACGGCTCGGGCAGCGCGGGCAGCAGCAGGGCCGAGGGATTGGCCCGTGTCACCAGCACCCGCAGTTCGCTGGGCCGGTACTGGCGGTCAACCGCGGTGGGTTCGGCGGGGGCGGCGATGAGCACCAGCCGTTCAGCCTCGGCAACCCATTGCTGCTGGTGCCCGGCCGGGCTGTCGGTGCCCCAGAGCAGGGCCGGGTGCGGCAGGTTGTTAGCCTCAATGGCGCGTTTGCCCAGGGCTTGAGTGATCCGTCGGGCTTGCAGCGTGGGCTCGCTCAGACGGGTGCGCAGGTAAGTGTTGGCGGCCGATGCGCTCAGCCCCCAATCACTTAACGCGCTGGCGCCTTGCGCATTGAGCGCCAGCAGCTCACACGACTGCTGGCCTTCAAGGTCGATCACTTGCAGGCTGTCACCGGGTTGCATGGCGATCAGGGTCAGACCGCCTGCCGCGACCCGATAGCGCTCCAGATTGGGCGCCCGGGCAAACAATCCGGGTTCGTGGGGTCGGGAAATGCGCGGTGCATTCATCAACAGGCTCCCGGGTCAGCCGACCGACTTGATGGTGGTGGGCGGCTCGCCCAGATACGCCGCCATGGAGTCGTCCAGCGCATGCAGCCACGGCGTGTGGTGGGGCGGCGATTGGGTGCCGGTCATCAGAGAGCGGTACGACTTGTCGCGATAGCCCATGATGTTTTCGGCTTTGTCATGCTTCCAGTGCAGGAAGGTTTGATTGACCGCCGCGATGTCGAAGTTCGGGTAGTCGGTGGCGTCGACCAGTTCCTGGATGTACGCGCCCTGGAATTCGAACATCTGCTGGTTGGTTTCCAGGGCTTGTTCACGGGCCTGCCATTGCTGGCTGTCGGCGGCCCTTTGAGCCGGGTCGGGCAACTGGATGCGCCCCAGAATCACGTCGCGGGCGTACCAGGCCTGGGCGTCGAACATGTTGAACGAGTACCACTGGTCTTGCATGCCGAGGTAGATCAGGCGCGGGTTGGGTTCCCAGAACACGCCCTTGTAGAGGTTCATCGGCCACAAGCGGTTGTCGGTCTTGAGGCTCAATTCGTCAGGCAGGAACGGGAAATGATGCTTGTAGCCGGTGCACAGAATCACCGCGTCGATGTGCTTGCTGCTGCCATCGGCAAACCAGGCGCGGTTGTTTTCCAGGCGTTGCAGCTGCGGTTTTTCTTCCCAGTTGTCCGGCCAGGCATAGCCCATGGGCGCGGTGCGGTAGCAACTGGTGATGCTCCGTGCCCCGTATTTGTAGCATTGCGAACCGATGTCTTCGGCCGAGTAGCTGCTGCCGACAATCAGCAGGTCCTTGCCCTTGAACTCCAGCGCTTCGCGAAAATCATGGGCGTGCAGGATACGCCCGGCGAATTGCTCGAAGCCTTCGAAGTACGGGACCTTGGGCGTAGAAAAGTGCCCGCAGGCGTTGATCACGTAGTCGTACTGCTCGCTGGTCAATGTGTCGCTGTTGTAGTCGTGGGCCTGCACGGTAAAGCGCTGGCTGGCCTCATCGAAAGTCACTTGGCGCACCGCATTGTTGAAGCGGATGTAGTCGCGCACTCCGGCTTTTTCGACCCGGCCCTTGATGTAGTCCCACAGCACTTCACGGGGCGGGTACGAGGCGATGGGGCGACCAAAATGCTCTTCGAAGGTGTAGTCGGCGAACTCCAGGCACTCTTTCGGCCCGTTCGACCACAGGTAGCGGTACATGCTGCCGTGCACCGGCTCGCCGTTTTCATCCAGGCCGGTGCGCCAGGTGTA
Source organism: Pseudomonas sp. FSL R10-2189 (assembly GCF_009600325.1). Classification (NCBI taxonomy): domain Bacteria; kingdom Pseudomonadati; phylum Pseudomonadota; class Gammaproteobacteria; order Pseudomonadales; family Pseudomonadaceae; genus Pseudomonas; species Pseudomonas sp. FSL R10-2189. The sequence continues at coordinate 62,894 of NZ_WIVZ01000012.1, forward strand.
GTTCCACATGCCGCCCCAATCGTTTTGCTTCTCGTAACACACCAGCTCGGGGATCTCGGCGCCCTTGTCACGGGCCGACTGGAAGGCTCGAAGTTGCGCCATGCCGCAAGGGCCGGCACCGATGATTGCCACGCGTAAGGTCATGATCGTGCCTCGGGTAAGGGGAAATCAGCGAAAGATCACTGTCTTGTCCTGGTTGATGAACACCCGGTGTTCCAGGTGGTACTTCAGCGCTTTGGAAAGGGCCACGGTTTCGGTGTCGCGGCCGATGGCAACCAGCGAGTCGGGCAGGTGGGTGTGATCAACGCGCTGGATTTCCTGCTCGATGATCGGCCCTTCGTCGAGGTCGCTGGTCACGTAGTGGGCGGTGGCGCCGATCAGCTTGACGCCACGGTCGTACGCCTGGTGATAGGGCTTGGCGCCTTTGAAACCGGGGAGGAACGAGTGGTGGATGTTGATCGCCCGGCCCGACAGTTGCTGGCACAAGGTGTCAGACAGGATCTGCATGTAGCGGGCGAGCACCACCAGGTCAGTTCCGGTCTCGTCGACAATGCGCATCAGCTCGGCTTCCTGGCGGGCCTTGTTGTCTTTTGTGATTGGCAGGTAAATGAAGCGAATACCTTCGCGTTCGGCCATAGCCCGCAGGTCCAGGTGGTTGGACACCACGGCGGTGATCTGCATGTCCAGTTCGCCCTTGCGGTGGCGGTACAGCAGGTCGGTCAGGCAGTGGTCGAACTTGCTCACCATCAGCAGCACGCGGGTGGGCTGGCTGGAGCAGAACAGTTGCCACTGCATGTCAAAACCACCGGCCAGAGCGCCCAGCCCGGCACGCAAGGCGTCTATGTCACCGGTGACGCCGTTGTTGAAACGGAACACCGCACGCATGAAAAACTGCCCGGTGAACTCGTCGTCAAACTGCGCCAGTTCACTGATGTAGCACTGCTGGCGGGCCAGGCAGTCGCTGATTGCAGCAACGATGCCGGAGGTCGCCGGGCAGTTGATCTTGAGGATGTAATGTTCGGTCGAAGTGTTCATCAAAGGCTCCGAGGGAAAAAATGGGCGGATCAGCCTTTGGCCGTGCGCTTGGTTTTTTGCGGGTCGTCGAAGGGCAGGGCGTGGCTGACGGCGCTGGCATTGAGGCTGCCGCGCACCTGCAACGGTGTGCCGGGGGGAGCGCAGTCGACACTCAGACGGGCTATCGCCATCGAGCGTTTGCTCAGGCGCGAGTACATGGCGCAGGTGATGACCCCGACCTGTTTGTCGCCTTGCCACAGGGTGTCGCCCGCCTCGGCGGGGCGTTCGCCGTCGAGCAGCACGCCAGCGATCTTGAAGCGTTCTTTGCCGCGTAAACGAAAGTGCTCTTCGGCGCCGCGAAACTCGCGTTTGTCGGGGGAGACGGTGAAGTCCAGGCCCATCTCCCACAGCGTGTCCCCGGCCTTTTGGTCGGCGAAGGGATACATCTGCGAGTTGTCATACGGGAAGAACATCAGTGCGCTTTCGACCCGCAGCCAGTCCAGCGCGGTAAAGGCACACGGGATGATGCCCATGCCGGCGCCGTGCTCGACTATCGCGTCCCAGATGGCCGGTGCGTCGGCGGCCTTGCAGAAGATTTCGTAGCCGCGCTCGCCGGTGTAGCCGGTCCGGGAAATCATCACCGGGCGGTCAAACAGGCGGGTTTGCAGGTGGTGGAAGTACGGCAGCTGGCGAATGCCCGGCACGTATTCCGCCAGAAAATCCACCGCCAGCGGCCCTTGCAACGACAGGTCGTGCAGGTCGTCATCAAACAGCACCGCCACTTGCCGACCTTGCGCCGAACGCACGAGCATTTCGTAGCCGGTGCCTGCGCCGTGTACCACCATGAACGCGTTGGGCCCGGTGCGGTAAACGATGCAGTCATCGACGAACTTGCCTTCTTCGTCGAGCATCGAGGCGTACACCGACTTGCCGGGGTAGAGCTTGGCAATGTCGCGGGTGGTCGCCCATTGCAGCAGGCTCTCGGCATGCGGGCCGACGTAGTGGACTTTTTTCAGCCCCGACACGTCCATCAAGCCTGCGCGGGTGCGGATCGCTTCATGGTGATCGGCCAGCGGGCTGGCATAGGTCCAGGCGGTGCCCATGCCGTTCCAGTCTTCGAGGTGGGAGCCGAGTGCGCGGTGACGCTCGGCCAGTGCAGAAATACGCCATGAATGAGCCATGTGAAAATCCTTGTCTGGAGGAAGGGGGTCAGGAGGCAGAGGTCAACTCTGCGGATCGAATTGCGCCAGCCACTCAACCAGGGTCTGGCGGTAGCGGGTCATGCCCTTGTAATCGGCAATCGGCTCGGGCAGGTCGCGCAGCACCCGGTGCAGGCGGCAACCCCAGCCGGGCTGGGTCACCAGTTCTTGCAGGCTGATCAGGTAGGTACGAATGCTGAACATCACCGCGTTGCTGCGCGGCAGGCGCAGCATCACTTGCAGCTCGACGCGCAGGTGCACCTCCTGGCCGACGTTGTCAGCGGTGATGCGGCCGCGGTCGGCGCCCCATTCGTGAAAGGTCTCGGGCGATGAATCCAGGCGCGGCTTGATCGTCAGCGTCCAGTTCAGGCGCCTTACCGGCTGGCCTGTTTGCAGGTTGAGCAGGTATTTCAGGGCCCGTTCGAAAATGCCCATTTGATGGGCCATCGGCACCGGCGAATGCCACTGTTTGAAGCTCATGCCGGCGTCAAAGGCCAGCGACCAGTCGGCCGGGCTGGTGACGATGCCCGCATCCATAAACAAGTCGTTGTCACGTTGATCGAGCAGGGCGAAGTCGCCTTGTACCTGGCGCCCGATAAACTCCAGCGGCTCGCACGGCAAGCTGCTGGCGTCCCCGAAAACAAAGTGCTGATCAATGTCCAGCAACAGGTTGCGCCAGTGCCAGCGCTCGCCGTCACGATTGAGCACGAACCACTGCGGGTAATCGCCAGCGAGGCTTTCCATCAACAGTTGCAGAGCATCCCAGGCGGCCACCTGCATGTGTGTCAGGACCAGATAACGGCGCGGGTCTTTGTCCAGCACCTGGGCGCGTTCGGCCATTTCCGAGCGGTAGTGTTCGTCAATGTCGAATGCGCAGTGATAAATCGAACCGGGGTCACGGGAGGTGGCGGGTTCGATGTTCACCGAGTACAGGTAGCTGTCTTCGGTGAACGGGAAAGGGAAGCGGCGAATGGCGGCCGGGCTATTGCGAAAGCTGAAGTCGTCGCGGTAGCTGAGCACGGGGCTTGATGGGGTGAGCATGGTCTACTCCTCCTAGAGATCCAGCGATACGCAAGGGTGGCCGCGCGAGACGCAGGGCATTAAAAATTCGGCTTGCTCGGCGGGGCTCAGAAAACTGTCGCGGTGCTCGATGGCGCCACCGCTGTGGCGCACCTTGCATTGGCCGCACACACCGCCACGGCACAGGTTGGGCACGTTGAGCCCGGCGGCTTCCAGGGCTTCGAGCAGGCTTTGCTCGGCGCCGACCCGCAGTTGCCGGGCGCTGCGCAGCAGATTCACGTCAAACGGCTGGCCGGGCTGCGCTGCGCTGAAGGCCTCCCAGTGCACCCGCTGTGCGGGCCAACCGAGGGCGTTAGCCTGCTGGCGAACGGCATCGAGCAAGGGTTGCGGGCCGCAGCTGTAAACGTGGCTGCCCAGTGGCCGCTGGCGCAGGATGTGGTTCAGGTCGGGCCGTTGGTTATAGGTGTGCAGGCGCGTGCCAAGGCGCTGTTGCAACTCGTCGACATAGGCATCGCTCTGGCCCTGGCGATACACGTAGTGCAATTCGAAGTTTGCCTGGCGCTGTTCCAGGGCCGCGATGTAGGCCATGAACGGGGTGATGCCGATGCCACCGGCAATCAATATGTGCAGGCTGGCGGTCGAGTGCAGGGCAAACAGGTTGGCCGGGGCCGACAGTTGCAGGGTGTCGCCCACCTGCACCTCGCGGTGCAGAAAACGCGAGCCGCCGCGTGAGTGTTCTTGCAGGCGTACGGCAATCCGGTAGTGGCGGTTGTCGGCCGGGTCGCTGGTCAGGGAATAGGCATTGCGCAACGTGCCTGTGGCCAATGGTAAATGGACTTGCACATGGCTGCCGGGGGAGAACGCCGGCAAGTGGCCCGAGCTCGGCGTGAAGGTGAACTCGCGCACGGCTTCGGTGAGCATCCGCGTGGCGCTGACCTGCACCTGCAGCGGGCGGCTCATGAGTGCGCTCCTGCATACGGTTGGTCCGGGTTGCGGCACACGCCGATGTACGCGCCCAGCCGCCGGGAAAAATGCTCGCGCACTTCCAGCTCGACGTCACAGCCCAGGCACGCCAGTTGCGCGGTGGGCGAGGCGGCCTGGAGCAGGCCGCAATGCACGCAATACACCTGGCGCGGGCCGCTGAGGGTATGGCTGAGGTCGATTTCCTGTTCTTCGAGCCCGGCGTCGCGGGCCAGACCGTGGATGCGCCACATAAACGCTTCGTCGCCCATCACGTAGAGGTGGCTGCCCACCGTGGCACTGCCCAGAAGCTGTTGCAGGCGTCGGGCAAAGTCCGGGTGTTCGGCGTTCAACACCTGAGCCGGCTCCAGTTCGCTGACAAAGGGGGCACTGGCTGCGGTGCTTTGCATGACCACGAGGTGCTGGCGGGCATTGGCGCCAAGGGGCGCCGCCTGATAGCGCGGCAGGCTGTGGCGTTGCTCGAGGGCGGCATTGAGGCTATCCGTCATGTGGGCTGTCCTGGCTGATCCACCCCGAGTAAACAGGGCGAAAGTGGCGTTTTGTGTTTCCTGTTGGGGAAGATAGTTTCCTAAGGGGAAAATCTTCTCAATCTGGCCAAAGGGCTACCTCTTTGGAGATAAGCCAAGCGTGGCGGGCCTCAGGGGCACGGAAGTTGCTCGTGTTTGCGTGGGTTCACAGGGAGTTAACGAGAGTGCAAACACGATCGCGATGGTGGCCGCTCTGGTTGGGGCGTGTCCGCCCTGAACAGGCAAGCAGCGTGCGCAAGCTGCTGATCGAACTGCCCTTGAGTCAGTTGCACGTGGACAGTGCCGTGAGCGATTTTTTGGACCGTTTTGAAGCACTGCTACCGATGGCCAGACTTGATCTGATGCTCGCCGAGGAGGGGCCGCAGACCTCGCATTGCGGTGTGCTCAAGCGTTGCCCGGCAGTGGCCGGTTGCCCGTTGCTCGATCACCCGGCAACTGACACCGCACATGCCTGTGTCCCGTGTCGGCGGCGTGGCGTGCAGCGGCTGTTGTGTGTCACGGCGGCCGCCGATGTGCCATCTGGATGGCTGTTGCTGGACACCCCGCGGGCGGCCGATGGCAGTTGGCGCCAGTTGTTGAACGAAGTTGCCCAGGGGCTCAGCGTCACCCTGCGCGTGCGCGGCTACAGCCGGGAGCAACAGCGCAAACAGGCCACCTCGCAGCACGCGGCCCTGGCCCGCGAGCTGCACGACTCCGTGGCCCAGCAGTTGGGTTATCTGTCGTTTCAGGCGCGGGTGCTGCACGCGCAGATCAACACGCCTGAACAGGCGGGCGCGGTGCTCCAGGAGCTGCGCAGCGGTTTGAGCCAGTTACAGCGCCAGGTGCGCGAGCTGATCACCAGCGCCCGACTGACCATGGACGGGCGCTCGTTGCGTCAGGCCCTGGCAGACTCGGTGGCAGAGTTTTCCCGGCGTTGCATCATCGTCTTCGAGCTGGATAACCGCCTGGCCGACAATGCCTTGAGCGCGGAAACCGAATTGCAGGTGCTGCAGATCATCCGCGAGGCGCTGGCCAATGCAGTGCGCCACTCGCACGCGCGGCATGTGCGCATTGAACTGCGGCAAAGCCAGGGCGGCGAGGTATCGGTATCGGTCGAAGACGACGGCATCGGCCTGAGCCCTGCATCCGGTGAAGAAAACCATTTTGGTCTGGCGATCATTCGCGAGCGGGCGGCCAGCATTGGCGCGCGTTTGAGCATCGACGCCAACCGCCCGCACGGGGTGCGTGTGCACCTTGCGCTGGTCGGCCATCCAGACGTGCCAGAGGGGAGTTTCGATGCAGAGCACCACCTTATTGCTGATCGATGATCATCCGCTGTTTCGCAAGGGCCTGGCGCAGCTGTTCAGTGCCAGTGACGACTTCGAAGTGGTCGGGCAGGCCGCCAGTGGGCGTGAGGGCATCAACCTGGCCGTCAGCCTGGCACCGCAGCAAGTCCTGCTGGATTTGCACATGCCCGGCCTGAGCGGCTTGCAAGTGCTCGACGAACTGCGCCAGTTGCGCCTGGAGTGCCAGATCGTGGTGCTGACCGCGTCCATGGACCGTAGCGAGTTGCTCAGTGCATTGCGCTTGGGCGCAAGCGGTTATGTGCTCAAAGAAACCGAACCCGATGCCTTGCTGGCCTACATGCGCAATTGCAACAAGGGCGCGATTGTTCTGGATTCCACCTTGATTGCTTTGCTTGCCGATCAAAACGAGGCGGTGAGTGCGTGCGACCCGTTGGACACAAGTCACCTGACCGAGCGTGAAGGCCAGACTCTGGCGCTGATTGCGGCGGGCATGAGCAATAAACAGATCGGCCGCAAACTCGGGATCAGCGACGGCACGGTGAAGATCTACGTGAAGAACCTGCTGCAAAAGCTCAGCCTGCACTCACGCCTCGAACTGGCAGCCTGGGTGCATAACGGGGCATCGAACCGGTCCGAGGAGCGTCACTAAATGATGGAACGACGAGAAACACAGCCGCAGGTGCTGTCGTGGACGCTGATGGACGGCTTTGCGGCGGCGCTGCTGGAGCTTCGCGACAACGGGCAAATCGTTCACTTCAACCGGGCCTGGGTCGAATTGATGGACCAGCCGCCGGCGCAGCGCAACCTGATCGACTACGTGCACCGTGAAGACCGCTCGTTATGGCGTCAGGCCCTGCTGGAGTTGCAACGGCGCCCGGCCACCACGTTCAGCCAGCGCTTGCGCTTTGTTCATCCCTCAGGCGAATTGCGCTGGCTGGAGGTAAGCCTCAAGCGTGGGCCTGGCGGGTTTTATCTGGTGGCAGGCGACGTCACCGCACACAAACGCCGCGAGATTGCCCTGCAGGCCAGCCAGCGCAGCAGCGCGAGTTTGCTCGACAGCATGCCGGGGTTGATTTATCGCGGGCGCAACAACCGCGACTGGACCATGGAATTTGTCAGCGCCGGGTGCTTGCGCCTGACCGGCTACCCGCCGGAGCGTCTGGTGGACAACCATGAATTCACCTACAACAGCTTGATCCTGGAGCAAGACGCCGATTACGTCTGGCGCGAAGTGCAATACGCCCTGACGCGCGGCGAACCGTTTGAATTGAGCTATCGCATTCGCTGCGCGGATGGCGTGATCAAAAAAGTCTGGGAGAAGGGCGTGGGCATCTATGCCGACACCCGCGAAGTACTGGGCATCGAGGGCGCTATTTTCGAACGAGGCACTTAAGGGGCTCGTCTACAACACCGTGCTGCCGCGCAGCAAACAGGCCACTGAATATCTTCAGCATCCCCCAATTGGTTCCCTCTCCTTCGGGAGAGGGCTAGGGTGAGGGGCTTTTGCTTTGATGTACATATCCGTTGCTGCGGCAACGGCCACTTAGGGTTCCGGCCTTACGCCGTGCCACTTTGAAAAGCGCAAAGTGGCCAAACGCTTTTTGCCCCACCACTCGGTGCCTCGCTAAGGCTCGGCATACCCTCACCACAGGCCTTGTTCCGTGGGCCCGCCGCGATCGGCCATCCTTGGCCGTGTCGCGGCTAACCCGGCGTCCTGCCGGGTTACCCACTGCGCAAAACCTGCGTTCGGCCAGCGTGGTTTAACGGGGCCTCTTGGATCAAGATCACAAGCCAGATCAAGATCAACAGATCGCGAGCAAGCTCGCTCCTACAAAGCCTTTAGAATCAATCACTTATTTTCTTTTTGATAAGAGCGAGCTTGCCGCGCGATCTTTTGATCTAAGAGTCCCTCTCCCGAAGGAGAGGGAACCGATTGGGGGATGCTGAAGACACTCGCTGGCCTGTTTGCTGCGCGACAGCGCGGCGTCGAAGACGGGGCGGCAGATCAGGTGACGGTGTTGCAGAGCTACGAGCGGCGCGGTTCGTTGTTGACCATCTCGCGCATCAGCGCCAGGTAGCGGCTGGCGCCTAACCCCAGCGGGCGGTTTTTGACCCAGACGATGTCGACCCACAAGCGCATCTGGCTGGCCATGTTGTCAAACACCACTTCGGTCAGCGCACCGGTTGCAATCAAGGGTTGCACCAACGGTCGCGGCAACCATGCCCAGCCGACTCCGGCTTGTACCAGATCAAGGGTCGCCAGGTAGCTGTCGCTCAACCACACGCGGCGTGACAGCACCACCCGCGGGTCGGAGCCGGTGGGCTCGTCGGTGGCGACGATAATCTGCCGGGTATTGACCAGCTCTTCTTCACGCAGCGGGCTTTTTTGCTCGCCACCCGCAGGGTGGTCTGGCGACACCACGGCCACCAGCAACTGGCTGCCGGCTTCGAGAAAGGTTTCGCGCTCATCAATACCCGGACGCTCAAAAACCAGCGCCAGTTGCACCGTGCCCTCGTGCAGCATGCGAATGGCCTGGGACTGCGAAGCCGAACGGACCTCGATTTCCAGGGTGGGAAATTCCCTGGCCAGCGTCGCCAGCGGGCGGCTCCAGACCCCGGTTTGCAGCTCCGGGGCCATGGCCACGATAAAGCGTTGCTCCAGCCCTTGATGCAGTTGCAAGGCATGGGCATCGAGCAGGTTCAATTGGCTGGCGACCTGCCTGGCCTGCGGCTCCAATGCGCGGGCAGCGGGGGTGGGGATGGCTTTTCGGGTCGAGCGGTCGAACAGCACCAGGTCCAGTTCGGCCTCCAGTTGTGACACCGCCATACTCACCGCTGAAGGTACGCGACCGAGCTTGCGCGCTGCCGCAGAAAACGAACCGCTGTCGACGACGGCGAGGAAAACCTTGAGTGTTTCGCTGGTGAAGGCCATGGGTTGTCAGTTTTGTTGATGATAATCGTCTTTTTTTATCAGCTTTATGAACCTAAATTCCAGTCCCATCACAACCGCAGGTGGGATGCAGCATGTTCAAGGTGAATGATCAGGGGCGCGTCGCGCTCGTCAGTGGCGCCGGTAGCGAACGGGGTATCGGCATGGCCATTGCCCGCAGGTTGGGGGCGGCCGGGGTCAAGCTGATCATTACCGCCAGTAGCGCGCGCATTGCTGAACGGGTCGCAGAGCTGCGCGCAGAAGGCTTTGACGCCCACGGCCGGGTCGCAGACCTGACCGATGAACACCAAGTGCATGAGCTGGGGCAGTGGGCCGAAAGCCTCTGGGGGCGCATCGACATTCTGGTGAACAACGCCGGCATGGCCATGCAGGGCAGCCCGGAACCGTTCAGTGAACTGGCGAGCATGGATTTACACACCTGGAACCTGTCGCTGGCGCGTAACCTGACCAGCGCCTTTTTGCTCACCCGCGCCGTGTTGCCGGGCATGAAAGCCCGTGGCTACGGGCGCATCGTCAATATCAGCTCGACCACTGGCACGCGCGGCAGCAACCCCGGCGAGTCGGCTTACAGCGCGGCCAAGGCCGGCATGCTCGGGATGAACATGGGTCTTGCCCTGGAAGTGGCCAGCCACGGCATCACCGTCAATGCGGTGGCCCCCGGCTGGATCGCCACCGGCTCCAGCACGCCCGAAGAAGCAGAAGCCGCACGTTACGTGCCCATAGGCCGTGCAGGCGACCCGCGAGAAGTGGCCAGCGCCGTGGCGTTTTTGGCGTCATCCGAGGCCAGCTACATCACCGGCGAAGTGCTGGTGGTGGATGGCGGCAATTGTCTGATCGAAAACAAGGCGCCCTGAATGTCTGAGTCCACTGTTTCAGTACTGGTGACCGGTGCCGCAGGCGGCGTCGGGCGGGCGCTGGTTGAGCATTTTACAAAGCAGGGCTGCAAGGTCTTCGCCACCGATCTCACGGCTTTAGAAGTTGACTACCAAGCCGATATTCGCCGCCCCGCAGCGTGTAAAGCGGTGGTTGCCGCTGCGATGGCGGCCATGGGGCGTCTGGATGTGCTGATCAACGCCGCCGGTGTCTGGCGTGAAGGCCCTGTAGAGGAATGCAGCGAAGAAGACTTTGATCTGGTGCTGGATGTGAACCTCAAGGGCACTTTTTTTATGTGCGCTGCGGCCATCCCGTACTTAAAGGAATCTGAAGGCAGCATTGTGAATATTTCCAGCGATGCCGGACGCCAAGGCAATAAAAACGCCGCCGCGTATTGCGCCAGTAAAGGCGGGGTGACGTTGCTGAGCAAAACCCTGGCGCTGGATTTGGCGCCCTTTGGCGTGCGTTGCAACGCGATTTCCCCCGGCGATATCGAGACCCCGATGCTCAGGTTTCAGGCCGAGCAATACGGCCAAGGCGATACGCAAGGCTATTATCGAGCCTTGCTGGACAAGTACCCGCAGGGTGCGCGTGCGCGTTTTATTCAGGCGCAGGAAATCGCCGAACTGGCGTTTTTCTTGAGCCAGCCCGGTGCGCGCTCGATTACCGGCGCCGATCTGGCCATCGATTGCGGCCTCTCGGCTGGCAACTAACAACAACACGCAGCAAAAAGGACTTAAGCATGTCGATCAGTGGAATTAGCGAATCAGCGGTTGAAGCGTTCGCAGCGACCGAACGCGAGCGTTTTATCCAGAACAACCCCAAGTCGATTGCGCTGGCAGAGCGGGCCCGGGCCAACCTGTACAACGGTGTGCCCATGCACTGGATGAGTGACTGGTCAATGCCTACGCCGCTGTTTGTGCAGCAGGCCAAAGGCGCACGTTTCACCGATGTCGATGGCCATGAATACGTCGATTTTTGCCTGGGCGATACCGGCAGCATGTTCGGACATTCCCCCGAGCCGATTGCCCGCGCCATGGTCGAACAAGCCCACAGAGGCCTGACCACCATGCTCCCCGGCGAAGATGCGGTGGTCTGCGGCGAGCTGCTTGCCGAGCGCTTTGGCTTGCCGTTTTGGCAGGTGACCGCGACGGCCACCGATGCCAACCGCTACGTGGTGCGCTGGGCGAGGGCGATCACTCAACGCAAGACACTGCTGGTGTTCGACGGCTGCTACCACGGCACTGTGGATGACGTGATGGTGCGTAATCGCGAGGGCGCGACAGTGCACCGTTCCGGTCTGGTCGGCCAGGCCTACGACCTGACCCAGTACAGCCGGTCGATCCCCTTCAATGACGTCGACGCCCTTGAGGCGGCGCTGGCGCAGGGCGATGTCTGTGCGCTGTTGTGCGAACCGGCGATGACCAATATCGGCATGGTCCTGCCCGCAGACGGCTTTATGCAAAAGTGCCGTGAACTGACGCGCCGCTATGGCAGCCTGCTGATCATCGATGAAACCCACACCATCTCCACCGGCATGGGCGGTTGTACCCGCCTGTGGGACTTGCAGCCGGACTTTTTTGTGGTCGGCAAGCCGATTGCCGGGGGCGTGCCCTGCGCGGTATTCGGGTTTACCCAAGAAGTCGCGGCGGTGATGCAGGCCGTGCAACAACAAAACGCTGAGCAAAGCACCGGGCATGGCCACAGCGGCATGGGCACGACCTTGTCAGCCAATGCCCTGGCCATGCATTGCATGCGCGCCAATTTGCAGGAGGTCATGACCGAACAGGCTTACCAGCACATGTTGCCGCTGGCAGCCGACCTGGCCCAAGGGCTGCGGGGCGTGTTTAAACAGCACGGCCTGCACTGGTCGGTGACGGAATTGGGCGCACGCTGCGAGTTCCAGTTCTGTGCCACGCCCCCCAAAACCGGCGCGCAAGCCGAGGCGGCGTTCCATGACAGCCTGCAAATGGCCTTGCACCTGTACCTGATCAACCGCGGGATTCTCATCACGCCGTTCCACAACATGACCCTGTGCTGCCCGTCCACCAGCGCGGCGGATGTCGAACGTTTAATTGGCGAACTGGATCAGGCGCTGAGCACCTTGCTGGCGCTGCCGGGTGCTCGCGTCGCCACTCACGAGGTTTGAAATGCAATTTGCCGATAGAAAAGAAGCTGAAGCCTTTTTGGCTGCCAACCCGCAGGTGCGCAGCATCGAGCTGTTCCTGATCGACGCCAACGGCGTGCCGCGTGGCAAGTTGTTGCACCGCGATGAGCTGCTGGCCATTTACGACAACGGGCGACCGCTGCCCAGTTCGATTCTGGCGTTGACCCTTCTGGGTGAAGACGTTGAAAGCACCGGGCTGGTCTGGGACGTGGCCGACGCAGATTGCTGGACATACCCGTTGCCCGGCAGTCTGACCGTGCAACCCTGGCGCACCACGCCGACCGGCCAGTTGCAGGTGAGCATGCACCCCGAACAGGGCTTGCCAGCGGCCCCGGCTGATCCCCGGCATGTGCTTGCGCAGACCATTGACCGGCTCAAGGCCGACGGTTACCACCCGGTGATGGCGGTTGAGCTGGAATTTTATTTGCTCGACCGCCAACGTGACGCCAATGGCCGCCCGCAACCGGCACTGCAAGCCAATGGCGTGCGCCCGCAGGCGCCGCAGGTCTACGGAGTTTACGAGCTTGAGCAGCTACAGCCGTTTCTGGACGACCTGTATGCCGCCTGCGAAGCGCAAGGCTTGCCGGTGCGCACGGCAATTTCCGAGTACGCGCCCGGTCAGGTCGAGCTGACCCTTGAGCATCGTTTCGACGCACTGCAGGCCATCGATGAAGGCGTGCGCTACAAGCGTTTGGTCAAAGGGGTGGCCAACAAGCACGGGCTACAGGCCTGTTTTATGGCCAAGCCGTTCAGCGATCAGGCGGGCAGCGGTTTGCACCTGCACGTGAGCCTGGCCGATGAACAGGGGCACAACCTCTACGCCAGTGATGACCCTCACGGTACGCCGCTGCTGCGCCATTCCATCGGCGGGATGATGCACACCCTGACGGATTCGCTGGCGATCTTTTGCCCTCACGCCAACTCGTACCGACGCTTTCAGGCCAGCAGTTATGCGCCGCTGGCCAAGAGTTGGGGCGTAAACAATCGCACCGTGTCATTTCGAGTGCCTGGCGGGCCTGCGCAGAGTCGGCACATCGAACACCGCATCTGCGGCGCCGACGCCAACCCGTATCTGGCGGCGGCTGCGTTGCTGGCAGGGATCCATCTCGGCATCCGTCAGCAGATCGATCCGGGTGCGCCGATTGTGGGTAATGGCTATGAGCAGGCGACTGACTTTCTGCCCACCGACTGGCTCACTGCGCTGCTGGCACTGGAGCGTTCAAGCTGGGCACGGGAAGCGTTGGGGGAGGGGTTTATCAAGGTCTACCTGGCCATCAAGTGGCAGGAGTACCGGCTGTTCAACGCTGAAGTGGGTGAGCAGGACTGGCGCTGGTATTTGACCCACGCTTGAGCTGTGCAAAAACCTGTAGTCGCTGCCGAGGTACGAGGCTGCGATGGGTTGCGAAGCGATCCCTCTGACGGTGGTCCTGCGGCCCGCATCGCAGCCTCGTGCCTCGTCAGCGACTACGTCTTTTAGCTTTTTACGCTGTTGCCGATCTGCCAGACGTATTTGGGTTCGATGCCGTTGACCACCCAGTCGCCGATGATCCGCGCCTTGAAGATCCACGGGTTATGTGACGCGGCGGTGCGGGCGTTGCGCCAGTGACGGTCCAGCGACTTGTTGATGCTGACACCGGAGGCGCCGAGCGCATTGAACAGGTCGGTGGTTGCCCGCAGCACCAGTTCCGAGACCACGACCTGGGCCTTGGACGTTTCAATTTCGGCGTCGATATTGGCCTGGCGTTCGGCTTCGGCATCGTTGGCAAAACGCGCAAGGTAAGCGCGCTGCAGCGGTTCGGCCGAGCGCAGGGTGGCCGCTTCGGCGGCGTAGACCTGTGCCGAGATTTGCCCCACCACCTGCTGAATTTGCGGGTCGCCGTGGGTGGTATCGGCAGAACCCTGGCTGAACACGCGCTTGCGGGTGCGCACTTCATTGGCCACATCGCGCTCCACGGCACGACCAATCCCGGCCAGCACCGCCAGCAAGACCAACTGATAAAACGCGGTCTGGTATTTGAAGCGGGTTTCGAATGGGATCACCTGCTCGGCGCTCAGCGGTACCTCGACATACAGCGACGTGCCGCTGCCGGTGGTGCGCTGGCCAAAGCCGTCCCAGTCATCGCTGTGGCTGACGCCCGAGTGGCGGGCGTCGACGATGGCAATCACATCGGCGCCGTTGTCCGAGCGCTGCGCGTAGACGTCCACCCAGTCGGCAAAAATGCTGCCGGTGCTGTAATACTTGGCGCCGTTGAGCACGAAATTCTCGCCTTCCGGGCGCACTTTGGTGATGACCTCGCCGATTTTAACTGCGCCGATTTCGGTCCAGCCATTGCCTACCAGATCCCCCGCCACAAAGCGCGCAAACCAGGCATCTCGCGCCGGGCTTGGCGGAGCATTGAGACGGTCTTCGACAAAGGCAAAATGGCCACGCAGCGATTGCACAATGTTCGAGTCGGCCTCAGCCAGTTCGATCAGCAACTGGAACAGCTGGCTGATTGAAGCCCCCGCGCCGCCGAACTCCACGGGCACCCGCACTGCGCCAAAACCGGCTTCTTTCAGCCAGCGAATCGGCTCAAAAGGCAGGTCGCGCGCCTGCTCGCGCTCCACCGTCCCGGCGGCGATTTGCCGGAACTGTGGGCGAAAACGATTGGCCAGCGTTTCGTAGTCGGTGCCGACGGACAGAGGGTTTTGACTCATGACAATGCTCCTGCATAAATAAAGGTCACTGGCATGTCCGTTGCACAGTCTGTGCCGTTACATCGCAAGCCGATAATTCGGACGTTTGGTGCTTTTTTGTCAGCCCAACTGTTGGCTTTGCAACAGTGGATTAACACGTTGTACGCCAATCCAACAGCACCGCTCCGGGCTTGCCTTGCGATCTTTTTTGAAGATCAAAAGATCGCGAGGCGAGCTCGCTCCTGCAGGTATGTGTTGTTATCGCAACTGTTGCTTAGCCAACAGCAAGTGGACAGATTGCACGTGGGTTGTTGTTATTTGCTCAGCATTACATTTGCTAACTATCTGATATATAACGATATTTAAAAACGGCACGACCTGTGCAATGGGGACTTCAGTGTTTTCCACTGGATTGGAGTCTGCCCATGAGCATTTCTGTATCACCCCCTGCCAAGGCCCATGTGATCACCTCGGATGCCGAGGCCATCGAGATCGCCAAAGCCCTGGCGGTGCGTTTTGCTGAAGAAGCCTCGGTGCGTGATCGGGACCGGCGTTTGCCGGTGGCCGAGCTGGATCTGTTCGCCGCCAGCGGCCTGTGGGGCATTACGGTGCCCAAGGCTTACGGCGGAGCCGGGGTGTCGTATGTCACCGTTGCCGAGGTGATCAAGATCATTTCGGCGGCCGACTCGTCCCTGGGGCAAATCCCGCAAAACCACTTGGGCGTGCTGGATATCCTGCTGCACACCGGCAGCGAAGAACAAAAGCGTTACTACTACGGCAAAGCCCTGGAGGGCTGGCGTTTCGGCAACGCCTTTTCTGAATCCAAGAGCAAAAATGTCGGCGCTTTCCAGACCCGTATCCGCTTTGAAGACGAGCACGCAGTGGTCGACGGTGAGAAGTTTTACTGCACCGGCGCACTCTTCGCTCATATCGTCCCGGCGGTGGGCGTGGATGAGCAGAATCGCCCCTTTATCGCCTTCGTCGAGCGCGACAATCCGGGGCTGACCATCATCGACAGCTGGGACGGTTTCGGCCAACGCACCACCGCCAGTGGCGGTGCTGTGCTGGCAGGCGTGCGCGTGCCATTGAGCGCCGTGATCCCGGCGTACAAAGCCTTTGAAGAACCCACGGCGGATGGCCCGATCTCGCAAATCATTCAGGCGGCAGTGGACACCGGCATCGCCCATGGCGCCTTTGAACAAGCGCTGATTCATGCGCGGTTGTCCCGCCCGTGGGTCGACAGCCAGCTGGATCACGGCTGGCAAGACCCTTATACGATTGCCGCGATTGGCGATTTGCAATGGCGTCTGCACGGCACCGACGCGATTCTGGCCAAGGCCGGCCGGGCCATTGATCACGCGTTGCTTTCGCCCAGTGAAGAGAGTGTGGCTGAAGCCTCGGTGATTGTGGCTCAGGCCAAAGTGCTTTCAGCCGAGATCGCCTTGCTCGCCAGCAGCAAGCTGTTCGAGCTGGCCGGTACGCGCTCGGTGCTCGGCAAACACAACCTCGACCGCTTTTGGCGCAACGCCCGAACTCACACCCTGCATGACCCGGCGCGCTGGAAATACCACCTGATCGGCAATCGTCTGCTCAACGGCATCCTGCCTCCACGCCATGCCTGGAACTGATAGAGGACTCACCACCATGAACAGCCCGGCAATCGCTTTGCCCAACCAGCTTGCAGCAGCGGCCGAAGACTTGCGTCTGGCCCGCCAAGGCCTGGAGCAGACCCTCACATTCGTTCGCGAACAGGCCCAACCGTGGGCGCTCAGCGGCTTAAGCAAGGACGTGGACGACCCGTACATCATCGGCAAGTTTGGCGACCTGAACATTCGTCTCGACGTGGCCGAAGCCCTATATCTGCGCGCGCAACACTTTGTTGGCCCGGCTACCGAGACCCTTATAGCGACGGCCGAAGCCGTGCTCGCCAGCGCCGAAGCGTTGCAGGCGGTGGGCAACGTACAGCAAGAACTCACTGGCAGCCGTTCACCGTCGCCTTCTCTGGAAGGCCGCGAACCCTTGCGCTGGCAGGCCCGGATTATTGGTAACCACCGTTTGAACGGCGTCATACCGCCTCAGCTTCAGGAGTAAACAGATGTCCCGTGAAATTCGTCTCAACGCTTTCGACATGAACTGTGTGGGCCACCAGTCGCCCGGCCTCTGGGCGCATCCGCGTGACCGCTCATGGCAATACAAAGACCTGGAGTACTGGACCGATCTGGCAAAAATCCTCGAGCGCGGCAAGTTTGACGGCTTGTTTATCGCCGACGTGCTGGGCATTTACGATGTTTATCGCGGCAACGGCGAGGCGGCGATTCGTCAGGCGGCGCAAGTGCCGGTCAATGACCCGCTGCAACTGATTCCACCGATGGCGATGGTCACTGAGCATTTGGGGTTTGGCCTGACTGCGTCGTTGTCGTTTGAGCATCCGTACCCATTCGCCCGTCGCCTGTCCACGCTTGATCACCTGACCAAGGGCCGTGCTGGCTGGAACATCGTGACCTCGTACCTGGAAAGTGGTGCCAAGAATCTCGGGCAAAAAACCCAGACGGCCCACGACTCGCGCTACGACTTCGCCGAGGAATACCTGGAAGTTTGTTACAAGCTCTGGGAAGGCAGCTGGGAAGAGGGCGCGATCCTGCGTGACCGGGAGCGCCGGGTATTCAGTGACCCGAGCAAAATCCATGAGATCCAGCATGTCGGCGAGCACTTCCAGGTGCCCGGCATTCACCTCTGTGAGCCATCGCCGCAGCGTACGCCGGTGCTGTACCAGGCCGGCGCCTCCAGCCGTGGCAAGCAGTTTGCCGCTGAACATGCCGAGTGCGTGTTTGTGGCGTCGCCGTCCAAGGCCTTGTTGAAAAAGACCGTGGCTGATATTCGCCGTCGTGCTGCCGAGGCGGGCCGTGACCCGTCGAAAATCCTCATTTTCAACCTGCAAACGGTGATCGTCGGTGAGACCGACGCCAAGGCCAAAGCCAAGTTCGAAGAGTACAAAAGCTACGTCAGCTATGAAGGGGCAATGGCCTTGATTTCAGGCTGGACCGGTATCGACTTCAGCCAGTTCAAGCCTGACGAGCCGCTCAAACACGTGCACACCAACGCCATTCAATCGGCAGTGGAAACCTTCTCGACTGCCGATCCGAACACGATCTGGACGCCAAACGCACTGGCCGACTGGGTGGGTATCGGTGGTTTTGGCCCGCTGTTTGTCGGCGGCCCGGAAACCGTGGCCGATCTGCTTGAAGATTGGGTGGCCGAGACCGACGTCGACGGGTTCAACCTGGCTTATGCCGTGACCCACGAAACCTTTATCGACGCGGTGGAGTTGCTGGTACCTGAGTTGCAAAAGCGCGGGGTGTACAAAAAGGAATATGCGCCGGGTACATTGCGCGAGAAACTGTTTGGCGAAGGCCCGAAACTGGCGGATTGGCACCCCGGTGCCGGCTACCGTAACCTCGGCGAACTGAACCGGGCGCGTGAAAAAGAACGTGCGTGATGAGCTGTTTTCAAAAGAGAGAATACCCATGAGTGAGCCACAAGGCGGACAGGCAACGCCTGCCATCCGCGAGGCCGATGTGTTGATTGTTGGCGGTGGCCTGAGCGGCACCTTGCTGGCCATGCAATTGCTGCGTTTGCCGGGTGCCCGGAATATCGTGCTGGTCGAACCGCGGGTCGAACTGGGGCGGGGCGAGGCTTACAGTGCCACTGAACTGGGGCACACCCTGAACGGCAATGCGGCGCGCATGAGCATTGACCCGGACGATGCCGACGATCTGACGCGCTGGCTCAAAGCGCATATTGCAAGCGGCGGCTGGCCTGAGTCGGCAGTGCAGGATGTGCCGGTTGAGCACCTGTTCCCGCCACGCGGGCTGTTTGGCCAGTATGCCCAGCAGCGGCTGGCCGAAGCACTGGCCATTGGTACGGCGCAAGGGTCAAGCCTGACCCATGTGCGTGACGAAGCCATCGACCTGCAAACCGAGCAAAACCGGGTTCAGGTGACCCTCAAGGATGGGCGGCAGTTGCAGGCAGCGGTGGCCGTGTTGGCCACCGGCATGTTCCCGGCTGCGCGTACGGCGCAGCGCCAGTCCAGCGGCCTTAATGCGGCCGCGCTGGACCCTTGGGATGTGCAGGCATTGCGCGGTTTGCCGGTGGATGCGCGGGTGCTGATCATTGGCTCCGGGCTGACCATGGTCGATGCCCTTGAGTCGTTGAATCGGGCCGGGCATCGCGGGTCCATCGAGGTATTTTCACGGCACGGCCTGTTGCCGCACGTGCGGCGTCAGCCACCGGCCTGGGAAGACTTTTTGACTCAGGACCCGCAGATTCGTAGCCCGTTGCAATTGCTTCGGGCGTTGCGTCGCCAGTGTGAACTGGCCGAGGCGCAGGGCATTGATTGGCAGGCGCCGCTGGACACCGTGCGCGTGCATATCGGTCGGTTGTGGAGCCAGGCCAGTGATGTTCAGCGCCGCCAGTTTGTGCGCCATGTGCGGCCGTGGTGGGAAAGCCATCACCACCGTTCGCCGCCTCAGGGCAATGCCTTGCTGGAGCAATTGCTGGGGGAAGGGCGGTTGACCATCACGGCCGCGTCACTGCAGGGCGTAGAGGTCAGCGCTGACGGGCGTCCGCGGATTCGCCTGCGCTATCGTGGGCAGGCGCAGGTGAGGGTGGTTGAAGGGGATGGCCTGATCAACTCCACCGGCATTGAATACGACTGGCGTCGAGTCGATAAAGCCTTGCCGCGTCAGTTGTTGGAGCGGGGTTTGATTCGTGCAGGCAACCTGGGCCTGGGTATTGCTGCTGATCCGTCAGGGGCTGTGCTCAATGCACAGTCGGAACCGGCGAAACGCCTGTTTGCCATGGGGCCGCCGTTGCGTGGCGAATGGTGGGAAAGTACCGCCGTGACCGATGTGGCCTTGCAGGCCAAGGCATTGGCTGCGCGGTTGGCGTTGTAATGCAGCTGTAGGAGCGAGCTTGTCTCGCGATCTTTTAGAAGATTAAAAGATCGCGAGGTAAGCTCGCTCCTACGGGGGTTGGTTATTCAGCTGTTGACGGTTTTTCCCACAGGTTGATCCCGCCTTCCTGGGCAAAGCGGTCGATCTCGGCCAGTTCTTCTGCGCTGAACGCCAGGTTCTGCAACGCACCGACGTTTTCGACAATTTGCTCGGGGCGGCTTGCGCCAATCAGTGCCGAGGTCACGCGAGGGTCACGCAGGGTCCAGGCCAGTGCCAATTGGGCCAGGCTCTGACCACGGCGTTTGGCGATCTCGTTGAGCGCGCGTACATGGGCAATGTTGCTTTCCGACAAGTGCTTGCTCTGCAACGAACCACCACCCGGGCGATTGACCCGCGCATCAGCCGGAATGCCATTGAGGTATTTGTCCGTCAGCAAACCCTGCGCCAGCGGAGTGAAGGCAATCACCCCGGTGCCGAGTTCTTCGGTGGTGTCCAGCAGGTCTTTTTCTACCCAGCGATTCAACAGGTTGTACGCCGGTTGGTGGATCAGCAGCGGTACTTTCCACTCTTTGAGCAGCGCCGCGATTTCACGGGTTTTGACCCCGGAGTACGACGAAATACCGATGTACAAAGCCTTGCCTTGTTGTACGGCGGTGGCCAGGGCGCTGGCGGTTTCTTCCAGCGGGGTGTCCGGGTCGAAGCGGTGCGAGTAGAAAATATCAACGTAGTCCAGGCCCAGGCGCTGCAGGCTCTGGTCAAGGCTGGCGAGCACGTACTTGCGTGAGCCGCCGCCCTGGCCGTAAGGGCCGGGCCACATGTCCCAACCGGCTTTGCTGGAGATGATCAGCTCATCGCGATAGTGCTTGAAGTCTTCGCGCAGCAAGCGGCCAAAGTTGATTTCGGCACTGCCATAGGGCGGGCCGTAGTTGTTGGCGAGGTCGAAGTGGTTGATACCCAGGTCGAAGGCGGTGCGCAGCAAGGCGCGCTGGGTGTCGATGGGCGTGCTGTCGCCAAAGTTGTGCCACAGCCCCAAGGACAGGGCTGGCAGCACCAGCCCGCTGCGGCCTACGCGGCGATAAGGAATGGATTGGTAGCGGTTTTCGGCAGCGATGTAAGTCATCGAATAGTCTCTGTTCCAGTGTGTTGAAGACTATGCGTTCCGGTTGGCCGGACGCTTCAAGCCCAGGTATTGGCGCAGCCCCGGCGTGCAAGGTGCCGCAGGCTGCGAGCTTATGACCTTTTAAAAAACGCAGCCTACAGGTTATTTCGACTGCCCGGGAAGCACATCATTGGCGATCATTTCGCCAAAGGGCCCGGTCAGGTTGGTGATGCCGCGACCGGCCAGGCTGGCGTAAGGTTCGGGCAGCAGCGGGAACACCAGTTCGGCAAAGCGATAGGCTTCTTCCAGGTGCGGGTAACCCGAGAAGATAAAGCTTTCGATGCCCAGGTCGGCGTATTCCTTGATGCGTTCTGCCACCTGTTGCGGGTTGCCCACCAGCGCGGTGCCGGCGCCGCCGCGAACCAGGCCGACGCCTGCCCACAGGTTGGGTGAGATCTCCAGATTGTCGCGGCGCCCGTCGTGCAGCGCGGCCATGCGCCGCTGGCCTTCGGAATCAAAGCGTGAAAAGGACTTTTGCGCGGCGGATATGGTTTCGTCGCTGATGTGTTCGATCAGGGTGTCGGCGGCTTTCCAGGCTTGCTCCTCGGTTTCACGGACAATCACGTGCAGACGAATGCCAAAGCGTACGGTGCGGCCCAAACGGTTCGCGCGTTCACGCACATCGGCGATTTTTTCGGCCACGGCCGCAGGCGGTTCGCCCCAGGTCAGGTACACGTCTACCTGCTCTGCGGCCAGGTCGTGAGCGGCGTCGGACGAACCGCCGAAATACAGCGGCGGATAGGGTTTTTGCACCGGTGGGTACAGCGCCTTGGCGTTCTGTACGTGCAGGTGCTTGCCTTCAAAGTCGACGGACTCACCTTGCAGCACCCGGCGCCAGATTTTCAGAAACTCATCCGACACTTCGTAGCGTTCGCTGTGGCTGAGGAAACTGCCGTCACCGCGGTTTTCATCCGGGTCGCCGCCGGTCACCACGTTAATCAGCAAGCGCCCGCCGGACAGCCGGTCCAGGGTGGCCGCCATGCGCGCCGACACGGTCGGCGAGATGATCCCCGGGCGAATCGCCACCAGATAACGCAGGCGCTCGGTCAGCGGCACCAATGCCGAGGCGATGACCCACGAGTCTTCGCAGGAGCGCCCGGTCGGGATCAAAACACCGTAGTAGCCCAGGTCATCAGCCGCCTGGGCGACTTGTTTGAGGTAATTGAGCGTGACCGGGCGAGCACCTTTGGTGGTGCCCAGAAAGTGGCCGTCGCCGTGGGTGGGGAGGAACCAAAACACATTCATGAAGAAGTCCTTAAGCGATTTTCAGCAAAGGTGTGGCCGAGGCGCCAAACAGCGGCGCGGCACGTTCTGCAGCAAGGCGGATACGAGCCTGCAAGGGCTCGCTGATTATTTGGTAATTGGCGAAATCGGATTCGGTGGCATACACGCCGATCGGCAGCGTCAGCGCCTGGAAAAAGCTGAACAGCGGACGCAACTGGTGTTCGAGCACCAGTGCATGGCGATCGCTGCCTCCGGTGGCGGCCAGCAACACCGGGGTATCGATCAGGCCGTTGATGTCCACCAGATCGAACAGGTGCTTGAGCAGGCCGGGGTAGGAGCCGCGATACACCGGGGTGGCAATGATCAGCAGGTCGGCGTTTTCAATCGCCTGGATCTCGGCATCGACCTCAGGGCTCAGTTCCTGGCGTGACAAGGCGCCGCCCAGTTGTCGGGCAATGGTGCCCAGCTCGATCAAGCGGCTTTCGATAGTGAGCCGGGTTTGCAGTTCATCGAGAATGGCCTTGGCCAATACCAGAGTGCGCGAAGGGCTGTACGCCCCACCCGAAACGACGACGACTTGCAGCGCGTTAGACATGTTCGAATCCTTGGCTAGTGTTCAGCAGACTGTAGACAGGTACTCCCTGTCAGCAATCTCCGTACCAACAGGCAAACCCCTGCAATTGCGGGGTTTGGTCGGGTGCGGGCAAGGCGGGCGCTGTTGATTGGGTGGTTAAGTGCAGATTTGCTGTTTGATTTGCAACAGTTGCTGGCTGAACACTTGGGCGTTGTAAGAGGGTGATGGCGGACATAGATTCGGACACAAACAATGGCCGTAACGATCCCTTTTTGGCCTGCCTACCCCTGTGAACCGCTCCAGCGGTCAGCAAGAATCAAATCAACTTATAAGAGTTGTCTTCCTGACCCTTGCCCTTTTTGCGGGCTGCTGCCGTGTACAAAACATAACAACTATCGATCTCACGCCAAAGATGGGGAATACATTCATGAGCACGATCAAACGCTTACTGGGCGCCACGGTATGTGGGTTGTCACTGTTGGCCAGCGCGGTGCAAGCCGATCAGCGCGAATTGCGGGTGTACAACTGGGCGGACTACATCTTGCCTTCAGTGCCCAAAGACTTTGCCAAGGACACCGGGATCAAAGTGACCTGGGACACCTTCGACACCAACGAATCGCTGGAAGCCAAGCTGCTGACCGGCAACTCGGGTTATGACCTGGTGGTGCCGTCCAACCAGTTCCTCGATACTCAGATCAAAGCCGGGGTGTTTCAGAAGCTCGACAAATCCAAGCTGCCCAACTGGCAGCACCAAGACCCGCAACTGCTCAAACTGCTGGAAACCAACGACCCCGGCAACCAGTACGCCGTGCCCTACATGGTCGGCACGGTGTTGATTGGTTTTAACCCGGCCAAGGTCAAGGCGGCTCTGGGCGATGACGCGCCGGTAGACAGCTGGGACCTGGTGTTCAAGCCCGAGAATATGGCCAAGCTGAAATCCTGTGGCGTCGCCATGCTCGATTCGCCGTCGGAGATCTTGCCGCTGGCCCTGCATTACCTTGGCCTGGACCCGAACAGCCAGAACCCGGCCGACTATGAGAAAGCCAAAGAGCTGATGCTGAAGATTCGCCCGTATGTCACCTACTTCAACTCGGCCAAGTACATGACCGATATCGCCAACGGCGACATCTGCGTGGCCATTGGTTACTCGGGCAGTTTTTACCAGTTTGGCAACCGGGCCAAAGAAGCAAAGAACGGGGTGGTGGTGGACTGGCGTTTGCCAAAAGAGGGCGCACCGATCTGGTTTGACACCTTCGCTATCCCTAAAAGCGCCAAGAATGTCGAAGAAGCGCATGAATTCCTGAACACCTTGCTGGAGCCCAAGGTCATTGCATCGATCAGCGACTTTTTGGGTTACCCGAACGCCAATAAAGACTCGCTGCCATTGATCAATAAAGACATCACCGGCAACCCGAACCTGACGCCGACGCCTGAAGCGTTGAAATCACTGTATGTGGTTCAGCCATTGCCACAAAAGCTGGAGCGTGTACGGACCCGCACCTGGACCAGCATCAAATCGGATAAATAAACGCCCAAACCCCGTAGGAGCGAGCTTGCCTCGCGATCTTTTGATCTTTTAAGAGATCGCGAGGCAAGTGTCTTACTCTTCGATCAAGACTTTAGGATTGGAGTTGCCCCATACGGTGTACAGGTCAGCCAGCAATGCGCCGTTGATGTCTTCAACTTCGTCCTGGCTGATCTGGGCATTGCCCTGTTTGCCGAACAGCACCACTTCATCGCCGCTTTTGACGTCCGGCGCATCGGTCACGTCAACCATCAAGGTGTTCATCGACACTTTGCCCACTACCGGCACGCGGTGGCCGTTGATCAGCACAATGCCTTTATTGGTGAACGCACGGCGATAGCCGTCGGAGTAACCGACCGTAATGTTCGCCAGCTTCGAATCACGCTCCAGGGTGTAGGTGCGGTCGTAACCGACGGTGTTGCCTTTCGGGTAGCTGTTGACCGAGGCTACGTGCGACTTGAATTGCATGACGCGCTTGTAATCGGTGTGTGAAGGCACCGTGTCACCGAACAACGCGCCGCCTGGGCGGACCATGTCCAGGTGCGATTCAGGCACTTCCAGGGTGGCGAACGAGTTGGCCGCATGCAGGGTGATTTTGCTGCGATCCAGCTTGGCCTCTTTGATCAGCCACTGTGCCTGTTCGTTGAAGGTCTTCAGGCCCGCGCGCACGTCGTCGGCGTCTTCAACGGCGAAGTGGGTCATGATCGCCCGCACTTGCAGGTTCGGTATCTTGGTGATGGCGACGGCATCGCTGCGGCCTTGAGCGGTGCTCATTTCTACGCCGTTACGGCTCATGCCGCTGGAGTTCAGGCCCAGGTGCACCACCAGCGGACGGCCGTGTTTCTCGGCAATTTGCGCGGCTTTTGTAGCGAAATCGAGGTTGCCGACCAACTCTTCCATGTTGTACGGCAGCGCCGCTTCCAGCTCGCTCAAGGCGGCGGTACGTACGCGAATCAATTGGCCTTTGTAACCGCTCTCGCGGACCACGCGGGCTTCTTCGTTGCTGGCAACGCCGACGCAAGGCACGCCGGTGGCGATGATCGAAGGCATCAACAAACCAATGCCGTGGCCGTAGGCATCGGCCTTCAGCACCGCACAGATTTTCGATTTGTCGCCGAGGGTGTCTTTCAGGACCTGAATATTGTGTTCAAACGCGGTTTTGTTGATTTCAACCCAGGCGTTGCTGTCTTGGGTGTTCACCTGCGCGACGCCATTGCTCATGGTCAATGGTGGAGCGGCGAAGGTCGGGGTTTGCAACAGTGTCATGCCCAAAGACAGGGCGAGCAGGGTGCGAGCGAAAGGGAGCATGCGAGTTTCCATACTTTATTGTTAGGGAAGGGAGGTAAAACGCCGGCGATACTAGGGGCGGCCTGCAGGAAAGTCACGTCCTTGGCCGCGTATCTGTCAGGTTGTGTCGTTATACCGTCCGTCAGCCCTTGAACAGCGCTTTAAGCAGCGGGTCGTTCAAATACGCCACGTTGAGCCGGGTCCAGGGGTTGGTGCGTGATTGCTCGGGAGAGAAGATATGCCCCGGCGCGATCATGAAGCCCTTGGGCTGCAACTGGCGGGTCAGGTCTTTGGCGTCGTCGATGTGGGCAAAGCGTGCCCACAGGTACAAGCTTTGTTGCGGGCGGCAAAACACCTCGGCGCCAATCTCATCGAGCATCGCCAGCCCGGCAGCGGTGGTGGTTTGCAGCCGTTCTTGCAGGCGAATCAAATGGCGCAGGAAATGCCCCTCGGTGAGGATCACGTCCATGGTTCGCTCACACAGCTCAGAGGAGCTGGTGTGCAACAACATTTTCAAGTCCCCCAGCTCATCAATCACGTCCTTGCTGCCGGCGATAAAGCCGACCCGCAGCGCCGCAGACACCGATTTGGAAAAACTGCCCACGTACAGTGAGCGCTGCAGTTGATCGAGCGCGGAAACCTTGATTGCAGACGCCGGTTTAAAGTCGGCCAGGGCATCGTCGTCAACCAGAATGAAGCTGTGCTGCTGCGCGAGTTGCACCAACCGATGGGCCTTGCCGGGCGATATATCCGAGCCGGTCGGGTTGTGGCCCACCGACTGGATAAAAAACAGTTTTGGCTTGTGGTTGCGCAGGTGTTGCTCCAGCACCTGCAGGTCCGGGCCATCCGCCAGGCGCGGTACGCAGAGCATGTGGGCGCCTTGCAGTTGCAGCTTGCCAAACAGCGGGTAATAGCCGGGGTCTTCAACCAGCACCGTATCGCCATGGGCAATAAAACGTCGAATGATCAGGTCCAGCGCATGGTTGGCGCCATGGGTGGTGACGATCTGGCGGGGGCTGGCGGTGATCGAATAACTGGCCAGTTTTTGCGCCAGATGCTGGCGCAGGCTGGCATTGCCCAGGCGGTTGCCGTAGCGAAACAGCGTGTTGACCTCGGTGCGCATGATCTGGCGGGTGAACTTGTCCAGGCGCATGTCCATCAGCCATTCCACCGGCGGGAAGCCTTCACCGAGCGGCGAATGCCCCGGTTCACGGACGAACTGCTGGCGCATCAACCAGATGGTGTCCATCGCTCGCGCATAGGGCTGCGGTTCGTCCGGTTCGCTGTGGTTGGGGCTGCCCTGACGGACAAAAAAGCCCTGGCCATGGCGCGGTTCGACCAGCCCTTGGGAGGCCAAGGCCTCATAGGCATTGATCACGGTATTTTTCGAATGACCGAACAGGCGCATGCATTCGCGTAGCGACGGCAGGCGGTCGCCCACCCGGTATGTGCCATTGCCGATCTGTTCGACCAGTGACGCGGTCAGTTGCTGAGCGAGTGTCAGACGCACCATGGTTGGCCATCCTGCTGTTTTTTAGCGAGGGTACAGCTTGGGTACTGTTTGTGCGAACTGTACCTTTTATGCGGGCACAGGGCGCTTTAGGGTGGCGCTCAAAGACAACAATAATGACCACAGGATTGAACCATGAGTATTGATTCGCGCCTTCCCAAGTTTCGTAGCCTGGCGCCCGCCGAGCGTTTGCAGCATCTGCAAGCGTTGCTCGACCTGCCCGCTGATGACGTCGCGCTGTTGCGTGAGCCGGGTGCACTGGCGCTGGAGCGGGCTGACGGCATGATCGAGAACGTGATCGGCACCTTCGAGTTGCCCTATGCCGTCGCAAGCAACTTCCAGATCAATGGCCGCGACGTGATTGTGCCCATGGTGGTTGAGGAACCTTCGGTGGTGGCGGCGGCGTCCTTTATGGCCAAGCTGGCGCGGGAGGCCGGCGGTTTTCAGACCTCCAGTTCGTTGCCGTTGATGCGCGCGCAGGTGCAGATCGTTGATGTCGCTGACCCGTTCAATGCGCGCTTGAGCCTGTTGCGGCGCAAGGACGAAATCATCGAGCTGGCGAACCGCAAAGACCAACTCCTCAACTCGCTGGGCGGCGGCTGCCGGGACATTGAAGTCCACACCTTTGCGCAAAGCCCGCGTGGGCCGATGCTGGTCGCGCATTTGATCGTCGATGTGCGCGATGCCATGGGCGCCAACACGGTCAACACCATGGCCGAGGCGGTCGCGCCGCTGATCGAAGAAATCACCGGGGCCAAGGTGCGCCTGCGGATTCTTTCCAATCTGGCTGACTTGCGTCTGGCCCGTGCGCAGATCCGCATCGCCCCCGAGCTCCTCACCACGCCAGCATTCAAGGGTGAGGAGGTGATCGAAGGCATTCTCGATGCTTACAACTTCGCGGTGATTGACCCGTACCGCGCCGCCACCCACAACAAGGGCATCATGAACGGCATTGACCCGTTGATTGTCGCCACTGGCAATGACTGGCGGGCGGTGGAGGCGGGCGCACATGCTTATGCCTGTCGCAATGGCCATTACGGCTCGCTGACCACCTGGGAGAAAGACGGCCAGGGCAATCTGGTGGGCACCCTGGAAATGCCCATGCCGGTCGGGCTGGTGGGCGGTGCCACCAAAACTCACCCTCTGGCGCAGTTGTCGCTGCGCATATTACGTGTCGAGAGTGCTCAGGAACTGGCGGAAATTGCCGTTGCAGTCGGGCTGGCACAAAATCTCGGTGCGCTGCGGGCGCTGTCGACCGAAGGCATCCAGCGCGGACACATGGCCTTGCATGCGCGCAACATTGCGCTGACGGCGGGCGCCAAGGGTGAAGAACTCGACTGGTTGGTCAAGCAGATGGTCGAAGCCCACGACGTGCGTGCGGATCATGCGGCGGCACTGCTCAAGCAAAAACGCGGGCTGTGATGACCCCCCCCTTCATCTGTAGGAGCGAGCTTGCTCGCGAGCCTTTAAAAGATCGCGAGCAAGCTCGCTCCTACAGGTATGGGCATCTCTCTTCACCTCCATAACAATAAAAGCAGTGGGAGAATCCTTTGAAACCTGAACTCTATGAAGTCTGGGGTGACACGGTTGATGTGCGCCATCTGGTGTACGCCATTGTGATTGGCGCCATCGTCAGCCTCAGCGCGTTTTTTACCGCACAGCACTTTTTGCTTGAGTGGGTGGCCTCCGCACAGATGGCCCGGGCCTACGCCATGCTGGTGGGCATCGTGGGATGCCTGGTGGGCGGGGCAATCAGTGCGAGCCTGTTCAAACCCAAGCGCCATGTGGTCGAACACGAGGCAGACCCGGCCTGGCGCAGCCAGATCTTGAAGGATTTGCAAAGCGAGTTTGGTGACCTTGGGCGTCTGGCTGATTTGCCCCCCGAAACTATCGCCGAGCTCAAGGAGATGGACCTGTACGAGCTGTTCGTGGACTACGAGAAGGGCTTGCACAACGTTGGGGATGACCCGGCACCAGCGGTCGATGGCCTGGCTGCCAATGGAGGCCGCTCATGATCGTCTCATTGTTCGATCAAGTGCTGATTGCCCTGGGCATGGGCATTCTGGGGGCGGTGATTTTTGCCGCCATCGGGCTGATTTCCGGCAGCGACGAAACCACTACCCTGGCCCCGCTGACCTTGCTGGTGGTACTGCTGGGCGTGCCTGCGCCGGGAGTGCTGACTTTCTTTCTGGCCGGTGCGGTGGCCAAGCACATGACCCACGCCGTGCCCACGGCGCTGCTGGGGATTCCCGGTGACACCATGGCCACGCCGTTGATGCGCGAGGCCAACTTTTTGCGCAACCTCGGGGTGCCGCACATTGCCTTGCGCAAGATGATTTCCGGGGCGGTGATTGCTGCGCTGATCGCCGTGCCCATGGCGGTTCTGTTTGCGGTCATGCTGGCGCCGTTTGGCGACACCATCAAGCGTTCGGCGCCGTGGATTTTCCTGGCGGCAGCGATTGCCATTGCGTGGTTTTCGAAAGGGCGACTGGCGGCGGTACTGGCCTTGATCCCCTTTGTGCTGATCATTCTCGGCCTGCAAACCCTCACCGGCCAATACGGGGTCAAGCTCACCGTCAGTTACTTTCTGGGCATCGCCATCGGGCCGTTGATTGCAGCCCTGTTCGCGATGATGGCCCCGGCCGAGCGCGAGAACATGCGCCGTAGTGAAGTGCGCACGTTTTCACTGTCGCCGGATGTAAAAAGCGGCGGTGGCTTCTTTCCCAACCCGCTCAAGGTTCTGGACCGCAAACAAAGCCTGTGGACCGGTATCACCGCTGTGATCTCCAGCGCCACCTTCGTGTTCAGCCCGGTGGCCATGACCGTGATCATGGGTGAACTGGTCGGCTCGCGGGTCAAGCATGTCTACCACCGCCTGACCACAGTGATTACCGCGCGCAATGGCGTGACCGAGTCCACCTACATTGCCGAAGCGCTGATCCCGCTGATTGCCTTTGGCTTGCCACTGAGCCCGGTGGCGGCGGGCCCGGCAGCGCCTTTGTTCAACGCGCCGCCGCGCTTTAGCGTGGACTCGGCCTCTGGCGAGGTGCACAACCTGCACTCGTTGCTCAGCACCTGGGAGTTTCTCGGCTATGGCATGTTGGCAGTGGTGGTGGCCTTGTTGATCGCCTATCCCTTCACCATGAACTACGCGTATCGCGCGGCTTCGTACGTGTCGCGCAAAATCAGCCACGAAGCGGTAATCGCGACGTTTGTCGGGCTGATTCTGGTGATCGGGATCTGGGAGGGCGGTTTGCTTGGCTTGCTGGTGATTGTCACCGTTGGCCTGCTGGGCGGTTTTCTCTCGCGCTTTCTGGGCTTCAACATCGGCGTGCAGTTCATGGGGTATTACACCGCGGTGCTGACCGTACCGGCCCTGGTTGCGCTGTTGGCGGGCTGAGTGACCTGCCCCGAACCGGCGGTGCTGTGTACACTGCATCGCCTCAGGTCATGTCAAAGGAGATCCCGGTGGATCTACGCCAGTTGGAAGCGTTTGCTGCAGTCATGTCGGCGGGCAGTGTCACGGGGGCAGGGCAGATGCTCGGGCGCTCGCAGCCTACCGTGACCCGGCTGATACAGGAGTTGGAGCAGGAACTGGGATTTGCCCTGTTCGAACGCAGCGGGCCGAAAGTCACCCCGACGCAAAAGGCGTTCATGCTCTCGGCCGAGGTCGAGAATGCCCTGCAAGGGGTGCGTCACGTGCAGCAGCGGGCACTGAACATTGCCCGTGACGAAAACCTCAGTTTGCGTCTGGTGGCCACCCCGGCCCTGGCCTCGGGCCTGTTGCCGCCTGCGCTGGCGCAGTTGCCACCGGGCTTGCAGCCGCAACAACTGCAAATTCAGAGCCTCAGCGCGCAAGAAGCGGTGCAGGCGGTATTGGCCAAAACCGTGGATCTGGGGGTGGTCAGCTTGCCGCTGGAACATCGCGGGCTTGAGTTGCACTGGATTGGCGAAGCCGCCTGCGTGGCGGTGCTGGCGGCCGACTCGCCGCTGGCGGCAGAGCCGGTGCTGAGCATGCAAACCCTGGCACAACAGACCTTGATCAGCATCTCCAATCCGTTCCGCTTCCGTCGCCGGATCAACCGCGCGTTCGAAGCCGCCGGGGTTGAGCCGCAGCACATCCTTGACACCAACACCTCGCTGACCGCCATGCAAATGGCCCGCGTGGGGCTGGGCGTGGCGCTGGCCGACCCGTTTACGGCCTTTGGCGTGCCATTGAACGGGGTGGTGGTGCGACCGATTGAAAGCAACGTACCGTTCTTTTTTGGCTTGATCTCAGCCTACGCCACACCGTTATCAGAAGTGGCCAAGGCGTTGGTCGAAACCCTCAAGACCTCATCCCTGGCCTTGCTGCCAGGCATGATCGTGCACCCGGCCAGCAGCCATGATGCGTTGATGCAAAGCATCTACGCCGGTTAAACCCTTCCCGTGTAGGAGCGAGCTTGCCTCGCGATCTTTTAGAAGGTCAAAAGATCGCGAGGCAAGCTCGTTCCTGCGATTTTTATTCTGAAAAGTAATATCCATATCCTTTTTTGCCAGTTGATGGAATAACCGCTGCTCCTTAGTATTCATTTACCGCATTCAATGCGCTAATGAATCATGAAAATGAATTGAAGGCTGCCAACACAGACCTTCAGCTTCGCGGGCATCCAGCCGACCTCGGCAAATCGCCGCAAGACGTGTTTTAACTTTTTTGGCGATTTATCGGGGAGTTTGCATATGCAATCCGGCGCTTCATCGGCTTCACTTTTTACCCCGGCAGCCCTCGCGCTGACCGGCCTGTGCCTGGTCAGTGGACCGGTAGCGGCACAAGAAGATGACGACAAGGCTCACGCTAAAACGGAACCGGTCATGCAAACCGTGGTTTCGGTCGGTAACCGCGGTACTCAGCGCACGGTGGCAGAAAGTGCCGTGCCGATCGATGTGATCAGCGGCCAGGAACTGCTCAAGCAAGGTGCGAGTACCAGTTTGCGCGATGCCCTGGCGCAAACCCTGCCTTCGTTCAACGTGGCCAAGGTGACTGGCGGCGCGTACAGCAACGTGGCCCGCTCGGCCGGTTTGCGCGGCCTGGGGGGCGGCTATGTGCTGGTGCTGGTCAATGGCAAGCGCCGCCATGGCGGTTCGGTTGCCTCGGAAAACTCGGTGCTGTCCGAAGGCTGGAACCCGGCCGATCTGGACCTGATCCCCATCAGCGCCATCGACCGTGTTGAAGTACTGCGCGACGGTGCGGCAGCACAATATGGTTCGGACGCCATCGCCGGGGTGATCAATATCATCCTCAAGTCCAACAGCAGCGGCGGCAGCGCCAGCACCATGGCCGGGCGTCGTTCGCATTATCACAGCGGGGTGGGCTCCAACGGCGAGACCTACCAGCAGACCTTCGACATCGGTTTGCCGCTGCCCAATGATGGCTTTTTCAACTTCGCCCTGGATGCCAAAAAGCAGGACAGCACCAAGCGTTCCGGGGTGGCCACCGGCAGTTTTTACTACCCGGTAAACGGCCAGCCTGACCCGCGTGAAAACACCATCGATAAGCGCACCTATGGCGGTGGCCTGCCGGAGATCGAGCAGCTCAACGTGTCGTACAACGCCGAGTTGCCGCTTAACGATTCGATCTCGCTGTACTCCTTCAGCACGGTCGGCCAGCAAGATGCGCTGGTGTCGATCGCTTACCGTCGCCCCAACGGCAACACCATCATCAACGAGCTCTACCCGGATGGCGTGGCTCCGGATTTCACTTTTGACAGCTTTGACTACCAAAGCGTATTCGGTGCCCGTGGCGATGACTTGGCGGGCTGGGGCTGGGACTTGAGCACCTCATACGGCTCGAACCGGCAGAAGCAAAGCACCAAAAACAACCTCAACCCGTCGTTGGGCCCGGACAGCCCGCGCCACTTTGACCTGCAGACCAACACGTTCACCCAGTGGACGACCAACCTGGACTTCAACCGCAAGCTGGACATCGGCACGCGCAACCCGCTGAACTTTGCCACCGGCCTTGAATACCGTTTCGAGCAGTACCGCACAGAGTCCGGGGACGCCGATTCCTATGCCAACGGCGGTTACCGTTACCCGCAAGGCCACCCGCGGGCGGGGCAGTTGTCGGCCATCGGTGCGCTGGGCAACTACCTGCTGCTGCCCGAGGACGAAGTTAATTTGCGTCGCAGCAACTCGGCCGCTTATGTCGACCTGGGGCTGGATGTGACAGACAAGTGGTTTGTCGGCGCCGCGGGGCGTTTTGAGCATTACACCGACAGCTCGGGCAATACCTGGACCGGCAAGCTGTCGACCCGTTATGCCTTTACCCCGGAGCTGGCTGCGCGAGGTGCCATCAGCACCGGCTTTGTTGCGCCGTCGATGGTGCAACAGGGCTACGCCAAGACCGGCTTGGGCCGTCGCACCGTGGGCAACGAAACCCAGGACATCATGATCAAGCGTGTGCAGCCCAACTCGGCGATTGGCCGGGCGCTGGGCGCTGAAGACCTGGACCCGGTGAAGTCTGAAAGCATCTCGGCGGGCCTGACCTGGAGCCCGGTGCAGAACCTCAACATCGCATTGGATGCTTACCTGATTGACCTGCAAGACCGTATTGCACTGATCAGCCCGCTGTCGGGCCCGGCAGTCGACAAGATCCTCGCGGCCAATGGTTTCTCCCATGTGCAGCAGGTGCAGTACTACGCCAACGCCTTTGACACCCGCACCAAGGGCCTGGATCTGGTGGCTGACTACACCCAGCACCTGGACCGTTACGGGCGTTTGCGCTGGAACCTGGGGGCGAACTGGAACAAAGCCACCATTACCGACCTCAAGGCCAATCCCGGCCAGTTGCAAAGCCTCGGCCTGTCGCGTTTTGAGCGCACGGAGCTGGGCGGTGTGACCGACCTGGTGCCCAAGAGCAAGTACATCGTCGGCGTGAACTGGCAAGTCAGCGACTGGGACATTGGCCTGCGCAGCACCCGTTACGGCAAAGTCAAGCGCCTGGGCAGCGGCACCAGCGGCATTGACGAAACCTTCAGCGCCAAGTGGATCACCGATGTCGACGTGAACTACGCCCTGACCGACAACATCACCGTGTCTGTGGGGGCCGACAACGTGTTCAACGTGTATCCGGACAAGCACCAGATCATTGATGTCTCCGGTGGCTCGTACTACTCGTCGATCTCGCCGTTTGGCTCTTACGGGGCGTTTTACTACGGCCGTCTGAACATCGATTTTTAAACCCGGGGCCAACGCATGGCCCGCCCTTCGCAGGATCTGCCGCAGTCTGCGGCAGATCCTGCGAAGCGTTCATGACTTTAATAGAGATACCGACAATGCCCCACACCACAGCTCCCATTGGCCTGCCAGCCCTCGAAGCGCGCCTGCGCGAGGATTTGCAGTGGCTCGATTTACCGGCTCAGCCGTGGGTCAAACCTCGTCATCAAGAAGGCCAGTTGCTGCTTGAAGTGGCCGTGATTGGCGGAGGGATGGCCGGGTTGGCACTGGCAACCGAGTTGCGCCATCTGGGGGTGAAGGCGGTGGTGTTCGACCAGTCCGAAGAAGGCTTTGAAGGGCCGTGGGCGACCACGGCACGCATGCAGACGCTGCGCTCGCCCAAGCAATTGAGCGGCCCTGCGTTGGGTTTGCCAGCCTTGACCTTTCGCGCCTGGTTCGAGGCTCAGTTCGGCCTGGCCGCGTGGGAGCAACTGGACAAGATTCCGCGCCTGCAATGGGCTGAGTATTTGCGCTGGTATCGGCATGTGCTGCGTCTGGATGTGCGTAACCGTCACCGCGTGACACGGGTGCAACCGCGGGCGGACGGTCGCGTCGAACTGAGCATCGATGCCGACGGGCAAGCCCTTAACGTTTCGGCCCGGCACGTGGTGCTGGCCACCGGTCGCGATGGGTTGGGCGGGCCTTGGGTGCCAGCAGTGGCTGACGCGCTGCCCCGTGAATACTGGGCGCACTCGGCTGACGGTTTGCAGGACCACTGGTTTGTTGGCAAGCGCGTGGCGGTGATCGGCGGCGGTGCCTCGGCCATGGACGCTGCCGGCACGGCGCTGGAGGCGGGCGCCCGGTCGGTGGACGTGCTGGTCCGGCGCAAGGATTTACCCCGCATCAACAAGGGCAAAGGTGCCGGTAGCCCGGGCATGACCCACGGTTACTGGCGCCTGCCGGATGACTGGAAGTGGAGTATCCGCCACTACCTCAACCTGCAACAAGTGCCGCCGCCGCAGGGCAGTACGTTGCGCGTGTCGCGGCACGCCAACGCGCGGTTCTTGCTGGGCAGCCCGGTTGAATCGGTGGCAGTGCAAGCCGATGGCAGCCTGTTGCTGCAGACGCCGACCGCCCATTTGCACTACGACTTTCTGGTGTTTGCCACCGGCTTTCGCAGCAACTGGGCCTTGCGCCCGGAGTTTTCGCCGTTTGCCCCGCACATCAAGCTGTGGAGCGACCGTTACAGCGCACCGGCCGGGCAAGAGGATCTTGAGCTGTCGCAGTTGCCCGACCTGGGGCCGTTATTCGAATTTCTCGAACGTGTGCCCGGCAGTTGTCCGGGGCTGGACCGGGTGCATTGCTTCAGTTACCCGGCAGCGCTGACTTACGGCGGTGTGTCCGGTGATATTCCGGCCATCAGCGAAGGCGCCAAGCGCATGGCTCAAGGGTTGGCCGGGCAATTGTTCAACGACGATATCGAGTTGCATTTCGAGGCGATGCAAGCCTATGCCGAGCCGGAATTGCAGGGCGATGAATGGCAGCCGGGCATCCTGCGCGCCGAGGAGTTGCGCACATGACCGGATGGTTGTTGCGGCGGCTGGGGCAAGCCTTGCTGGTGATGCTGCTGATGACCCTGATTGTGTTCGTCGGGCTCAATGCCATCGGCAACCCGGTGGACATTCTGATCGGTGAAGACCTCAATCAGGCCGAGCGCTTGCAAGCGATTGCCCGGCTGGGCCTGGATCAGCCGTTGTGGCAGCAATACCTGAATTTTCTCAGCGGGATTTTGCACGGGCACCTGGGCAAGAGTTATGTCTATCACGAAGACGCCCTGCAACTGATTTTGCAGCGCCTGCCCGCGACCTTCGAACTGGCGTTCAGTGCCTTGTTAATGGCCATCGTCATCGGCGTGCCGCTGGGCCTGTTTGCCGGGTTATACCCGGACAGCAAAGCGGCGAGGCTGATGATGGCGGGCAGCATTATCGGGTTTTCGTTGCCGGCTTTCTGGGTCGCCTTGATGCTGATTCTGCTGTTCTCGGTGCACCTGGGCTGGCTGCCCGCCAGCGGCCGTGGCGAGACACGCGAATTGTTTGGCATTCAGTGGTCATGGCTGACCCTCAATGGCTGGCAGCACTTGTTGCTGCCCGCGTTGAACCTGGTGCTGTTCAAAGTCTCGCTGGTGCTGCGCCTGACCCGCGCCGGGGTGCGTGAAATCCTCCCGCAGGACTTCGTCAAATTCGCCCGGGCCAAAGGCTTGTCGCCCAAGCGGGTGATTGTGATGCACGTGCTGCGCAATACCTTGATCCCGCTGGTCACCGTGTTGGGGCTGGAGTTGGGCTCGACCATCGCCTATGCGGTGGTCACCGAAACCATCTTTGCCTGGCCCGGTGCCGGCAAGCTGATTCTGGACAGCATCAACAACCTCGACCGGCCGGTGGTGGTGGCGTACCTGCTGGTCGTGGTGGTGATTTTTGTGAGCCTCAATCTGCTGGTGGATGTGTTGTATCGCGTGTTGGACCCGCGTGTCCGTCTGGAAGGTGCGCAATGACCGCCCTGCAAAACCCGCCGCGCGTGTTGCGCGTCGAATCGTTGTGGCAACGCGGTGCGCTGGACTTTATCCGCTCGCCTTTGGCGATGGTCGGCCTGCTGATGTTGCTGTCGATCACCCTGGCCGCCCTGTTCGCGCCCTGGATCACCCCGCAAAACCCCTATGATCTGATGCAATTGGACGTTCTGGATGCGCGCTTGGCGCCTGGAGCGCACAGCGCCGAAGGGGCTTACACCTATTGGCTGGGCACGGACGGGCAAGGCCGCGACCTGTATTCGGCGATTGTCTATGGCTTGCGCATCAGCCTGCTGGTGGGCGTGGGCTCAGCCTTGATCGCGGCCGTGATCGGGACGTTGCTGGGGCTGATTTCGGCGTATGCAGGTGGTTGGGTCGACGCCTTGGTGATGCGTCTGGTGGACCTGCTGCTGTCGTTCCCGGGGATTCTCATGGCGCTGATGATCCTCGCCTGGCTGGGCAAGGGCGTGGGCAACGTGATGCTGACCCTGGTGCTGCTGGAGTGGGCCTATTACGCCCGCACGGCGCGGGGCCAGGCGCTGGTCGAAAGCCGCCGCGAATACGTCGAGGCCGCACGCGGGCAGGGCATCAGCCGCTGGCGAATTCTGGTGGGGCACATTCTGCCCAACTGCCTGCCGCCGCTGATTGTGATCGGCGCCTTGCAGATCGCCCGCGCCATCACTCTGGAAGCGACCTTGTCGTTTCTCGGCCTCGGTGTGCCGATTACCGAGCCGTCGCTGGGCCTGCTGATTGCCAACGGCTTTCAATTCATGCTCGGCGACGAATACTGGATCAGCGTGTTCCCCGGTCTGGCGCTGCTGTTGACCATCGTCGCGATCAATCTGGTGGGCGACCGTCTGCGTGATGTACTCAACCCGAGGCTGCAACGATGAATGCATTCCCGCAAGACGTGCGGCCTGCGACCCTTGAAGTGCGCAACCTGTCGACTTCTTTCCATACCCGTGACGGCGTGCTGCCTGCCGTGCGCGAGGTGTCCTTGCGCTTGCAGCCGGGGCAGATTCTGGGTCTGGTGGGCGAGTCGGGTTCGGGCAAGTCGGTGACCGGTTTTTCGATCCTCGGGCTGGTGGATGCACCGGGGCGAATCAGCGGCGGAGAGATCATCTTTCAGGGCCGCGACCTGACCCGGTTGTCGGCCAAAGAGCTGCGTCATTTGCAGGGCAACCGGATCGCAATGATTTTTCAAGACCCGATGATGACCCTCAACCCGGTGCTGCGCATCGATGCGCAGATGATCGAGGCGGTGCGGGCGCACAGCCCGATGAGCCGTCGCGAGGCGCGCCAGCACGCCTGTGACACCTTGGCGTCGATGGGCATCGCCAGCCCGGAAGAGCGCCTGCGCGCCTACCCGCATCAGTTGTCTGGCGGCATGCGCCAGCGGGTTGCCATTGCGATTGCCTTGCTGCACCGCCCGGACCTGATCATCGCCGACGAGCCGACCACCGCGCTGGATGTGACGATTCAGGCGCAAATCCTGGGTGAGGTACAGAAGCTGGTACGCGAGCAGGGCACGTCACTGATCTGGATCACCCATGACCTGTCGGTGGTGGCCGGGCTGGCCGATCAAGTGGCGGTGATGTACGCCGGGCGCATTGTCGAGCAGGGCAGTGTCGATGCGGTGCTCGACCGCCCGCTGCACCCGTATACCCAAGGCCTGATCGACAGCCTGCCGAGCCGCAATCAGCGCGGGCAACGCTTGCGGCAGATCCCCGGCATGGCCCCCAATCTGTTGTCGATGCCCGCCGGTTGCGCCTTCGCCCAGCGGTGCAGCCGGGCCAGCAGCGCGTGCAGCGAATTGCCGCCCACCGTTGAAATCGAACCGGGGCGCAGCCTGCGCTGCTTTCATCCCGCCGTCTATGAAGCTGGAGCTGCCCATGGCCAATGAATCCGTGCCTTTGATCGAACTTCGCCAGGTCAGCAAGCAATTTGGCCAGGCCCCAGGTGGCCTGCTGCAACGCTTGGGCTTGAGCCGGCCACGGCCCTTGACCCGCGCTGTGGACAACGTCGACCTGCGCATCGCCCGTGGCGAAGTGGTGGGGCTGGTGGGTGAGTCCGGCTGCGGCAAGTCGACCTTGGGGCGCATGGTCGCGGGCCTGCTGCCAGCGTCCAGCGGCAGCGTCAATGTCGAGGGGCAACCCTATGAGTCCTTGAGCACAGGTGCGCGGCTCAAGGTGCAAATGATCTTTCAGGACCCTTACGCCAGCCTCAATCCACGCTTGCGGGTTGACCGCATTGTCGGTGAGGGCGCCTTGCGCCAGGGCTTGACCAGTAGCCGCGATTTTGACGACTACGTCAGTGCGCAACTGCGCCGTGCCGGGTTAAGTCCGGAGCTGCGTCAGCGCTATCCGCATCAGTTCAGTGGCGGCCAGCGCCAGCGCATCGGCATTGCCCGGGCCCTGGCGGTGCAGCCCGAGTTGCTGGTGTGCGATGAGTCGGTGGCGGCGCTGGACGTGTCGATTCAGGCGCAGATCCTCAACCTGTTTATGGACCTGCGCGAGCAACTGGGCCTGACTTACCTGTTTATCAGCCATGACCTGGGCGTGGTCGAGCATCTGTGTGACCGGGTGGTGGTGATGTACTTGGGGCGGGTGGTGGAGTCGGCCACGGTGGACGAATTGTTCAGCCGCGCCAACCACCCGTATACCCAGGCATTGATGGCGCAGATCCCGCGTTTCGAGCTGCGCCGCAGCCAGTACCAGGCCATTCGCGGCGAAATGCCCAGCCCGCTGAATCCGCCGTCCGGTTGCCACTTTCACCCGCGCTGCCCGCACGCCAGCCAACGTTGCCGCGAACAGGCGCCGACGCTGCGTGAAGTGTCGCCGGGGCACCTCAGCGCCTGCCATCTCAACCTTGTTTCTTGAACCTTCGGATACCTGCCATGAAACCGCTGCTGCTTACGTTACTGACCGCTGCACTGTTGACCGGCGCGGCGGGGGCCAGTGCCCAATCCCTGCGCATTGCCTACGCCGATCCGGTGTCGTCGCTGGATCCGCAATTGAACAACCATGCCGGTGATCGTTCATTGGCGCTGCATGTGTTTGAGTCGCTGCTGGAACGTCGCGATGACAAGACCTTGCCGGGGCTGGCCGAAAGCTGGAAAACCGTAGATGCCACCACGTGGGAGTTCTACCTGCGTAAGGACGTCAAATGGCAGGATGGCCAGCCGCTGACCGCCGATGACCTGGTGTATTCCCTGCAACGGGCGCGTAACGTTCCCGGCAGCGTGGCGCCGTATTCCAGTTCGCTGCGCACGGTCGAGTCGGTGAGCGCCCCTGACCCTTACACCTTGCGGGTCAAGACGTCTGAACCCAATCCATTGCTGTTGCAAAACATCGACTCGATTTACATCGTCAGCCGGCATGTCGGTGAGCACTCCAGCACAGCCGACTACAACAGCGGCAAGGCGATGATCGGCACCGGGCCATATCGGTTGGTGTCCAATGCCCAGGGCGACCGTACCCTGTTTGAGCGCAACACCGACTACTGGGGCAAGCCTGCAACGTGGGACACCGTTGACTACCGTTACATCGCCAACCCGGCCAGTCGCACGGCCGCCTTGCTGGCGGGGGACGTGGACGTGATCGACAAGGTGTCGCCCTCGGACGTGAAAAAACTCAGCGCTACCCCGAGTGTCAGCGTCTTTGCCTACCCCGGCTTGCGTGCGTTGCTGATTCAGCCGAGCTTCCGTGCGGGGCCCAACGAATTTGTTCGCGACAATGCGGGCCAGCCGCTGGCGCAAAACCCGCTGCGTGACGTGCGGGTCCGCCAGGCGCTGTCGTTGGCGATCAACCGCAAGGCAATCGCTGAGCGCATTTTGCAAAACACAGTGACCCCGGCCAACCAATGGATGCCGGCCAACACCTTCGGCTACAACCCGGCGGTCACAGACATCGCCAATGACCCGGCGCAGGCAAAAAAACTGCTGGCCGAGGCGGGCTACCCCGACGGCTTCCAACTGACCGTGCACGTGCCGGGTGATCGCTACCCGCTGGCCCCGGAAACCCTGCAAGCCGTGGCACAGTTCTGGGCGCGCATCGGGGTCAAGGTTGATCTGCAAGTGGTGCCGTGGTCGGTGTACGCCAGCCGCGCCAACAAAAACGAGTACGCGGTCACGGTGATCGCCTGGGGCAACGGCACCGGCGAGGCCAGTTACGGGCTGGCCAACGTGCTGGCTACGGCTGACGCCAGCAAAGGTCTGGGCTCATCAAACTGGGGGCGCTACAGCAACCCGCTGGTGGACCAGGCATTGCAACAGGCCTCGGCCGAGTTTGACGACAGCAAGCGCGAGGCCATTTTGCGCGAGTCAGTCAAGCTTGTGACCGACGACGTGGGCGTGTTGCCGCTGTTTCATTACCAGAACATCTGGGCGGCGCGTAAAGGGCTGCGGGTCGAGCCATGGCTCAGTGACCGGACCACGGCGATGATGGTCACCGAGGAAAAAAAGTAATGGCGCACCTGCATATCACCCCGGCCGACGGCTTGCTCGATGAGCCCCGGCAGATTGTCCTGGAAGGCTTGGCAGCGGGCGCGGGGGTGACCTTGACTAGCCAGACCGTGCGCGGCAACGGGCTGCTCTGGCGCAGTTCGGCGACGTTTATTGCCAATGCCCAGGGCCGGGTTGACCTGACGCAGGACGCGCCGGTGGCAGGCGATTACGCCGGCGTTTCGGCCATGGGCCTGTTGTGGAGCCAGCGGCCTGAGCATGGGCGCAGCTCGGCGGTGTTTCCTGACGCCATACTGCAGCCGTTGCTGACCCGCATCCAGGTACAAGGCAGCGATCTGGAACACACCCTGATCCAGCGCCTTGCCGCCCCCGGCGTGACGCGCCGCGAGATCCGTGAAGACGGCCTGGTCGGCACCTTGTTTGAGCCCGCAGGCACAGGCCCGCACCCGGCCGTGATGGTGCTTAATGGTTCTGGCGGCGGTATCAACGAAGCCCGCGCTGCGCTGTATGCCTCGCGTGGCTACAGCGCCTTGGCGCTGGGTTATTTCAAGGCGCCGGGCTTGTCGGATTACATCTCCAATACGCCACTGGAGTACTTCCAGCAGGGCTTGGCCTGGATACGCCGTGAACTGGCCCCGGCCCATGGCTTTGTCGCCCTCAGCGGGCAGTCGCGCGGCGGTGAACTGGTGCTCTTGCTGGGCAGCCTGTTCCCGGACTCGGTGAGCGCTGTGATCGGCTACGTGCCCAGTGCGCTGGTGCATGGCGGGCAAGCAGCGGCAGACCCGGCCGTTGGCCGCGATGGCCCGGCCTGGCTG
Organism: Pseudomonas sp. FSL R10-2189; assembly: GCF_009600325.1. Taxonomy (NCBI): domain Bacteria; kingdom Pseudomonadati; phylum Pseudomonadota; class Gammaproteobacteria; order Pseudomonadales; family Pseudomonadaceae; genus Pseudomonas; species Pseudomonas sp. FSL R10-2189. The sequence goes on from NZ_WIVZ01000012.1 coordinate 104,855, forward strand.
CACAACGGCCAGCCTTTGGTGCATCTGTGGAACCACAACCGGCATGCCTCATGGGCCGCCCGCGATGCCGGGCAGCGCAATGCCGTGTCGATGAATACCGCGCTGCAAGACGAAGAGGCCGTGGAGCGGGCACGGATCGCCGTTGAGCGCATCCGCGGGCCGGTGCTGTTGCTTACCGCAGGTGATGACGCCGCGTGGCCTTCCAGCCATTTCGGGCAGATGGTCAGCCAGCGCCTTGCAAGGTTCGAACACCCGTGGCCGGTGGCGCAGCATGATTACCCGCAGGCCGGGCACAGCATTTTGCTGCCGTACATTCCCGCCACCTACAGCGACGACGGCGAACCGTCAGCCAATGCCCGGGCCAATGAGCAATCGTGGCTGGCCGTCAGGGATTTTCTGCATAACGCCGTGGCGGCACGCCGGGCGCAATCCAAGGAGTTGCAATGAACAGTTCTGCCACACCCGATCTGCTGGATCGGTTGTTACTCACGGCCGGAGGCCCGGTGCAACAGTTGCGTCAGGCCAGGGGCAAAGTGGTCAGCGCCACGCAAGGCAGTTATGAGGCGTTGTTCGATGCCGATTTGCCGGGCAACCTCAGCCTTGAAGAGCGCTTGCTGGTGGCCTGGTATGCCTGCCGATTGACCCCGCATGCACCCTTGGCCGCGCATTACCGCGAACCGCTGCAACTGTTGGCCACTGATGCGCAGACCTTGGCAGCTGTAGAGCAGGACGCATTGGCCGAACTGCAATCGACGCGCTTGCAGGCGATGCTGGGTTTTACCCGCACGTTGGTGCGCAACCCGGTCGAGGGTGACCGCGAGGCGCTCAATGCATTGCTGGCCGCAGGCCTTGAGACCATCGACGTGGTCACGCTGGGGCAGTTGATTGCTTTTATTTCCTACCAAGTGCGCCTGGCGGCGGGCCTTAGCGCACTGCAAGCACTGGAGCCTGCGCAATGAGCGAGTCATTGGATATTCAAGGCTTCACCAACCGCACCTTGGGCTGGAAGGCCTGGCTGCCGACTCTTGATCCGGCGCAAGCCAGCCCTGCGCAGCAGGCGGTGCTGGAAGAGAGTCACCCGCAGGCGAAAGTGTCGCAGTACTACCTGACGCTCATCCACCAGCCTGAGGTGCTGCGTCAGCGTTCATTGGCCTTCAACGCGATCATGTATGCCCCGGGCGGTTTGTCCCGTGCCGAGCGCGAACTGGCCAGCGCCGTGGTGTCGCGAATCAACCAGTGTGTGTTTTGCGCCTCGGTGCATGCCCAACGGTTCGAACAACTGGCCAAGCGCAACGACGCCATCGCCCAGGTGTTTGCCGACCCGCACACGGCGGGCACCACGCCACGGGAGCAGGCGATTGTGCAATTCGCCATTGACCTGACCCTGGCACCTGGTGAGTTACCGCCCGAGCGGCTGTTGGCATTGCGCGAACAGGGCCTGAATGACGCTGAAATACTCGACTTGATCCACGCGATCGCTATTTTTGCCTGGGCCAATCGTTTGATGCTCAACCTGGGCGAACCGGTGTGGCCTTAATTGATCACTGGTTAGACCGTTTATTTCTTTCAGGTCTTTAGATATTCCTCGAATGAATATCTATTGCGTCGGTATCGCTGTAGCAGCAGACAGATAATGCAGTTGCAACAAGTGTTTACCTGCAATGGCAGCGTTAAAGGCTGTATTGCTTGGGTAAACAGGCGGTGCAACGGCTATTTCTGCTGCTCGGCCGTCAGCTTGCGCGAGCCTCGGGGCGCTCTAAAATCGAATCCATATTTTCTACATGACTGTCGATTACGGAGTTTCGAACATGATGAACGCCATGCAAATGCCAATGAACACCTCCATGCCAATGATGCCGATGATGGGCATGCCGATGATGATGGCCACCATGCAGTGCGAAATGACCGACAAGGGCATGAAGTGCACCATGAAGCCAGCTGCGGGCATGGACATGGCGATGTTCAAAAACAACGCTGAAATGATGGCGATGATGATGAACTGCGGCATGCCGATGATGATGCAGTGCGCCAACATGTCGATGATGTGCATGTCTGAAGACGGCATGGCGATGATGAACAGCATGTCGAGCATGAACATGCCGATGATGATGCCAATGGGCATGCCGATGCCGATGATGAAATGCGTCATGGAATGCAAAATGGAAGCAGATTGCATGACCTGCATGATGATGCCGATGCCCGGCATGAGCATGGACATGATGAACAACTGCTGCATGCTGATGATGAAAATGATGAACGACTGCGCCATGCCGATGATGATGAGCTGCAACGGCATGCCAATGATGTGCTGCACCTGCTAACCCACCCCGTAGTCGCTGACGAGGAACGAGGCTGCGATGGGCTGCGCAGCGGCCCGCTTGACGGTTGCGGCCCGCTTGACGGTCCTTCGGCCCGTATCGCAGCCTGCGGCAGCGGCTACAGAATTTAGTCCAGGCGTTCGGGGTAGGTAATCACCAGAAACGCCACGGCCTCGCTGTCCGCCGGGTTGCGATAGCGGTGGGGCTGGTCGGCATAGAACAGGATCGAGTCCCCGGTCGAGAGTAAATAACGTTCTTCGTTAACGCTGACTTCCACCACACCCTGGGCCACCACCAGGTTCTCCTGAATGCCGGGGCCATGCCCCTCGGACACCTCTTCGCCCAACGGCTTGAGCCGAATCTCGTAAAACTCGGACTGGCGCGCCCTGTCGTAAGGGAACAACGCCCGGCTGGTGAACGCACCACTGGCACTGACCAGTCGCTTGCTCTGTTGCGCCGGCAGCAACTCAACCCCTTCAAACGCGCGATTTTCCAGAAACGCGGCCACCGAGACTTTCAGCCCCTTGGCAATTTTGCACAGCACCTTGATCGAGGGCACGCTGCGCCCGGACTCAATCTGCGCCAGCATCGCCCGACTCACACCGCTGGCGCGGGCCAGTGCATCCAGTGACAAATAGCGCTTGCTGCGCAGGCGTTGCAGGTTGAGGGCGACGCATTGGCCAATGGCGTCATCGTCGCCGTTATTACAGTCTTTGGCGGGGGGAGGGAGTTCGGGCAGATCGGGAACGGTATGCAGGTAATTCATCCACGTTACGCCCGGCGGGTATCACTGGACGAGCTCACCGGCGGGGCAAAAAACACGGCGATCCCGGCTCGTGCTGCGTACGCAGTCCACATCAGCTCAGCCGCCGCACGTGCCTGACGGCGTTTTCGGTAAAGGGCGAAATCAATGACATTGGCAGATACGGACATGGGCAGATCTCTTGGGCAGTGGCAACTCAATGGCTCCACAGTAATCCGTTGTTCTTATTTCTATAAATACTGAATTTTCATTTATTAATTCTATTTTGGACTTAGCGTGTCCACCTGTTCAGGCAAAAAACCTCTGTAGGAGCGAGCTTGCCTCGCGATCTTTTGATCTTTTAAAAGATCGCAAGGCAAGGTGAGTTTTTACCTAAGCTAATTCTAAAAAGGTATTGGATGGTGATTTTTAAGATCGTTTAGCTTTAATGAAACGCAGGGCAGTTGCATCGTCCGCGATCTTCATTGATTCACATGGGAGTGAAGCATGCCGCATACAAGGGATATCACCGCCTTGCCAGTCCTCGACTTGTCGCTGCTTGAAGGCACCGTGGCGCAGCGTCAGGGCTTTTTTGAGGAGTTGCGTAACGCGGCACGGGACGTTGGCTTTTTCTATTTGACCGGGCACGGCATCGACAGCGAGTTGTTGAGCCAAGTGCAACAGCATTCACGGCAATTCTTCGCCTTGCCCGACGCCGATAAAGCGGCCGTCGGGATGATCAACTCCCCCCACTTTCGCGGCTACAACCGCGCCGCTTCCGAGATCACCCGTGGCAAGCCTGACCTACGCGAGCAGTTTGACCTTGGCGCTGAGCGCGCGGTGCTACCCACTGACCCGAACAGCCCGTTTTGGGCACGTCTGCAAGGCCCGAACCAGTGGCCCGAAGCGCTGCCCGAGCTGAAACCTTTGCTGCTGGAATGGCAGCAGGCGATGACCGCCATGTCCTTGCGTTTGTTGCGCGCGTTTGCCCAGGCGCTGTCGCTGCCCGAGCAGGCCTTTGATCAGTTGTACGGCGACACACCCAATGAGCACATCAAGTTGATTCGCTATCCGGGCCAGGCAGCAGATGCCAGCAACCAGGGGGTTGGGGCACACAAGGATTCAGGTTTTCTGAGTTTTCTGTTGCAGGACCAGCAAGCAGGTTTGCAGGTCGAGGTTGAAGAGGGCCGCTGGATTGACGCACTGCCGCGCGCCAACACCCTGGTGGTGAACATTGGCGAGTTGCTCGAACTGGCGACTAATGGCTATCTGCGGGCCACCGTGCACCGCGTGGTGTCACCGGCCCAAGGCAGCGAGCGTTTGTCGATCGCGTTCTTCCTTGGTGCCCGACTGGATGCCGTCGTGCCGCTGTATCCATTGCCTGCGGCGCTGTTACGCGAGGCCCGTGGACCTGCCAGCGACCCGGACAACCCGTTGTTTCGGGATGTGGGCTGGAACTACCTCAAGGGTCGCCTGCGTTCGCACCCCGATGTCGCCCAACGTTATTACGCCGATGCACTGATTCCCAACGCGCTGAGCGCTTGAGTCCCTCACCCGATCAAGGATTTTGACCATGTTCAAACAAACAGGATTGACCCTGGCGGTGCTCGGCGGCTTGCTGACGTCTTACGATGCATTGGCGCTGGAAACCCTGCGAATAGCAGCAGACCCGGTGCCCCATGCGCAGATTCTGGAATACGTGCGCAAGATCGACCCGGAACTGAAGATCAAGGTGATCGAACTCACCAGCGGCATCAACGCCAACGAGCTGTTGGCCCACGGAGATGTCGATGCCAACTACACCCAGCACTTGCCGTATTTGAAGTCGCAGGAGCAGGCTTTGGGGCAAAAATTTGCCGTGGCCGCGACCGTGCACATCGAGCCGCTGGGTATTTATTCCCAGCGCCATAAAAGCTTTGCCGATGTGCCGGTCAAGGGCACCGTCGCCGTGCCCAATAACGTAACCAACCTCAGCCGTGCCCTGTATCTACTGCAAGACAACGGCCTGATCAAGCTCAAGCCTGGCTTCAACGACCCCGCCGCAGAGCAGGCAACCCCCAAGGACATCGCTGAAAACCCCAAACAACTGAAAATCCTCGAAGTGGAGTCGGCGCAGATACCACGGGCGCTGGGCGATCTTGATCTGGCGGTAATCAATGGCAACTACGCCCTGGAAGCCGGGCTGGTGCCTGCCAAGGACGCCTTGGGTCTGGAGAAGGTTGAGCACAACCCTTACGCCAATATTCTGGTGACCACCCCCAAGTTGCTGGATGACCCGCGCATCAAGCGCCTGGCCAAGGACCTGACGTCGCCCGAGGTGGCTAAGTTTATTACCGATTCCTATACCGGCTCGGTGTTGCCCGTGACCCAGGTGGGTGCCCAACCATGATCAGCATCGAGCAGTTGAGCAAGACGTACATACCGGGGCAGGCGCCTTCACTGGATCAAGTGTCATTGAGCATTCCAGACGGTGCCATCTACGGGATTCTTGGGCGTAGCGGGGCGGGTAAATCGACGCTGCTGCGCTGTCTCAACCTGCTCGAACGGCCCAGTGCCGGGCGTATTGTGCTGGACGGCGCAGACCTGACAGCGTTGTCAGATCGTGAATTGCGCCTGCAACGGCAACGCATCGGCATGATCTTTCAGGGCTTCAACCTGCTGCACTCGCGTAATGTTTTTGACAACATCGCCGTGCCTCTGGAAATTGCCAAGGTCAGTAAAGCGCAGCGTCAGGCGCGGGTGCTGGAGTTGTTGGATCTGGTAGGCCTGAGCGACAAGGCGCTGGCGTTCCCGTCGCAGTTGTCCGGCGGGCAGAAACAGCGGGTGGGCATCGCCCGGGCCCTGGCCGCGCGGCCTGCCTACTTGCTTTCTGATGAAGCAACCAGCGCCCTCGACCCGGAAACCACAGCTTCGATTCTTGAACTGCTGCGCGATATCAATCGCCAGTTGGGGCTGACCATCGTTCTGATCACCCACGAGCTGGACGTGGTCAAGTCCATTTGTGACCACGCCGCGTCACTGGCCAATGGTCGTCTGGTCGAGGCGGGGCCGATTGCTCAGCTGTTGGCCAACCCCGACTCTGCACTCGGTCGCTCCTTGTTACCGGGCTACAGCACTGCGCTGGGCAGTGACGCGCAGGTACTGGAACTGAGCTTTTTTGACTCGCTGCTGGCCACGCCAGTGCTCAGCGAATTGACTCGCCAGCAGGGTGTAGCAGTGGACTTGCTGGCCCAAGGAGTTGAGTCGGTTGGCGGGCAAAACGTGGGCCGTTTACGTGTGGCTTTGCGTCAGCCGGGCAGCGAACTGAAGTTGACCCAGGTCGTGGACTTTCTTAAACAGCGCGGCGTCAGGGTAGAACGCACATGAACCGAACCATCGATTGGAACGAGATTTTGCAACTGGTGTTCAATGCCACCGGAGAAACCCTGTACATGGTGCTGCTGGCGGGGCTGTTTACCCTGCTGATCGGCCTGCCTTTAGGGGTGTTGCTGTTTATCAGCCGCAGTGGCGGCATTTATCCGATGCCGCAATTGCATAAAAGCCTGGGCGGGCTGGTCAACCTTGGGCGTTCATTGCCGTTCGTGGTCATGCTCATCGCCTTGATCCCGCTGACCCGGCTTATTGTCGGCACCACGTTGGGCAGCACGGCGGCGGTGGTGCCCATCACCATTGGCGCCTTCCCGTTCTTTGCGCGAATTGTCGAAAACGCCCTGGACGAAGTCGACAAGGGCCGCATCGAAGCGATCCTCGCCATGGGCGGTGATCTGCGTGACGTGATCTTTAAAGTGCTGCTACCCGAAGCCTTGCCGGCGTTAGTGGCGGGCGTGACCTTGACCCTGGTCATGCTGATTGGCTTTTCATCCATGGCCGGGGTTATTGGCGGCGGCGGGCTGGGCGATTTGGCCATTCGCTACGGCTATCAACGCTTCAACAACCAGGTGATGGTGGTCACCGTCATCGTGCTGGTGGTTCTGGTGCAGAGCGTGCAAAGCCTGGGCGACCGGATGGTACGCTCGTTGGCGCATCGGCGTTGATCTGCGGGGCCTGGTGAACGCAGGCATTCACCCTTCACGGATGGAGTCAGCATTGTTCTGATAATCGATACCTGTGCAGGTATGATCGGCCCGGTACATGCGGCTGTTCGTTAACCTGACCAGATGGATCGAATCGTGATTGAGCGTCGTCAATTCAGTGCCGGCCTGAAAGGCAAAAACCTGCGCTATCTAACCGAAAACCCGGGTCTGGACCGGCCAACGGTGCGCGTGGGTTTTGTCCTGCTTGAGCACTTTTCTCTGCCAGCGTTTACCCAGGCGCTGGATGCCCTGATCACCGCCAACTTGTTGCGCCCAGGGTTGTTTGCCACCCAGACTTTCGGCTTGGCGCAAGGCGAGGTGGTCAGTGACCTGGGGCTGGTGATCCGGCCTGATTCGCAGCTTGATGCAGCGCAGCTCAACGCGCTGGATGTGCTGGTGGTGTGCGGCGGCTACCGCACTGAACTGAATAGCGATGAGGCGTTTACCCACGTGCTTAAAACCGCTGCGCACCAGGGCATTACCTTGGCCGGGTTGTGGAATGGCGCCTGGTTTCTCGGCAGTGCGGGGTTGCTGGAGGGCTATCGATGTGCGATTCACCCTGAGCATCGTCCGGCGTTGGCGGAAGTGTCCAAGACGGCGCATGTGACCAGTGAGCCATTTGTGATTGACCGCGACCGGCTCACGGCGTCCAGCCCCTCGGGGGCGATTCAGATGGCCCTTGCGTGGATCAAGAGCCTGCATGACAAAGCGCTGGTCGAAGGGGTCGAGGACATTCTGGCGTTTGAAGAGTCGCGTTATCGACGGATCAAACCCACGGAAAAAGTCAGCGTCAGCGCGCCCTTGCGCGAGGTGTTGAAACTGATGGATGCCAATCTTGAAGAGCCGCTGGAACTGGAACAGTTGGCGGTGTACGCGGGGCGCTCGCGTCGCCAGCTTGAGCGGTTGTTCAAGGAACAGCTGGGCACCACGCCACAGCGTTATTACATGGAACTGCGCATTACCGAAGCGCGCCGCTTGTTGCAGCACACCGAGCTGTCCCAGGTTGATGTGCTGGTGGCGTGCGGTTTTGTCTCGCCCAGTCATTTCAGCAAATGCTACAGCGCCTACTTTGGCTATCGGCCGTCCAAGGAAAAACGCTTGGTTAAATAGCGGTTGGGCGATGATTTAAAGACCGCGAGCACGCTCGCTCCAGGTTTTCGCGGGCATGTATTAGCGGTTCAGGATGGCTGTGCTATACACAGTGGTCAGAAATTTAGAACTTGCAGTCAGGAAGACGAAAGCGATGACACTGAGGCTAGTTGCGGCTAAGCAGATGTTCAGAATGATGTGCATTGCCTGGCCTTTAATGGGCGTTTACGCGACGGCAAATGCCGACGATTCCCAAGGCAAATCCAGTACTGATAAAGATGAATGGCTGGTGTTGGTCAGCCCCTTTGTCTGGGCCCCGGCCATGAATGGTCAAGTGGCGTTGGGCGGCGTTGATGCCAAGGCGGATGTCGGCTTTCGCGAGATTTTCAATAATCTCAACCGGGTCTTTATGGGCAACCTGGAAGTCACCAACCGCAAACTGGGCTTTTACCTGGACGGGGTCTACGCCAAGACCAGCCAGTCTGAGCGTGCCTACGGCCAGAAAATCGGCCTGGACATCACCCAGAGCACCCTGGCCGGGGGCGTGTATTACCGGGTGTATGAATACGCTTTGGGCGGTAACAATGTGTTTGGCGAGCCACGTAGCTGGCGGGTCGAGCCCACGGCGGGGCTGCGCTGGACCAAGCTGTCGACCAAGGTCGAGATCGACCCGGTGGGCTATAGCACCAAGAAAAAATCCGAGTGGACCGACCCGTTTGTAGGGCTGCGCATGCAGGCCGACCTGACTGATCGCTGGACGCTGTCTGGCGCGGCGGACACCGGCGGGTTTGATACCTCATCGAAAAAAACCTACAACACCCAGGCTTACCTCGGCTACCGCCTGTATCTGTTCGAAAACCCGACGATTGTGCGGGTCGGTTATCGGGTGCTGGCGCAGGAATATAAAAGCCGGGATTTTACCGGCAACACCTTTAAATACGATGTGACTCAGCGCGGCCCGGTGTTGGGCTTGTCCATGCGTTTCTAATCTGTTTTTGCAAGGATCAACGGAATGAAAAAGCCTGTTCTCAAAGCGCTGGTACTGGCGGTATCAGGGTTTGTTTTATCACTGCCATTGGCGCAGGCGTGCACCCGCTTGGTGTACTTGGGCGACGATCACAGCGTGATCACGGCCCGTTCCATGGACTGGAAAACCGACGTCGCGACCAACCTGTGGGTGTTTCCCAAGGGCATGCAGCGCACGGGTGAAGTCGGGCCTTCGTCCGTCAAGTGGACCTCCAAGTACGGCAGCCTGATTGCCAGCGGTTACGACATTTCCACCACTGACGGCGTCAACGAAGCCGGCCTCGCGGCCAACGTCTTGTGGCTGGTGGAGTCGGAGTATCCGCCGTTCAACAAGGACAAACCCGGCTTGAGCATTGCCGCTTGGGCGCAATACGTTCTGGACAACTTCAGCACCGTGGCCGAGGCCGTTGAAGTGCTCAAGACCGAGCCTTTCAATGTGGTGACTGCGCAAGTGCCAGGCGAAAGCCGCCTGGCCACGCTGCACCTGTCAATGTCTGATGCCTCTGGCGACAGCGCGATCATTGAATACATCGACGGCAAGCAAGTGATTCACCACAGCCGCAAGTACCAGGTGATGACCAACTCCCCGGCATTCGAGGCCCAGTTGGCGATGAACGCTTACTGGCAAGCAATTGGCGGCACGGTCATGTTGCCCGGTACCAACCGGTCTGCGGACCGATTTGCGCGTGCGTCGTTTTACGTGAACGCGGTGCCCAAGGATCAAGATGCGCGTTTGTCATTGGCCAGCGTGTTTAGCGTGATCCGCAACGTGTCGGTGCCTTACGGCATCACTACCCCCGGCGAGCCGAATATCTCCTCGACCCGCTGGCGCTCGGTTATCGACCACAAACAGGGGCTGTACTTTTTTGAGTCGGCCGTCACCCCGAATACATTCTGGGTGGACCTGAAAAAACTGGATCTGTCCCAGGCCACCGGCAAGGTCAAAAAGCTCGATCTGGGGCCGAATCAGAGCAACATCTTCTCCGGCGAAGTGTCGGGCCGCTTTGAAGTGGCAGCGCCATTCAAGTTTGAAGGCGCTTGATACAGGCTGTTTCTGCGAGGCCTGTCATTCACATTCACCGATCAGCCGTTGCTTGAATGCGCAGGCCGCCGGGGTTTTGGGGTTAGCCCCCAAACGGCGGTCCTGCGGCCCGCATCGCAGCCTTCGTACCTCGTCAGCGGCTACAGAGAACTGCGTTAGAAATCCCAGCGCGTGGTCACCATGAAGTTGCGCGGTTCGCCGTACACCGCCGAGTTATAGAAGCCGATGTTGGTGAAGTAGTATTTGTCGAACAGGTTGTTGACGTTCACCGTAGCCGAGAGGTTTTTGCTGATCTGGTAACGGGTCATCAGGTCAACCACCCAGTAGTTAGGCTGTTCAAACTTCTCGTACTGGCCGTGCGGTGAGTTCCAGATGTTTTGCCACGCGGTGTTCTGCCAGCGTGCGCCGCCGCCCACGGTGAATTTGTCCAGCTGGCCTTGCAGTTTGTAGCTGGTGTACACCTTGAACTGGTCCTGCGGTTCGAAGGTCGAGATTTTCTCGCCGTTGTCGTCGCGCACGATCTTGTGGGTGTAGCCGCCTTGTACCTGCCAGCCAGGGCTCAGCTCGCCCGAGAGTTCAAACTCAAAGCCTTTGGTCCGGGCTTTGGTGCCGACGAACGCATAGTTGGAAGGGGTCGGCTTGAGGTTGTTGTAGGCATCATCGGGTACTGAGCGGTTGCTTTCCTTGATTTCGAAGTAAGCCAGGCTGGCGTTCAGGCGGCCTTCCAGGAACTCGGCCTTAAGCCCCACTTCGTAGTTCTCGCCTTTGTCCGGATCAATCAGGCGATCATTTCGATCGCGGTTGTAGTTTTCCTGCGGAATGAAAATATCGGTGTAGCTGGCGTACACGGAGTAGGTGTCATTCAGGTCGTAAATGGCCCCGACATACGGGATGAAGCGCCCGGATTCGCGGTACGACGGCGTGTTGCCGGTCATGTGGTAGTCCACCACGCGGCCACCGACCAGCACTTTCAAGTCATCAGTGACGTTGAAACGGGTGGTCATGTAGGTGCCGGTCTGGCGAATCACGTCGTCGGTGTATTGCCCAACAGGCCCCCAGGCCGGTTTTTCGGCATGGCCGTCCCAGTTGTTGAAGTCCACCAGATTGGTGCCCTGGTAGATGGGGTTCCAGTAGCCTTGACCCTTCCAGTGGGCCGAGCTGATCGAGCCGCCAAGGACCATTTCATGTTCGCGACCAAACAGCTGGAAGGGGCCGCTCACATACAGGTCGGCCGAGTTGCTGCGCGTGTTGCCCACGTAGCGTTGGGCATTGATCGGGGTGGTGCCGTCTTCATACGGGTAGTCACCCTGGATCGAGCCCATTTGTGCATCGTAGCCATTGAGCTTGTGGTCCAGTTGCAGCTTGGTCACCCAGCCTTCGCCCAGGTCATGTTCAAGCGTGGCGAACACGGTGCGGGTGTATTGCTTCCAGTTGCTCCAGTCGGTGCCGTTGTTGAACGAGCGTTTGACGCTGTTGAGGTCGCCCTTGGCGTTGATCAGCGGGTAGCTGCCGGACCAGCTCGACCCCATGGGTTTGTTGTCCTGATAGTCGCCGCCCACGGTCAGTAGTGTGTCGGGCGTGAGGTCAAATTCGAGAATCCCGTAGAACACTGAGGTTTTGCGCGAGTAGTGGTCCTGGTACGAGTTTTTGTCCTGATAGGCCGCTACTGCGCGGCCACGTACGTTGCCGGTTTCGGTCAGGGGGCCGCTGACGTCCACTTCGCTGCGGTAGTCGTCCCACGAGCCCGCACCGAGCGTGGCATGGCCTTTGAACTCGGAGGTGGGCTTTTTGCGCACCAGGTTAATAACCGCGCCCAACGAGCCGGCCCCGGTGAGAAGGCCGGTTGAGCCCTTGATCACTTCAATGCGGTCATAAATGGCCGTGTCGCTCAGGGTGTTGCCCGACGAATAGCCGACGTTGGTGGTGGCCGAAGGGATGCCGTCGTACTGGAAGTTGCTGATCGAGAACCCGCGTGCGTAGTAGTTGCTGCGGTCACTGTCATAGGCCGACACGGTGATGCCGGGGGTGTGACGCATCACGTCGTCGACGTTGTTGAGGCCGAAGTCGTCCATGTGCTGGCGGGTGACGACGGTGACTGTTTGCGGTGTTTCACGCGGTGTCAGCACCAACCGGGTGGCGGTGGCGATGGTGCCCGGCGTGTAGGACCCCGAGCCTTCGGTCACAGTACCCAGCAGGTTGGTGGTGACCGCTGTCGCGCCCAGCTCCAGTGCCGAACCGGTTTGCGGCACCGGCGCCAGCACCACGGCATTTTCGCCACTCGACTGGGCTTCAAGGCCGCTGCCGCTCAGCAACTGAGTCAAGGCCTGGCGGGTGGTCATGGTGCCGTTGACGCCCGGCGAGGTAATGCCTTGAGCCATGTCTGCGGAGTAGGCGATTTGCAGCCCGCTCTGGGTGCTCAGTTGGTCCAGCGCGTTGGCCAGCGGCTGGCGGGCAATCGCGAAACTGTGGGTGTCCAGCGCTGTATTGCTGACGGAGGTGGTTGCGGGCTCGACGGCCTGAACGTTGCTGTATGCGAGGAAAACAGCGAGCGCCAATGCGCTGCGTGCATAGGTGGTGTTGAGGGTAGGAAAGTACATGCGAGCCCCGAGTGAATAGGAAGTATTTGCAATAACAAACACCTTGACGGGTTGAGCGCACGAAAGCCGTAAAACTTTTTGAATTTTTTTTGCGCGGGGCTGCTTCTGCCTGCAATGAAGTGCATGGGGGTCTGCGATTGTTTAGTCAAAACCGATCCAAGCATCAGGAAAGCAGACTTTTACCCTCAATAGCACCGTGCCACCTTACGACGTTCATTCAGCCCGCAACAGGAGAGCAAGACCCATTCGAGTGATGTGCAATCACCCTTGAACAGTAGGAGATAACAATAATGATCAAAGCTCTGAAATTCGCAGTTCTGGCAACGGGGATCGTTACTGCCAGCCACGGCCTCGCGGCCGACCTCACCATCGTTTCGTTTGGCGGCGCCAACAAGGACGCCCAAGTAAAAGCCTTCTACAAGCCTTGGCAAAAGGCCGATGGCAGCAAGGTGATTTCCGGTGAATACAACGGGGAAATGGCCAAGGTCAAAGCCATGGTCGACACCGGCAGTGTGTCCTGGAACACCGTGGAGGTGGAGTCTGCCGAGCTGGCCCGCGGCTGCGACGAGGGCATGTTTGAAACCCTCGATCCGGCACAAATCGGCCTCGACCCCAAAGACTTCGTGCCGGGTGCCATCCAGCCGTGCGGCATCGGTTTTCTCGTCTACTCGACGGTCCTGGCCTACAACACCAAGAAGCTGAAAGAGGCGCCTACCGGCTGGCAGGACTTCTGGGATGTCGAGAAATTCCCGGGCAAGCGTGGCCTGCGCAAGCTGGCTAAATCGACCCTGGAGTTTGCCTTGATCGCTGACGGCGTTGCGCCTGCCGAGGTCTACACCACCTTGGCGACCAAGGCCGGTCAGGACCGTGCCTTTGCCAAACTGGACCAGATTAAACCGCACATCCAATGGTGGGAGGCCGGTGCCCAGCCGCCGCAGTTTTTGGCTGCCGGTGACGTGGTGATGAGTTCCGTCTACAACGGACGGCTCTCGGCCGAGCAAAAGAAAAAGTATGACCTGGACCTGGTCTGGAACGGCGGGCTCTACGAGTTCGATTCCTGGGCTATCCCCAAAGGCGCCAAGCACCAAGACAAGACCCGCGAGTTCATCGCTTTTACGTTAAAGCCTGAGCAGCAGAAAAACTTCTCCGAAAATATCGACTACGGCGCCGCCAACATGCGCGCCATGGACCTGCTCGACAAGGCCCGGATCGCCGAACTGCCCACCGCGCCTGCCAACCTGGCGCAGCAGATCCCGGTGGATGCGCTGTTCTGGGCCGATCACGGTGAGCAACTGGAACAGCGTTTCAACGCCTGGGCTTCGCGCTAACCTGAATGACATCGCCATGGTGGGTGTGCCATGGCGGTCGTCCTAATCGTATGCGGCTTTGTTTATCAGGATTCGTCAACTCGGCAATCACGAGCACTCAATACGAAGTCCGCACAGCTCCCAGTAAAGTCAGGCCGCGACAGTTTTTAATTCCCTGTGCTTTAGCCTAGGACAATTACCGTTCGCCCTCTTGTAGGACGCTTCCCAAAGTTACTCCTTGCGCATTTTTAGCGTTGCGAGTGCCTTTTCCGTTATCTAGTGTTGGTATGTCGCTGCCGTGTTCCTTCGTCCGATCTGGAGACTCATTCCCTGCATCGCAGCGTGTGGTTCGACATCGTGTCCTTGAGCCGCTTCCTGGGAGCGGACCCGGAGTTCTCGTGGGATCTGGAGGAGTGGGTGGCCCATTACTGTGCATGCCGTGAGATTCCCGCCCACTATTACGATCTGCAGAAAATCCGCGACTGCCTGCAACGTGTACAGGCCTTGGGGCCTGGTCGGATGTATTACGAGCAGGCGCTGCCATGAGGTGGATGTACTGCTTTACACCGGCATTGTGCTATCGGATGGCCGCTCCCTCTGAAGGACGATCCTTTGCCGATGGTATTTTCGGCTTGGTCTTTAGCGTTGCGCCCTGGGCGGTCGGCGCTTATGTGCTGGTGTCGTTATTGCAATACAGCGTGCCGTTGTTGTTCATCTATAGGCTGAGCACTCTGGTGACTTCCCAGGGAAGTGCCGATGTCACGCTCCTGCTGTTCTTGGCCATCAGCGGTTTTTTGCTGGTGGTGAGCGAGCTCAATCTGGAACGCTACATCTCCTTGAGGTTATGCCGCGAGTTCGAGCGCCTTTTGGCGCGTAAAATGCACCTCCGGGTAGAGGTCTCGGTGCTGGAACGGGTAGTTTCGCGGGATTTCAGCATCATTCTCGACGGAATCGGTGCCTGCGTTAACCTGTTGGCGATTCCGGTTTTCCTGTTGCTTTCAATCCTGCTGGCGTTGTTGGTCTTTGGCCCCGCAGGGTTCTGGGCGGTTGCGGTGATCGGTGCATTCCTGCCGCTTTCCTATCTGTTGGCCAGGCTCTCGGACCATAATTACAAGCGGATCATGGACAGGGTGGCACAGCGTATCGAACAGTGTTCGGTATGGTTACGCGAAGGACCGTGGCTCAAGCAGTTCGCTGACCGCACAGCCTTGCAGAGTATTGAGCGGACGCTGGCGGGCGAACGCTTCCTGCGAAACGTGGATACGCTCCTGCGCGGTGCCGACAGCTATATCATCGGTTTCGGCCGCCTGATTCCTTTTGTCTTGCTGGGGCTGCTGGGCACCTCTGAATCGGCTATGGTCTGGGACGGGGCGATTTTCTGGCTGAGCATTCCGTTGCTGGCGGCGGTGCTCGCATTACCCCGTTCGTATGTGAGTTACAAGGCTGTCGGCCGCTCTCTGAAAGAGCTCAATGGCCTGTATCAGAATTCCTCCAGGCATTCGCTATTACCCCCAGTTGCAGCCGATAAGGCGTGCGGTTTGATCGCGTTCGATGCCGACTGGCCGATCTGGCCCGGGTCTCTGATCGAGCTGATTCCTGGCCCGCTGGAGAGCCAACGCGAAGATCTGCACGCGTTGCTGGGTGCTTTGCGTCTGATACCCGAGCTAGGACAGGACCCACATCAGGTCCTGCAACTGCCTGTCGAGCTGAACGGGAGCAACCTCTCAGCCGGGCAGCGCTTGCGTTTGCAACTGCTGCGTGGGGTATTTATGGCTCGTGCCCAGGATGGGACCCTAAGTATTGATCACGACTTGTCGGCGTTGGATGCTACGGCTGCGTTGGCAGTGAAAGACGCTTTGGAGCGCCTGCCTTGGGTAAGCTTCAGCCCATCGGCCACAAGGGCGATAGCGCTGCGCGAAGGCCCGCTGGCCCAAGTCGGCGAGCGGATGGCTTCGCCAGTGCCTGCCAGAGACCCGCCGTCCGCCCGCTTCAGTCTCGCCGATCTGTTCAAGTACTGTGGCTGGGGTGTGTTGATGTTGTGGGTGCCGGCACTGATGATGAGCTATGCGGCCAACCTGACGCTGCCAGAGGCCGGTTATTCGCCGTGGCAGGTTCTGTTGTATGTCGTGGCCGGGGTAGGAGCAGGAATCGCGGGCGGGCTATTTATCGAGAATCTGTTGCGCAGCCGCTTTTCCCGCTTGTTCATCGTTGGCCTGCGCGACATCCGGGTCACCGGCCTGGCTGATGCGTTGCAGGTGGTTTCTCGCGATATCACCACTACATTCGAACGCATTGCCTGGTATGCCCACGACATTGCCTGGATCATCGCGTTGTTGCTGTGCAATGGCGTGGCCTTGTGGATGGGGTTTGGCCTGTTCGGCATCGCCGTGGCGCTACTGTTCAGCGGTCTGCTGGCGGTGTTGTATCGTCTTTCGATCAACGAGCTGTATCGAACTCGAGTCGAGAGCGTGAAGGGATTCGACTCCCTTCTACGCTCGGCCCATGTGGCGTTTGCCATTTCCCGGATCGCTGGCGTGGGTTTCGAACGCTTGGGCGACTGGCTGGCGCTGACCCAGCGGGACGCGATAGCTGATGGGCTGCAGCATTTCTACACTACCCGCATGCGCAGCGTGATCGCCCGCACCATCACTGCGGCCAGTTGCACCTTGCTCAGCGATCTGGTGATTGTCCTGGTGGCCCTGATGGGCAGTTTTTATCAGACCCGCGAATCGGCTTTTGTGCTCGCGGTCACGGCCTTGCTGCTGGTGCGTTCCGACCTGGCCAATGTGTTTCTAGCCATCACGGGGTTCAAATCGCAGTCGGTGTCGGTGGAGCGCCTGCAACATTTTGCCCGGCCTAAAAGCTCGGTGGCTGTTGTGATCGCCGGGCAGAGCCTGCGCATCGCGCCCTTTATCGCTCAACGTGCCTATCGCGCTCTGCATCTGGAACTGGGCCGGTTGTATTCGCTGTCTGGCCACTCCGGATCCGGCAAGAGCGAGTATCTCAAGGGCGTGGCGGGTATCACCGATGTGGTCATAGAAGAACCGGGCGCGACGCCGGACCTGACATCAACCCGCTATTACCTGGACAGCAATACCCTGGCGTTGCTCAGCGGTGCGCCCGGGGCAAGCAGATGGCTGGATACCTGGCTGAGCACATTGCCGAAGGAACGCCACCATCTTTTATTGCTGGATGAGCCGTTCAGCGCTTTGCCCTCCGAACAACTGGCCGAGCGTGTGCAGGCGCTGCATCGTTTCGTCGAGCGTAGCGGCAACACCTTGGTGTTGGTGGATCATCGTTGCCGACTGGAACATGACATCGAGCTCGGCGAGCTGGTCAGCGGCGACCGGCCCAGGAACGCGGTCTAAGTGACAGTTGCTCGTTGGGCCGTGACGATACGCAACTCCTATCAAACATGAAATAAGTGATTGATTCTAAAGGCCCTGTAGGAGCGAGCTTGCTCGCGATCTGTTGATCTTGATCTGGCTTTTGCTCTTGATCTAAGAGGCCCCGTTAAACCACGCTGGCCGATCGCGGCGGCCCACGAAGCAAGGCCTGTGGTGAGGGCATGCCGAGCCACAGCGAGGCACCGAGGGGTTGGGGCAAAAAGCGTTTGGCCACTTTGCGCTTTTCAAAGTGGCACGGCGTAAGGCCGGAACCCTAAGTGGCCGTTGCCGCAGCAACGGATATGTACAAAAAATCAAGGCCTGTCACCACGCCTCTCCCGAAGGAGAGGGAGCCGATTGGGGGATGCTGAAGAT
The DNA here is from genome assembly GCF_009600325.1 of Pseudomonas sp. FSL R10-2189. NCBI lineage: Bacteria > Pseudomonadati > Pseudomonadota > Gammaproteobacteria > Pseudomonadales > Pseudomonadaceae > Pseudomonas > Pseudomonas sp. FSL R10-2189. Next base: position 122,810 of record NZ_WIVZ01000012.1, read on the forward strand.
ACTCGCTGTCCTGTTTGCTGCGCGACAGCGCGGCGTCGAAGACGGGGCGGTCACTCTTAATGAATCACCAGCATGCCACCGGGCAAACGCGTCAGTCGGGTTGAAGTGACTTTATTCAGCGCTTCAACGATTGCCACGGGGTTGTTCAGTTGGTAATTGCCGCTGACACGGTGTTTGGCCGCCGTTTCGTTGAACAACAGGATGGGCTGCGGGTAGTAACGCCCGAGGGTGTTCAGCACCTGCGCCAGTGGCTGGTCCTGAAATGACAGTCGGCCTTGCACCCAGGCCATTTGCCGTTCAGCACCGTCGCTGTTGAGGTCTTGCAGGTGACCGTTTTCGAATTGTTGCCAGTTGCCGGCCTGCAACAGGCTTTGCTCACCGGCCTTGTCGGTAAAGCGCACCTTGCCTTCACGTACTGCGACGGTAACGTCCTCGCCCTGTAGGGCCACGCTGAATTGGGTGCCGACCACGGTGACGCGGGCGTCGGCGGCGTCGATTTCCAGCGGGCGCGATGGGTCATGGGAGGCTTCGATAAAAAACTCACCCCGCAATAAGCGGATGCGCCGGTGATCGGCGTTGATGTCGGTGCTGATGGCGCTGTTGCTGCCCAGCAGAATCTGCGAGCCATCGCCCAGGGTGAGGTGTCTGACCTCTGCCACGGCAGTCATTTGATCGGCGCGCAGGTGCATCGGCAGGTCGGACAACCAGGCGCTGGTGAGCATGAGCAGCAGCATCGCCGCAGTGGCAAACGCCCACGCCTTGCGCGGCTTGTGGGCCGGGGCGGCGGGCAGGTCGAGATCCACGTCAAGGCTGCGCAGCGCCTGCTCGAACGCATGGCTTTGCCACAGGTTTTCCAGGGTCTGGTAGGCGGCGCTGTGTTCGGGGTTTGCCATACGCCATTGTTCAAAGCGTTGACGCAAGGCGGGTTGCCGGGCCATTTCTTCGCGCTGGGCGAACCAGTCGGTTGCCTGACGTTGCACGTGCTCGCTGGGTACAACAGGGGCGGTGGGTGAGTCAGTCATGGGCGGCTTGCTTCTGGATGGCTTTGGCGCAGGCATTAAGCGCAGTACGCAAATCTTTTTCAACCGTACTGATCGAAACATCCAGGCGCTGGGCGATTTCTCCTTTGGACAAGTCCTGTAATCGGCTCAGCACCAGAATCTGTTGCTGGCGCTTGGGCAAGGTCTTGAGGGCAGCCTGAAACTGCTTCAAAGACTGCTGGCCTTGCAACTGACTGTCCGGGCCGGGGGCGGTGGTGGCGATTTCGGTCAAATGGCGCTCATCGTTGACCTGGCACTCAAAGCGCCTTTTGCTGCGTAAGCTGCGCAGGTGATCGAAGGCCAGGTAGCGGGCGGTCTGATACAAAAAAGGGTGCAGAAACTCCACTGGCCGGGTTTTCAGCGCATTGGCCACTTTTACATAGGTTTCCTGCGCCAGGTCTTCTGCCAGGCTGGCGCAGCCCACCACCCGCGAGAGCATCCGCACCAGCGAAACCCGCTGGTTGATGAAAAGCTCGCTCAGTTTTTGCTGACTGTCCTCTGTACTCATGCTGAACCGCTCCCGCCATTCCCACGCAAATCCAGCGTGCTCGGGGAGCATTCTAATGAGAACCAGTATCATTTCCACATAATTTTTTATCAGCCCTCGCGGGTGGGCCGATCAGCGTTGACAGAACCGTATGCGGTTGCCGAAAGGGTCGTGCACTTCCAGCACTTGGCCCCAGTCCTGTTGAACGATTTGCGGGCGCGCATAACCATAGTGTTTAGCTGTTAACTCAGCGTGAAACAGCTCGATATTGTGCACCGGGACAAAGAGCGTCGAACCCGGGCTGGCATCGCCGTGATGTTCCGACAAATGCAGTTCAAGCCCGTTACGGCTGATGCCCAAGTACAACGGCATGCCAGGTTCAAAGCGATGTTCGAATTCGACATTAAAACCCAGAAAATCGAGATAAAACTCCCGCGCCTTGGCCTCGTCAAACATTCGCAAGATGGGAATGGGTTTTTCGAATTCGATTGAAAACATGCTGCCTCCTGTCACCGACATGTCTGGATGCTCGCGCTGCCAAGCCTTGATGCTCAAGAGAGGCAAAAGGGCGGACAGCTTCAGCCAGCGCCGAGCATAACCAAGCGGGTGCAAAGGTGAAAGTTGCGTGCATCGGCTGGGCATTGCTTGCTGGCCCGATAGCGGTTGGGCATGATCTTTGGCTCACCTTCAGGAAGGCTGCTTATGACCACCCCCGTTCTGCATTTGATGTGCGGCAAGATCGCTTCGGGCAAATCGACCCTGGCAAAGACGTTGGTCGAAGAACATGCGGCGATTTTGATTAGCGAAGATCGCTGGCTGGCGGCGCTTTACCCTGAGGAGATTCGTTCGGTAACCGATTACCTGCGCTGTGCCAGGCGCCTGCGTGACGTGTTACAGCCCTTGGTGATCGACCTGCTGGGTTCCGGTGTCAACGTGGTGCTGGATTTTCCGGCCAACACCGTCGCTGACCGCCAATGGCTGCGGGCCTTGGCTGATCAGGCACAGGTTGCGCATTGTCTGCATTACCTGGACGTCGATGACGATACCTGCCGCGCCCGATTGCGCGCGCGCAACGCCAAGGGCGAGCATGAGTTTGCCGCCACCGATGCAGAGTTCGACTTGATCACCCGTTACTTCAAGGCCCCGGATGAGCAAGAAGGATTGACCGTCGTTAGGCAAAACGCCTAACCGCCCTGTAGTCGCTGACGAGGGACGAAGGCTGCGATCGGTCGAGCATCGGCCGTAAAAAGAGCCAAAGTCAAAAGATCGCGAGACAAGCTCGCTCCTACAGTTGGATCGCGTACAACCCGTAGCGAGGGTCAGGCCTCGTCAATATCCAGCGCTTCACCAGTCGCGTAGTAATGGCCACCGGCAATGTAGTGCAGGCTGCGCCAGGCCGGGTCGGCGGTTTCGAAGTGCCAATGGCCGTCGCTGAAAACGCGGGTGTCTGCCCAGGCACCGACCACTTCACCTATAAACAGGTCGTAGGCTGTCTGGTTGTGCGGTTCGGGGATCAGTTTGCAGGCCAGCCATGCCGAACACCCGGCTACGAACGGCTGGTCATGCCCTTCAATCGCAAACAGTTCAACACCGCTGTCGCTGAGTTTGTTCGGGTCGGTGTTGAGGCTCAAACTGCCGACTTTGCTGGTGAGTTCAATTTGTGCCACGGTCGGCACCTGAATCACGAACAAGCCGCTGTGCTCCACCAGTTCGCGGGTTTTTACGCTTTTGTCCAGCACCACGGTGAGCTTGGGCGGGGCAAAGTCCAGCGCACAGGCCCATGAGGCCGCCATGACGTTTTGCACGCCAGCATGGCGCGCCGAGACCAGAATGGTCGGCCCGTGGTTGATCAGTCGATAGGCTTTGTCCAGCGGGACGGCGGCAATGTGCTTGTCCATTCTTGCTCCTGAATAGAGGGCCGGGTAGGGAGCAGATAATGACTGATTTGTGCAAACCCGTCAGCGGGCCGGCGTTGACAGCGCCGCTGCGGGTTACACGTGCACGGTTGCAGCGGTATTACTTTTCCCACTCAGCCTTGGCAATCAGCAAGCCGTGATTGCCCTTATAGGCGGCGCGCTCGGGTTGCTTCCAGCCTTCGAGCAGCGACTCGTCGAGTTTGTAAATTTCAACGCCCAACGGGCGGCAGACCTTGAGCGGGTCTTCTGCGTCCGGGCCCCACATGGGCAATGACAGGTCGCCGCCAGGGCAGGTCGACAGGGCGCACAGCACGTCAATTTCAGCGAAAAACTCCAGGTAATCACCCTGTTTTGCCGGGCATGCCTTCATAAAGTACATGTCGTCGTGGTTCAGGCCGGTGCACTGGAAGATGTTCAGCACGTCATGCACGTCGAACTCGGTCAGGCCGTGGGGCAGCACTGCGCGGGTCAGGTTGGAGTGGCAATGATGATGAAAGTCTTCGCCGGTGAGCATCTTGTTGACGTAAGGGTCGCAGCGGGTGCCGAGCAAGTCGTGCAGGCGGCCGCCGTGTTCATCAATGCCGTAATCGGCCAGGCTATCGTCGGTGATGGTCACCAATGGCCGCAAAAACGGCAGGTTCGACCACAGGCGGTCATAAGTAGTGACGTGCGCGCCCTGCAACTGGCGGGTACGGGCGGCCCACATGCGCTCGCGCGGGTCGTTGGCGTTCCAGATGTTGAAGTCGCCAACTTGCGGGCCTACCGGCGTGGTCACGCGAAACACATGGCCTGCGGGTACTTTCCAGGCGCGGCCGGTACGGATCGGTACTTCGAACTGTTCGATCAGGGTGCGTTTGCCGGCAGATTCACGCACGCGGTCATAGAAAGGCTTGTCGACTTGTAGCGCGGCACCTTTGCTGACTTGGTAGGCCGCTGGATAGTCCTTGTACATAGTGGGTCCTCTTCTCAGGGTTTGGGCGTGCTGGCCAGAATGTCCAACAGCACGGTTTCGGAGTCATTGAGGTAGCTGCTCATGGCTTCCTCAGCGGCTTTCTTGTTGCCTTCGGCGAGCAGGTCGTGGATCTGCCGGTCGCGTTCGAGCCAGGGTTTCTGAAAGTTTTCTTCACTGGGGGCACTGGAAAACACCAGGCGCATTTGCGCCGCGACCTGGGTGAAAAACTCATCGAACAGCGGGCTGCGCAGCAAGCCGACGATGTGTTGGTGAAAGCGCAAGCTGTGGGTGCCGAAGGCTTGCCAGTTTTCCCGGTCCTGGGCCAGTTGTGCGGCTTCGATGGCTTCGAGCATCAGGTCGGACTGGTACTCGCGCAGCGGTTTGCTGGCGGCAATGGCCTGTAGTTCGAGGGTGCGGCGCACGTTGAAAATGTCGCGCACGTCGTCGATACCCATACGCCGTACCATCACGCCTTTGTTGCGTACGTAGCTGGTCAGGCCTTCGCGGCCCAACTGGTGCAGGGCCTCGCGCACGGTGTTGCGTGAGGCGTTGTAGGCATTCACCAACTCGCTTTCTGTCAGCGGCATGCCCGGCAGCAGGCGCCCGCCAATAATGTCTTCGCGCAATTCGATGGCGACCTGATCCGACAGGGACAGGCTTTTTTCCTTGGATTGATTCACGCTGAGACTCCTTGGGCTCATGCAAGCTGTACGTCTTTAAGGAACTTGGTCATGCGTTCGCTGCGTTGTTCGAGCATCTCGCGCGGCGCCGCATCCTGAATGATCTGGCCGCCTTCCATAAACACCACGCGGTCCGAAAGCTTGAAGGCGAAGTTCATTTCGTGGGTGACGATGACCATGGTCATGCCTTCGCGGGCCAGTTCTTCGATGACCGCCAGTACGTCGCCGACCAGTTCCGGGTCGAGGGCCGAGGTGGGTTCGTCAAACAGCATCACCGAAGGGCGCATGGCCAATGCCCGGGCGATGGCCACACGCTGTTGCTGGCCGCCAGACAGTTGATGCGGGTATTTGCCGGCGTGATCGAGCATGCCGACCTTTTTCAGCAGGGCCAGGCTCAGCAGGCGCAGTTCTTCACCCGCGCCATGGGCGTGATAGACCGGGGCGAGCATCACGTTCTCCAGCACGGTCTTGTGGGCAAACAGGTTGAAGCCCTGGAAGACCATGCCCACGTGCACAATGTTTTGCATGTGCACTTTGTGGCTGAGCGGGCCTTCCGGGTCTTGCGTGCCGCGCAGAAATGGCTGGCCTTGCAGGGTGATCTGGCCATGGTCGAGGCTTTCGAGGCCATTCATGGTGCGGATCAGCGTGGTTTTGCCCGAGCCGGAAGGGCCGATGATCGACACCACTTCGCCCCAGCGCACATTCAGGTCCACGCCTTTGAGCACTTCCAGTTCGCCATACGACTTGCGCACGCTTTGCGCTTGCAGGGCGAATTCGCCAGGGGCAGCCTGATCGCTGTTACGTCGGGTCACCACTTGGCCCAGTTCAGCCGGGGCGATGGTTTTGGGTTTGCGGCGGGTCACGTCCAGATGGTTTTCCAGCAGGTGTAGCAGGCGGCTGAACACTGTGACGATAAGCACGTAATAGAACGCCACGGCCAGCATGGTCTCCATCACGAGGAAGTTCTGGGTGTAAAGCTGTTGGCCCACCAGAAGGATTTCTGACAGCGAAATTACCGACACCAGCGAGGTCAGTTTGACGATCGTGATATATTCATTGGCCAGGGTGGGCAGCGCGACACGCAAGGCTTGGGGCACCACAATCAGGCGTTGAATGCCTTTATAGCCGACGCCCAGCGCCTTGCCGGCCTCCAGTTGACCTTTGACCACGGCCAGCAGCCCGCCACGGTGGATCTCGGCGATATACGCCGCTTCACTGAGCACCAGCGCGATAAGCCCGGCGCTGTAGGGGTTGGACAACACCACGCTGGTGGACGGAAACACCTGCGGCAGGTTGTAGACAAAAATCAGCAGGACCAGCAGCGGCAAGCTGCGAAAGAACCAGATATACAGGCCTGCGGCATTACGCAGCCAGCGGCGTTGCGACTGTCTGGCCAGAGCCAGAAAGAAGCCGAAGATGATCCCCAGCACCCAGGTTTCCAGGCTCAGTTCAACCACCGTCGCGACGGCCCGCCAGAAGTCACCGTTCCACAACAGGCCCAGGGTGTAGTGCCAATCGAATTGCATGTGCTTGCTCCGAATGTCTGTGATCGTTGCGCCGGTAGGGAAGCACTGGGGAATCCGCTACCGGTTACGCCTCACGGGGTGTTTCAGTTGCCCAATGCCGTGCTGATTTCCTGAGCCGTGGGTTCAGCCAGGTTGTAGCGGGCGAGCAGTTGGCCGTAGCTGCCGTTCTGCTTGATCTGCGCGAGGGCTTCAGTCAGCTCTTCCAGCAACGGCTGGTTGCCCTTGCGCACAGCCAGACCGATGACCACCGGGTAAATCAGTTCGTTGGAGCTGATCACGGTTTTGCCCTGGAGTTTTTCGACGGTGATCTTGGCCACAGCGGGGTCTTCCATTTGCACGTCGACCGCGCGTGACAGCAGGGCCTGAGTGGCTTCCGGCGAAGTCGGGAACTCGCGGGACTCAATCGCTGGCTTGCCATTGGGCAGGCAGTATTCGGCGGAAACCTGGTTGAGCTTGGGCACCCACGAGGCGCCTTTGATCGAGCCGACGCGCTTGCCGCACAAGTCCTGGGGTTGCTGAGGCTTGAAGTCGCTGCCGCTGAGCACCATCAGCGATGAGCCGGTTTTCAGGTAGCTGACAAAGTCGACCTGCTTGGCGCGCTCCGGGGTGACGTAAAGCGCCGAAGCCACTACGTCGAAGCGCTGGGCGTTGACCCCGAGAATCAGGTTGGCGAAGCGGGTGTCGAGAAAGCGCGGTTTCAGCCCCAATTGCTGGCCGAGCAACTGGATGAATTCCGGGTCGAACCCGGCAGGTTGTTTTTGATCCAGGTAGGTGTAAGGCGGGTAGGTCAGGTCGGAGCCGATCGACAGCTCCCCTTGTTTGAGCGTGCCTTTGACCTCTGCCGCCGATACCAGCGGCGCTAAACACGCAAGGGCGACTGTCAGCGCCAGGGTGTGCTTGGTGGTTTTGCTCATCAGACCTTTACGCATCTTCGTATCCTCGGTGGGTGACAGCAGTGCGGCAATGATTGTTCAACAATCTGTTATTATTGAGTATGCGTATATCGTGCCAACTATTATTTTTGGCGTGCGAAAGAGCGCTTTAGAGTCAGATAAATGATTTTTTGAGGGGGGAAGGTGCGCTTAAGCGGTGCGATTTGTTACCGGGCGCCACGTTTTGGGGCGTGGTGTGGGTTTTTATGTGTAGGAGCGAGCTTGCCTCGCGATCTTTTCAAAGATCAAAAGATCGCGAGGCAAGCTCGCTCCTACAAGGTGAACTGCCCCCAAAAAGTTGGACACCCATCCAACTTTTTGGGTTTTCAACATGAACAAGTACACAGAGCAATTTAA
>NZ_WIVZ01000130.1:0-419 GCF_009600325.1 Pseudomonas sp. FSL R10-2189
TTCATATGCTGTGCGATATTTATAAAAAGCTCGGAATTACTGACAGCTTCGATCCTGATCTCATTGCTAGTGCCGTATCTTCGGATGATTGCTGGGTTCTGGATTGGGCGTACGACATAAAGGATGAAGGTGCTAGGAATCCGCCACATGTGACTGAGGTTGTGAATACATTGGATATGTATTCTTTCCTGAGTCAAGGCTTTGAGCGTTTAGATGCCGCCGATAAAGCGGTGGTTGTCAGTGAAATTCCAAGAATAAGAACTGCAGTGGAGTTTCCCGGGTACGATGGTAATAATGAAGGAAAGTACAGAACTGCTGCAGCCTACATGGTCAATGACCTAGATCGTTTTGAATCAATGAAGGATGTGGCGGAGAGAAATTCTCACACACATATGGCTGGTACATATGCACGTCAATAC
>NZ_WIVZ01000131.1:0-396 GCF_009600325.1 Pseudomonas sp. FSL R10-2189
CTGGATGGCAGCGCACTGCCTACACCGGCACTGGCTCATCCGCTGGTACAGGACAGCGACCTGGCGTATTCAGCCTCGCAGTTTGTGCACAGCACGCTCTATGGCATTTCTGAAGTCTTTCTGATCAGCAGCGTGATCGCCGGCCTGCTGTTTCTGATCGGTCTGGCCGTGGAGTCATTATGGGCCGCTGTTTTCGCTATCTGCGGCACAGTTCTGGCGGTACTCACGGCCATGTTTTTGGGCGCTGACCAGGCCAGTGTCAACAACGGCATGTACGCCTTCAGTGCCGTGCTGACTGCCATTGCGCTGGGTTCGACCTTCAACACGCCGAGTTGGCGCGTGCTGATTTATACAATCGTCGGCGTCATTTTCACTGTCTTTGTGCAGGGTGCCATG
>NZ_WIVZ01000132.1:0-395 GCF_009600325.1 Pseudomonas sp. FSL R10-2189
CCCCTGTAGTCGCCTCGGCTCTTGTCGGACCGAGGACCACCTCACAGCTCGAAGAATTGCTCAGAGCTGACGAGGTCAGTCTTCCTAAGGAGATCACCTCAGCCCTCGACGACATCACCGGCGGGCCAAACCTCGCCCGCGAAGAAGCCTAGGGTCAAATAGCTCAGCGCTCGCCGCGTGGCACCCACGGAGTCGATACCGGACCATCGTAAAGCTCGCGAGGACGGGAAATCCTCGTTGTCGGATCCTCAAAAACCTCCTTCCAGTGGGCGATCAACCAGCCATCCGCCCGATAGCGAACATGACAGTGAACATGTTCAGCGGGATGCCGAGCGCGCGTAAAACGATCCCGGAATAGAAGTCCACGTTGGGGTACAGCCTGCGCTCGATGAAGT
>NZ_WIVZ01000133.1:0-367 GCF_009600325.1 Pseudomonas sp. FSL R10-2189
TCCTGGAGAAGTGGCAGCAGGTCAGCGGCTGACCCCCTGTACTCGCTTGGGTAGCCTCCGGCCTTCGTTTGAGTGAGTTTTCCAGCCTCAGTCAGCTTTTCAGCCCACCGATAGGCGCCAGATTCCCAGACGGCCAGCGTGTCTTCACGTTCGCCCGGCTCAACGTAGACCCTGATCCACCAACTCATTCGGCATCTCCTACCAGTCGTTTGAATGCCTCTGATCCTTGCCCGTCCTTGCCTAATACGGCCAATCGTTCAGCCGGTCGAGTCAGGAAGCCATCGAGCAATGCGAGCAGTGCAGCACGCTTGTCGGTCGATTGGGTTTGCTGATGAAGGACTGCCGCACCCACCAGCACTTTCACCCG
>NZ_WIVZ01000134.1:0-360 GCF_009600325.1 Pseudomonas sp. FSL R10-2189
AACCTTTTGCCCTTTACCGTCTAGGCCTGCAGTTACACGGCCTTTAGACACGGCCTCATGCAATGTTGACCGGTGTAAACCGTAGAGTTTTGCCATGCGGCCGATGGTTAATTTTGCCATGTAGGGCAGTGTCGGGTTCTGTCTGTAGGGTGCCCTACAGTCTACTGCTATTTATGAGACTTAACCGACCATTCCCTAACGCGGTCCGGGGGACCTTGTTCGCTACCGTGCGGGTAGGCAGCGCAGCTGCCAGACCCACACGGCAGCTTGTGAAAGACACAGGGTTTGCGCTGGGCGAGCAAACGCAATATCTTTGGGTAATAGATACATAGCATTAAAACGAAAAAACCCTGCCAAGGC
>NZ_WIVZ01000135.1:0-348 GCF_009600325.1 Pseudomonas sp. FSL R10-2189
GGTTTCGCCACGGGTTGGTGTTGCCACAGCGGGTCGCGGTCGATGTGGTAGCCGTTTTCATGGCTTGGCTCGCGCACGAGCGACAGGTTGCGGTTTTCGACGGTTTGGGCGACGGGGATGAAGCTGCCCGGTTCGTAGAAGTAGTGGATCAGACGTCGTTCGCCAGGGTTGTGCCGCCTCTGAAGTTTCCTGATGAAAGGTCATGATGGCCGGGATTATGATATTTGGGTTTTGGTCCGTGATAGTGTCCTTGTTTATTGGTACGGTTCAACCCAAACGGATCAACCCACCCCACCGGATTCGGCGCATACGCATAGAAATTCAGCCCACCCGCAAAACCGATCGGAT
>NZ_WIVZ01000136.1:0-344 GCF_009600325.1 Pseudomonas sp. FSL R10-2189
CTTATCCACGCAATCCTGAACGCAGTATCGGCAATATTTCTGAGGAGTTATTGATTGAGCTTGAGCTGCAGTCTTTGGATGACGATGGGCAATTGGTTCGGCGTAATTACCGTATTCGTTTCAATCCTGTCGAAGGTGGACGCTTTATCTCGGCAAAGCAGCATTTCGATTCGAGCGTAGAAATGCCTTTGTTGGGGATTGATGTCATGGCATTGGAGCCTTTGCAATGAACAATTCCAAGTCGATATCACCTCAACAACCAGTGGAAGGGCGGTCTCAAGGAGCAAGTGCAACAGTCAGTTAATTTTCTGAGCTTGCTAAGCGAAACAATCCCGCTTCCAAAA
>NZ_WIVZ01000137.1:0-338 GCF_009600325.1 Pseudomonas sp. FSL R10-2189
GCAAAACCGATCGGATCCTTGCTGATAAACCGTCCGACTTGCGGATCATAGTACCGATAGCGGTTGTAGTGCAGCCCTGTTTCGGTGTCGAAGTACTGCCCTTGAAAGCGCAGCGGGTTGCGGATGTTTTCGCGTATTGCGTTGTCGGTACGCTTCTCTTTGGCCAGCCCCCACGCTTGATACGTCGCACTCCAGGCAATCTCGCCACGTTGGTCGGTGAGTTCCATGGGCGTGCCGAGGCGGTCGCATTGGTACCAGGCGATGGCGTTGAACGGTTTTGCCACGGGTTGGTGTTGCCACAGCGGGTCGCGGTCGATGTGGTAGCCGTTTTCATGGCT
>NZ_WIVZ01000138.1:0-334 GCF_009600325.1 Pseudomonas sp. FSL R10-2189
GTCCAACCGCTCTGTAGGCCTCTCAGGCGCCGCTGGTGCCGCTGGTTGGACGCCAAGGGTGAATCCGCCTCGATACCCTGATTACTCGCTTCCTGCGCCCTCTCAGGCGGCGATAGGGGACTGGTAAAACGGGGATTGCCCAGACGCCTCCCCCGCCCCTTCAGGGGCACAAATGCGGCCCCAACGGGGCCACGTAGTGGTGCGTTTTTTGCGTTTCCACCCTTTTCTTCCTTTTCCCTTTTAAACCTTTTAGGCCGTCTACAGGCCACGTAATCCGTGGCCTGTAGAGTTTAAAAAGGGACGGATTTGTTGCCATTAAGGGACGGATTTGTTG
>NZ_WIVZ01000139.1:0-334 GCF_009600325.1 Pseudomonas sp. FSL R10-2189
CTGCGCTATACGGGTCATCATCATGCGGAAAGCATCGCTAACCGTTAAGCCCATTGTCGCAAGTACTGCAGCGGCTTCTTCTTTGATGTGCTCATCGATACGAGCACGAACGACAGCATTTGTGGACATGGGTAGTCCTCCTATATTGGGCCACAGTGTAGCTCAATATAAGGGTCGCGCATGGTTTTGTGCCGTCACGTGACGCGTCACTGCGTTCTTGCAGTCACGGATAAACTGACCCCCAGGACGTGTAGCACGTTCACCAAGCGAGAAGGGTCCGGATCGCCATGGGTGCCTAAGATCTGCTCCAGAGCTGCCACGGTGATCCCGGTCA
>NZ_WIVZ01000013.1:0-126083 GCF_009600325.1 Pseudomonas sp. FSL R10-2189
CAGCAACCAGCGGCAACGCTTGCGTGGGCGACCGCGCAGGCTGGGTATGCAAGCCTGATCGAGTAGCGGTTGGGCATAGGCTATATCGCTGGCTTGTCCGCCTGACAACAGGAAACGCAGAGGCACACCATTGGCGTCGCACAGCATGTGAATCTTGGTCGTCAGGCCACCCCGGCTGCGCCCGAGCGCGTGGTCTTGCGGTTCTTCAAATCCCCTTTTTTCCCGGCACCTGATGAGGCCCGGGTTGCTCGTACGGCAGTGGAGTCGATCATCCATGTTTCCAAGTCAATCAAACCCTGCTCATTCAATCGGATATGAAGACGCTTGAGCATCTGATCAAAAGCTCCGCAATCACGCCATCCCCGGAACCGTTGATAGATCGTTGACCAAGGGCCGAATCGTTCGGGCATGTCTCGCCAGGCTGCGCCAGAGCAAAGCACCCAGAGAATACCGTTTAGCATCAGGCGATCATCGGCCCGAGGGCGCCCGGTGCGCTGATTTTTGGTGAAGATATCTGCAACCAGATCCCAGGCTGCGTCGGGGAGTTCATACCGCTTTGCCATCTTGGCCTCCTGGCTTTAATGGCGGTGTATTTTACAGAAAATCGTATTTCTTGGGTTTACGTACAGAGCCTAGCTGTATCCATGCGACTCCTAGATGGATTTTTCTGTATAAATAACAGGCCTCGAAGCCCACTGAAAAGCGTTCAGTGGCGTTTCCTCGCCTGTTTTGTTGATCACTCCGAGGTGGTCTATCCCGGGCTGATTGGACACGACTTAGGGTGGATCATCTACATGACTTGAACAGAGTTTGCCAGGCGCCTCTCATTTCCGAAAAGCGTTGTGTAAAAGCGTTGCTCGATGCCATAGATCAGCAGCTTTAACTGGTGATCGCTGCCAATATCGAAGACGCCTTTGGCTTTGTCGAAATCAAGGTGGCCGGCGCAGTAATCGTCGATGTAGCTGACCATCGCAGCTCGCTGGCCAGACGGAAGCGCTGCAAGGGTCGCCATCGCCAATCCAATGCGCTTCCTGTTCGGTGTAGACACACGTGCCGCCTCAAAATTGTTTGAAAGCCCAATAAAGGGCTCATCAAGGAATTTTTCCACTTCCTCATGAGTTGATTCTTTGAACAGCTGGCCGATCCCTTTAAAAATGCTGGAGATCGTGGCCAGACTCTTGAAAACCAGCGAATCTGTTTTGGGCAGGTAAATAGCGTCCGGCGTTGTGTTAATCACAAGTCGCAACTGCCCGTTGTCTAGCTCCGCGACCTCTCCGAAAGTGATGCTTTTTCGGGACACTAGCAGGGACGGTGTCACTTTTTGAAAGTAGAAGGAGTCATTCTGGGCACTACACAGCCATGTGATCTTATCAAACTGTTTTTTCTTGAGTTCGACATGATTTTTGCTGTCGAACGGCTCTTTCAGAAAATCGATGCAGAACGGTTGCCCTGAAAAACCAGGAATCACAAACCAGGAGTCTTCATCCAGATTATGATCAGGCTCATAAGGTACGCAGGCTGCCGCGTCAATAACAACTTCTGCATAAAGTTTACTGTCCGAAAGAACCTTTACGATGGCATTTTTTTGGAGACGTTTGATTTTAGCGAGGACAAAGTCCATTTTCAGCCTCTATCGATTAGAGTGTAGTCATTAATGCGGTACACCTTGTCAATCACGACCTCCTTAGGAGTCCGAAAGCTTTCCTTGCTAATCAAGAAAAGCGTGACATGAGACGAGGTGCTCACGTTGTAAAACTCATATCCGTATAGTAAGAATAGAGGATTGAAATACAGCGCTTGTGATCGGTATGTGAAGATAAATAGTATCAAATACACAAACACTAGAGTTTGGAAGCTATTGATGCTGAGCGCCACGAAGAAATAACCCAAATAGCTTGGCAAAAAGCTATTGTTCGCATGCTCAATGCTCACAACCTGCCCAAGTTGAAAGGTGTCACTTCCCAGTCGTCTGCTTAGTTTTAAGCTGAGGCCTGTCAGTACGATAGGAACGGCAAGATACAGGGCATAGGAGAGCCCACTAATGGCAGTTTTCAACCCGGGCAAGCTCGGATCTGCGATAAACCCACCAAACGTGATTTCGCGCTGAACCAGATACACAATCACCAGTAAGGACGTCGCGTTGAAGGTCAGCAGTAATCTGAATAGCGTGTTGAAGTCCACTTAAAAAATCATCCGTAATCATTTTCATCCTCTGATGGCAGGATGCTACCAAGAAGCGTCGGGGCTCGCCAGTTCTGGCCGATGACTGTCAATTAGCTTACACCCTTTATCTAAGCCCGAGATGCCCTGCATGAGCGAGCACGTGCGTTGAGATGATAGGTTCCGGACGCGCAGGCCGACCAGATTGAAGAAGCACGGGAAGCTGAGCACGTCCGCGTGCTTGTCGCTGATTCAGCTGAGTAAATCAATCAGGTACCCGCAAGATGCCTGATGTGTAGGAGATCGTCACGGTGCTTGCAGCATAGTTCATCCATGACCCCGGACCCCAGATTCGGGTCAATGGTACGCCTCTGACCCTGGCCAAGCTTGAGCAGCATGCTCGAACGCACACCCTGAATCTGAGTGAGGGTAGGCTCACAAAAGTCATCGTCATCAATCAACGCAGCGAACCATTCATCTATCTGACTGCACGCTCATGGGCGTTGCTCATATGTCCTTGAGCGTGTAACCAATTGGATGGGCTCGACCATGCTGGGCCATTTACGATCGGATTGACATCAGATGCTGGGTTACTGGATAAATGCGTCGAGCAACCAGCGATGAATCGGGGAGGGCAGCGATCCATTGATTGCATTTGGCGAATTATCGAGGCCTCCTGGTAACCGCTGGCCATTGAAATGCAATGGCTGTGCGCCGATCTGTGGTAGTGCCAAGTAGAATTTTAGTTCACCCTCAAGCTTGGCGGTGTGAAACCTCGACAGTTACTCACTCACTAGCCAGTAAGCTTTTGCCGAGCCCTGACGTGCGTAGCCTATGCAGAACGCCATCAAATCGCTCATGCGCTCATCAACTATGGTGCGCCGAATACCAGGTTGAACGCCTACCACCGTGAAGGTAAGAGCTGTTGCAGGTGTTAACCGCAGCAACTCGTAGGTTTCATCCCTGTCCCCGCTGACAAAGTACGAAGGAGATGTGTGTCTGCGATGCATGCGATCCTCCATATGATGCAGCAAGGTAGCGACGTTGCAGAAGTAAGCTGACTTTACCAGCTGTCCCGCAACCTCATACACATCACCAACTCGCCCTCCATTGGCTGGCCCTCCTGCACCTTTACAGTGATAGAGGGTGACGTTCACTTCCTGGGCTGCATTGACAGTGACGCAGATGTAGTCGGCGGCCTCGCCTGAGCGATGGTCGTAATACAAACACCGGAGATCTGGAAGCGTCAGAAGGTGTTGTTCCAAATGCTCCTGCACAGTTGCTTGGCCATCGAGTTCTGCACGTCGCTCCAGTGTGCGAGGCTCCTGATTGTTCGGCAGGAACTCTACCTCGATCGCGCAGCCTGTCCAATCGATTGACTCCGCATCACCTGGAGCAAGTGCGAGGGATCTGAGAAGAGGGGCAGCGATTTTGTTTAGCCCTTCAAATGAAGACTTATCTGTTGCATAGAAAATAGGAGGGCACTCACTAAGCCAGTCGGCCAATGGCATCCAGCCATCTTGGCTAGACTCGATCGTCATTGTGGCATTTGGTTCCAGGCAGCGAATCAGTTGGCCACCCTCAAGACTCAGGCGCATACGGATCTGCCCCTCAGCATGAACGATCGAAAAATCCAAGTGCCCGGCTTGTGGATCGCACTCAAAGTCCTGGATATCCCACTCCACAAGCCTGGAGGTTTGTAACTCTTGTTCCTGCGTAGCCCTGAAGTGAATACGAGGATTGCGAGTGAGGCCTTGCCGTGACCAGTTGGCTGCCATCACCGCTTCTGGTAGCTCCCGAAGAGTCGTAGTGGTTCTGACCAAGTCGAGGTGGGTTTGGCTAAACGCAGCATCTCCTACGATGCGCGCATGAAGCGTCTGCACCCAGGCAAAGAAGTCAGGAACGGATAGGCGCTGATTGCTCCAGATTCTAGAGCTGCTACTGGCTCCGATGGTTTCACGCACCTGGCCGTTCATGCCACTCCCGAAGTAGTGACCCTGAGCGTAAGCGCGGCTGTCACCGGCAGTGACCGCGCGCTCGGCTTGAGGGCCAGTTAGGGTTCGATAAGTCTCGACTTGCGAATTGAAGGTCGTGTTCTGCAAGCCAACAGCAAAAAACCTCATCCCCTCCAGTCCGGCCCTCGCTCGGCTCGTTTCTTCATAGCTCAACCCTCGGCTGCCGGCACGGCAAACGATATCCATGATGGTCAGGTACAGCTTCTCTGTCCTGAGAGTTGAGCCGATGAAGCAGTAGCTCGATTCCGGAAAATACATCAGCAGGAAGGCCTCGTGCCGAATATCAGTAAGCGTGTTTGAGGTCGACCAGTTCGGAGGTGCTTCATCTGCTGTCAGTACGAGAGACAAATTGCCATCTGGCGTTCCCCACTGCTTCACAATGCGAAGCATTCGACCAACCTTTTCTCCCAGCAAATCGAAATCCGGCCTGCGACTGCAGTGAAACCCGCGGACGTGCGCGTACAAATTGAAGGACAGCGCAGATACGGACTCATAGTCAGACTCAGTCATCCGACGCACCGGCAAGCTTTGGATGAATTCTTGGGCCTCAACTGCGCCCTGAATCTGAGCAAGCGCGGCATCATCAATCATCTGAGCCAGATCAACGCCTTCCCGGAGCAGAGTCGCTGTCGCCTCACGCACTCTGAATGCCGGTGCAATGAGGGTTGGGCGTCCCGTGGTGCCATCGATCCTGGCGAACCTGCCGATGAACTGGATTGTGGGTACCAGTGACTTGTGCGGTGCATGTAACGCCGCGACCTTGAGCTTTGGGAAGTCATAGCCTTCACCAAACATGTCTACGCAGATGATGGCCTTCAACTCACCAGAAACGAGCCTCGCCTCGATTAAGTCCTGTTGTCGTTTGGTAAGTCGGCTGCTGATGGCGGCGACGGAAACGCCCAGTTGCTCATAGATCGGGACGAGCGCTTGCGCGGAAGAGATGGTCGAGGCGCGTACGAAAAGCCTGTGATCAAAACCGTTAGCGACATCGTCTTCGAGCTGTGCCACCGCAGTTCGGGCAATCGCCCGATCAACATGCTCATCATCAAGCTCGTTATCTATGGGTGCCGCCCGGAAGACGATAGGATCGAACGCACCTTCAGACACGGCTCTCATAACAGGATATCGGTAGACCAACTTGCCCGGGATAACGCGGTCATCGCGCCTGAAGGGGGTTGCTGTCAAGAATATAAATCGAGCTGCCGAGTAGTGGTCCAGGTACGCTGCCCAGGAGTCCGCCGGCGCATGGTGTGCCTCATCGAAAATCACTACATCAAAAAGGTCGGCCGCAGCCCTTGGGGCAATTATCGGCGAAGAGCTGCCGGGGGTTGAGATCACGACGTCGAACACCCGCAATTGTTCCCAAGCCTCAGGCGTTATTGGCCGCCCCGAATGCAAGTGAACGGAAGGTAGCGGCCCGTCTTCAGGTAGCGCACCGATGCGCCTGAGTGTTGAAAGGGTGGAAAAATGTGAGTGCACCTGTTTGCGCAGAGCACTTGATGGCTCGACGATGAGTATCCGAGTTGCTCCAAGTAGAAGCGGTAGCGACATCATCAATGATGTCTTTCCATAACCAGTGGGCAGGCAGATGATCGCGGGGTCGTCTTGCAACGAGAAGTGGGCCAATGTCGCATACATTGCGCCAAGTTGGCCCGGCCTAAAGCCGCTGTTAGGTGCGTCAGTCTGCTGAAGAAGCTTGAGTGACCCCGCTTGCTCCACAAAAAATCCAGCCATTTCTACCGTCCTTGGATATTTCTTACCAATCCTAATGGGCTATGGGCTTTAAACAAGCGATGCAGGTAAAAATTTCTTTCAGCATCTCCTAGCTTCTGCTTGCTTCAGCAGGCACGGGGACTGAGGTGCCGGGACCCGAGCAACTCACAATGGCTCGCTTGAGCGCGGCCCGTTCGTTGTAATTAGTATAGGTGTTTGAATCGCCCCTGGTTTCAAATAGACACGACGCAATTCCAGGGCTGCAGTTCGCAAACCTCTACTGGGATCTTGTCCCAGGCCCACATCGTCAGAGCAGCTTCCGGACGAGTCTTTGTAGAGAAACGGTGCCCTCAGGCTCGACCACGCCGAAGCCGCGCACAGTCCAGCGCTTGCGGCGCCGCACTCATCGTCCGAATTTGGGCCTTTGCGCCGCTATTCGTGCTGTGGTGTAGGCGTTGGCGAACTCGGATTGGTCAATCGTGCCCCTCGTTAGGCTCTCATTGAGCTTGGTATAGATTCGCAACCCTTCGCTAGCCGCTACGGATTCCAACTGAGCACATTTCGAACCCAGCAACCGGATAGCAACCCTCTCAAGACGCTCGTCCATTTGATCACCATGATGAGACTCGACTAACAGCCTGTAAACCGCCCAGAGTCCTTTAGCGCTGGCCTTTGGCAAATGCCCCCTGAGTGCGGCGGCGATGATCAAAATGACAATGGTCTCAAGGGCCTGATCAGGGGCATCACTTTTCATGGCTGCTTTGACATGCCAGTGTCGCATCAGCGCTGCTAGCCCAATCTCAGGAAGCAAAGCCTGATCCACCAGAATACGTAGCACCGATGCTGCATGCTCCAACACTTTCTCAAAGGTCGCGCGGTAATCCCAGAGCGCCGAGATTACTGAGATGAACCTGGGTTCTGCGTCAAGGATTTCTACGGCTTGACGTACGGTTCGTGCAGTAAAGGCAGCCGGGGGAAGCAGCCGCACAATCTCGGACAGCTGCACGATTACCCTGACCCTCCATTCACACAGCTGCGCAATTTTGCCGGCTTTTTCAATGGGGGAGAGCTGCCCAACCTCTGTCAGTGCGGCCAGGACATCAAGCGTGCAGAAACCATCGACCTCGGAACCTGCGGCACAAAATATCCGCAGCGACTCGTCATCAGAATAGAGCCGGTACCGTTCCGGCTCTTTGCCGAGTATCTCCACGATTTCACTGTTGCTGCGCCCAATGACCCTGGCGGGCGATGCTTCGCTTGCCTCCTCTGGAGGGGAGGGCTGGAGGATCGAGGCTAGATGGGGTTTCAAAGCGTTCTGTAGCTCCAAGCATTTGCTTCGCTTTGGGCTTCCAAAAACGGGGTTCGTGAACTCGGCAAGCTCCTCCATCGTGGCCCTGGCAACCGCAATTTGACCGAAGAAAGTGATGACGGCGTCGATCAGCCCCAAGTCGTTAAGGACTAACAGCGCTGTCCAATCCAGCAAAGGCACTCGCTTGCGCAGGGCATCGGCACCGATCGGTTGCCACCCCGTATCGTTGACCATCACCAAGTGATACTGGCGATCATCCCGGCTGGACACCTTGGCAACTTCCCACAGGTGTACAATATCGGAAATGTAAGACAGCACCAGTCGCGGGCGCCACGAGAAAGGGACGGTGTTTAATCCCTGCTGTAGGGATCGCTCCATCCGTTTCTGGAACGCTTCTCTGTCGGGCGTCATTCCAGCCAGTGCTTTCAGGCTTTCCACCAACTCCGTGCCAGAGGCGCCCTCTCGAATTTCGCCTCTCCAGAGCATCCGGGAATTCGGGAAATTCCTGAAAAATGCTTCAGCGCGTGTTCGGAACTGCTCTCTATCCCTGGCAAGGTCGATGTCACTGCGTCCCCCCAGAGTGCCGCTCAGGTGCATCATCAAGTAGGTGCCTTCCTGGCTCTCTACACTCTGATCTACCAATTCGCCTGCTCGTAGGGCTAGCTCCAGTAGCCGGTCGCTCGTTGGGTCGGAAAACTGGATGAGAAAGAACAGTAATTTCACGAACTCCAATTGTTCCCCTTTGGATCTCGCAGTTTCGAGCGCTCTTTCCGCTGCCTCCACGGCGTCATCGACGTATCCGCAACGTGTGGCAATCGTCGCATAGGTGTTCAGTGCCAGTGGATCGTCAGATCCTGTGGCTACAATTTTCAACAACCGATCGCGGGCCTTTTCCGTTTCGCCCAGGTGATCAAGTGCCAATGCCTCGAAGGCTCCCATTCGATCACCAGGCTCAACGCGGACTCGATTGCTTTGACACAGCTCTACGATGCCTTGCCAATCTCTCAAGGTCACCAAGGCCAACCCAAGCCGCGCAGCCACCGCAGGCGACAGGACATAGTGCTCAGTGATCTTTTCGGAGAGTCGAACACACGCCTGCGCGCTCTGCGGGTCGGTAGGGTCAAGCTCGTGGATGAGGGTGAGTGCAATACTGACGGGCCGATCCAGTTCTTCATACCTGGCCTGCAGCGTCCTCAACGCCTCATCCTTGGCCAACCTGCTCATCTCCAACTGGAGATAAAATTGTGCGAGGGCGGCTTCGGGGGCCAGAGCAGGATCTGCTTCGAGCATCCCCATCCACTGGTTCACGAGGCCGGTCTGAACTGATTTGTGCGCCGAAATAGACGCTGCGGTGACAGCCGACCCAAACAGGGGGTGGCTGCGATCCACGTCACCGACGTATGCGCCAAAGCCTTGATAGCACGCCCGAAATTTACGGGTTTCATAGAGCAGAAGCGTGCCCCAGAGCTGCTTGTCAGGTGAGTCGGGCAACTGATCATTTGTCGACAATGCGAGGGTGAAGTCCGCCAATTGACCCGCAATGCCCCGCAAGACCTCATGGATATGGGGCAATTCCGGGCGCTTCTGCGCTGCATCCTTCAGGTCTGCAAGTATCGACTCTGCCTTGCCAAGGGCCGACGCTGTGGCCCCCCAGATGTCGACGAGCTGCTCTATGTTAGAGCCCCAGCCAGATGCCTTTATGGACAGGACAGCATCGTTAATCGCAACCCAAGCTTCCTCAAGCTTTTGAAGGTCTACACCTGGAAGACCTGCGGGTGGGATAGATTCACGTCGCGGCGTAGTGGCGGTGGCCACTGCGAGGGAAAATTTGGCTCGAGCCCTAAGCAACAGCAGCAGTTCACGAATGTCATCGGACGCGTCACAGGCTTCAAGGCCCGCCTCGCAGTCCGTCAGGGCATTTGCCGGTTCTTCAGACAGCCAATGTGCAAACGCTCTGGCGAAAGACCGTTGAGGTTCCGCAAGCAAATTCGCCTGCTCAACGGCCAACTCGTAATGCCCTTGCACGGCATGCAGCCGGGAGCGAATGGCAATGATGGCTGGATCTTCACCCTCCAGTAAATCATGTAGCTCTGCAAGTGAGTCGCTATCGTTCTCGAATCGGATGCGGATCTCCGCTTCCACCTGGGCTGCTCGGAACTTGGGGAGCGGCGTTACCTCGTACGCGTTCTGGTAGGAAGAGACTGCCGCTTTGTTATCTCCCGTTTGAACCTGCCACTTGCCACGTAAGCGCCAATATTCTGCGCGCTCAAGGGTGGCCGACCCTTCGAGTTTTGGCTCTGCCTCATCGAGCTGGATCTTCGCTCGATCCAGCGCGGTGACCTGTAGATCTGCCTTGGCCTGAGTCAAGTTCCAGGCAAGCGTGCCGCGAGCTGGGTTGACCCAGTAGTCTTCCGTTGGGCCTGCCAAGGCGTTCATCAGTGCGGAGCCTCGTGCAGCCACGCCTTTTACCACGCCCTGAACCAGGGTTAAGCGGTCATCTGCTTGCATCCCTGGGTGTGTTTGCTCTGCGCGCTCACTCAGGATATGCCCCATGCGAGACAGTTCGTTCTGGTGGCGAATGTCCTCCGAGAGATCCGTAGCTATTTTTAGTACGTTCTTTGTGGACGCACGAAGGGTGACGGATTTGCGTTCAGCGGACAGATCGTCGACCGAGATGCGATTCAGCTCATCCCTGAGCCAAACATAGTAAAGGGGGCAGTCGACAGGATCTTCGTTCACCGATAGGTCGCAGATCACCAGAAGTACCGGTTCTACGGCTCTGGCGTAATAGCGTACAGTGGTGGCTTTCAGAGACACCGAAATGTATTCGCCATCCGCCGTCAGGTTCGGAGAGCGGGTGCCCTTAAGCTGGATACGGAAAATATCCGTCGCTTGTTGATTCGGCGTGGTCTGCACTTGGAAGTCATAGCCATAGTCGTCAGTCCCTTCCAGGCTTTGCACTCGCCAATTCTTGGGATGTCGAGCCATCAGGCAACGTGTTGCATCGGCATTGATGTCGTGCTGATCACCCGTCCCAGGTAGAGGCCCGTCAACTGGCATGGTGCTTCCTCGGTATTATCAAAAATGGGTGCTGGAGGCTTGAACGGCGTTTTGATGCAGCACTACTTGTCCTGAGTATACCGGGCGTCAAACCGGGTTTGGGATCAGACTATGGGATCAATATCTCTGTAACTGGGGCTGCGAGTCAGGTTGGGTGCATCCCCCATGTTGTACGAGACTGCCCAAGTTTTTCCGAACTGCGGCCCATTCACAACGCTCGGTAATGGCTTCCTGATGCCAGTCCGGTTACGCTGATGCGTATCAGGGAGGAGGCGCAATGAGTCAGTACCTTTTAAGTTTTGCCAGGCAGAACCTTGAGGGGCGTACTGATGCGTACCTGGTGCTTCTTTGGTGTATGTACCAAGCCAACCAAAGCAAGGGCCGCTACTCCGACCACATCAAGTCACACATCACCACGGCGTCGGATCAATTGCTGGGTCGCAACTACCAGCGTGTCGCTGCTCGCTTCAAGAAAGTGCTCGATAAAAGGCCTGAACTGGATCGGATACCACCCTCGGGCTTGGGGGCGTTGGATTACCTGCGCGTCAGGAATTTCCGGGGCTTTGGCGAGTTTGGTGCTGACGACAAAGGCACGTTCATTCGATTCAGTAAGCTGAAAAACATTTTCTACGCGCCCAATGGCGGCGGCAAATCATCGCTCTGTGAAGCCATCGAAATTTGCACCACTGGGGACATCAAGGAAGCCGCCAGGCGCAAGACCAAGGTCAAGCAGTACATTGCGCGAGGAGAAACCAAGCCTCAGCTCGCTCTCCTGGGAGCGAATAAGCTCAAAATTGCGCCCAGTATCAGTTGGTCAAGCTGCTTTATTGATCGCAATCGCCTTCAGGAGTTTTCGCTCCTGGGCTCCAAGGACACTGGCAGTGGCGAAAGTGATGTCTTGGCGACCCTGTTCGGCCTGGAAGAGCTTCAGGACGTCATTTCCCGATTCGTGCGCCCTGACAGTTTTACGCTCAAGGCATTCATGCGTGCCGACCAGGCCGAGGCCCTGACGAACCTTGAACGCGCTCGAACAGAGCTTGGCCAAGTGCGGAGCAAGCACAGGGCAGATCTGTACGCTGCGATTTCGCAAACCTGTCAGCTCTTGGGGCTGCGGGCCGATCAGGATTTCGAAATTCGTACAAAGGCAAAGCGGCTGCGCAAGACGATAGACATGCACATCCGTGGGGCCGAGCGACTGCGAGCCGCCAAAGCACCGGTGGTCATTCCCATCAAGCATGTTGCGCGTACGTCTGCCATCGCCAAGCGGTTGCTCAGCCGCAAAACGCAGATCGAGACACTGTTTCTGAAAAGGGCCAGTGACGTTAACTATCGCGCTGTTTTTGAAGCCTTGGAGGCTTTGGAAGCCACCGAACAGCCGTCTGAGAAGACCTGTCCCGCCTGTTTGACGCCCCTTGACCAAGTCACGGTGAACCCTTTTGAAAGGGCTCGTGATCAGATCAAGGCGCTCGGGGCTCTGGAGGCTCTGAAGCAATCCAAACAGAAAAATGATGCTCAAGTTGTCCTCTGGGCTTCAAGGATCGCGACCGGGATCAGTTCAGTGAAGGCCAATGCCTATGCCGATGTACCCTGCCCACTGGCGATGGACGCATTGGAAGCGGTGCTCATTGAGTTCCATACGGCGACTGACCGCTCGACAGTGGCGGGGTCTGTCCTCAATGCTTTCATCGCGCTCTGCGCTGACAGTGCAGTTCAGATCGAGGTCTATCTGCGTGCCTGCGAGCGCAAGCAACGGGAGGTTGATCAGGCGGTGGTTCAAGCGGCTCGTCTGGATGCGCTCATCGAACACCTCAAGCAGGTCGATGAGTCGCTGAAACGACAGTTTGACCTCAAAACCCAGGCGCTAACCGGGTTCACAGACGCCAATGATAGGATGCTTGCGCTGATAGGGCAGAGAACGGCTTTGCTCAATGACTCGGTGGATAACAGCCACTTCAACCAGTTGCTCAAGGATCTTGAGGCTGAATACCGAACGCTCTACGGCGACCTGTTGGACTACAAGCTGGAGCTTGAAAAGGCGCGCATTACAGGGATCGAAGCCAAGGCTGCCGACTACTACCGAGCGATCAATAACCACGACGATGACCATGAGCAGATAGAGACGCTGGCCTTTGAAAAGCTTACGGAGAGCTACCGGATCAAGATCACCAACGTGGACGGATCCCTGCTGGATGCGTTTGCTGTGCTCAGCGAAGGGCATCTGAGGGCGCTGGGCTTGTCGATTCTCTTGGCGATGGCTGAGAAAAACAATTTTCCGCTCATCGTTTTTGATGACGTCGTCAACGCGATCGATACGGATCACCGATCCAATATCATCGACTTGTTTTTCAATGATGACTACCTGCGCCGGATCCAGATGGTGGTGACGACCCACGATCGCCTCTTCTGGGAGCGCTTCTGCATCATCGCTGATCGCCATCCTCAATCCGACCAGCAAGCAAGCCATGTGCTCAGCTATACGAACAAAGGCATCGTGGTCATTGATCATGCAGGCGGTTTTCAGAGAAAGGTGCACGTGGCGTTGTCGGTCTACGACGTTCGGCAAGCATTGCTGTATTGCCGGATCTGGTTCGAGTCCATGGTGCTAGAATTCTGCATTGAAAACGGCGTTCAGGTGACCGCGAATTTCAACAAATCGCAGCTAAAGAAGAGTATGTACCTGCAGGTGAGCCTGGAGCACACCTTCAAGCTGGTGGAGCCCTTCATTGACTACGACCTTTCGCATTTCAATTTCATCAAGAATGACTTGGTGAACTGGGGTGGCCAAAACCAAGAGCACCACGCCTTTGATGAAGGAAGCCTGAACTTTGTGCACTCCAAGACAAGTGGTGAGGTCCTGAAAATCTACGATGCCATCCGCTTTCTGGAATGCCAGCTCTTCATGGACAAAAAGAGAGAGTCAGGAGAAAGGTACCTTGCAGAGGTGAATGAAAAAATCGAGAAGGGCCGCAGGAAATTGGTAGGACTCGCCAGGGCTCCGGAAGAGGTGCAGCAAGAACATCAGGCCGGATTAAAGGCGCTGGAAAAGCGCGCCATTGAGCTCACCCAAGAGCTCCAGTTCATCGAGCGCTGCGTAGTGAGCGTTGCTGACCGCGAGCGAGCCAGGGATCTGCCAGCTGAGTTGCCGCCTACCTAGCCGTGTTGCAAGCCACCGTCTGGATGGTTGTTCGAATGATCAGTTTGAATCGCCCTGCGTTTTGTAGATACCTCGTTGCCCTAAAACTGAGACCGAGTACGAAGAGCCCTGAGCAATCCGCGTCTGGCTGAAAACACAACAGCGATAAAAGGGTGAATACGTGGGAACGTCTTACGAGAGTTCAGTGCAACACAGCGGAAAGGCAAAAGCCCGGTCGTTACCGGGCTTTGCAGATCCCTCAAGGGGAGATAAAGCTCAAGTGCCTCAAGGGCTACCAGCCAGACTCTACGAGCGGTAGGCGCACATGTCAACGTTTTGCGTCTGGGACGAAGTAGTCAGGATACGTGTACCATAATGTGTAGTCGTCAGAGCTGACGCAGTCCTGTCTAGCACTGTGGGCGGGATACCATGCCGTAATCTGTAGTCGATACGAAGACTACTAATCTGATTTATTGGGTGTTTCTCAACGGTGCCATTACTGACTCTACGTCCAAACCGTTCATCAGGCAGTTGTGTGCTATTACTGACAGAGCCTCGAAAAGCTTGTCTCGCTGTCTTGCCAACGCAGCGTTCTCCGCTTGAAGACTTGCAATACGCTCTTCGAGACTTCTGCGCCGGCGGGCACCATCCGGATCCCTCCCGCTTTCCCTCATTTGAACAATACGGGCGGCCTCAATTCTGTCTCCACGGTCACCTCCTAGCGTAGCTCGGCTTGTCAGGCCCAGTCGGCGCTGTACCTCCGGTCGGGAAATGGGAGCGAGCTCCACTCCTGAGCTAATCATCTGGGCGAGGAGAGTGTCTATTGCTTCGTCAAGAGTGCTGCCCCTCAATGTCTGTCGTCGCGCCATAGTTGCCCCTAGTCATCTGATACCGAACTGTGTCGTTTGTCCGAGTCCGCAACCGTGATTGGACGCCCATTTGGAAACACGCGTTGCACACCTCCACTGGTATCGCGTGCTAGGACGGATTTTAGATTATTGAGTTTGTCCTCTTGGTCCGCCAGCCATACATCGCTGCCTGCCTCTCCGGTGCCTGCGTCGCGCATGATGGATATTGCCTTCGTCAGATTCTTGGCTTGTTTTTCAAGGTTGACCCGCTCCGATGGAGTGCCCATCAGATGTAGATGCGAGCAGCCATTCCAGCATTGAAGATGCTTAGGGCAGGGGGCCTGGGAGAAATCGTGGATACAACCTCCGAAAGGGGTCACATGCAGCGCCGTGGCGTGTACGGTGAGGAATGCTTCTGCAGTTGTTGTACCTTTATCTGATAGCAAAGCATGGTAACTATCGGTCAAAGCGCCATGAATTCGCTTATCTCTTATGGCTGTATGTAGAAAGTCGAGGCGCTCGTGATAGCTATTGAACGCCAGAAACTCATGATGGGCAGCGGTGTTTTCTTCAATGCTCGTGTGTTGGTAATAAACATTCTGGTCGAGGCGTTTTCGCCCCAGAGCCAATGCTTGCTGAACATCGCTCATACCGGTCAAGTGGTAAATTGTGTTCCGCCAGTGTCTAGGTTGGTGGCTTGTTAGCCTAATCGGAGTGCCATCGGATTCGGTTAATGAACGACGCGAAAAAATGGACGTATATTTTTCATCGTCACCTAATGCGTGATTGATATCCCCGAGGGTGACCCGACGCGGGACCGCACGAAACACATTCGCCTCACGTCCACCGAAACGAAATTGGCCGTCGAAAGCGATCGCAAGCGTTTCGCTGGTTCTAAGTACGATACGAACTTGTCCCCCGACATTTTCTGTCAATGCCGCGTGCCCACGGATCCTCGGGACGATCAGTCGCTCAATCTCCCCGGCGACGTAACGTCGCTTTAACGACCTTCCTTGCTTTTCATCCGGTTCATCGTCAAATGGATGGACACCGTTGCGTGTGAGGAAAAGGTATAGATTTCTGCTTGCGCTTCTTGCTTCGCTAAAACCTAGCCAGTCCAAGACCTTTGCATCGGAGATCACTGACTGAGGGGGGTAGCTCCAAATACGTCCTGGGTGGAGTTCTTGCCAGGCGGCAATTTCTCGTTGTTCATTGGTTAGCGTTTTTAATCGCTCTACTGCGCGCCTGGCTAGAGGAATGTCGCTTTCAGCCAGCCAATGAACACGGGATTGAAATTGCTTTTCCGCGAAGTACCTAATTCCGCATTCGACGAGAGGCTTGCCATGGGCATCGACAACTACTTCTCCTGTCGTCCCTTTGATCGGCCTTTCGACCCAACAATCATAAGGTATTACTGCTACTTCGTTACCTCGTTGCCCAGTCGCTATCAATAAGTCGATCACTCGCAGCAAAATTTCTTCGCCGTCACTGAGTGGGTTGTTCGAACATATGGCATATGCCTCCATCGCCTCACGAGAAGGTAATCTCTCATCAGATTTACGCTGTTTTACCGCACGATCAGGATCGTGCAATGAGATGAACTCGTGGCGGCTTTTTTCTGGTTTTGCATCATGTGTAAAGTGGATGGCGGTGTCGGTTAATTGTAGTTTATCGATCGTATCCGCAATTACCTGAAGATGAGATATCGCGTCGTAAAGGTTCTTGTAGCCACTCCCTCTGAGAAATTCTACGACACGGTCAAAATCGCCCCGCGTCAACTGTGTAGGGTCGGATACACGTCGTTCAAACAACGGATTGTAAAGCCGGCGTACCGCAATATTGTAGGCGGCGACCATCGAAAACTTCAGGCTTCGGGTGCGTTGTAGATATACGATTAATGCCTTGCAAAAATCCTGGAAATCCAAGGGAAGGGCAGCTTTAGGAGGAACAGAATAGCCATTCTTTTCAAGTGATTGTCGTTGAGTTTCAAAGGTTATAGTCTGCTGCTTTAAGCGCTGCGGTAACCAATGCTGGACCGACCATAGCGCTGACTCCCAAGGGGTTGGAATCGATAAAGACTGAAAAATCACTTTTTCCTGTTTAATGAAGCCTTCGAGGCTCTGCCTTGCCCTAGACAGCGTCATCTGCGGCACCCTCCGTGTGCTGCCGGCAGCGTTCGATCGTAGTGCTTACTGCCAGGATGGTTGTCTGATGCTGGGCGAGGGGCCGATTGTGACTGAGATCACCGGCTTGTTCTGCCATATCAATGAACCGTTGGGCCTCCCGCTGGAGCGCATCCTTTACCTGCTCATGGCGGCCGTCAGCAAAGGGTTGGAACTTCTTGCAGGTGTAGCACGCGTATATAGGGTTGTAGGGACAGTGGGTATGGACGGGCAGGGCGCAGGCACCAATATCGCCTATGTACTGCGTATCAATGACGCCGCGGACGGCTGCTTCAGGAGCCGTATCGCGGCGTTTGACGATTTTCCCAGTTAATAAGCTGCGCATGATGCGCTGATAGGCCGGGCTCTTACCCAGAGCTTTCTCTTTGATCCGGGCAATGTTTGGGGTGGCCGTTACGTAAGCACGCGCCGCAACCGTGCTGTTGTGTCCGAGCAGTTCGGCAATCATGTCTGCCGGAGTACCCTGATCCGCCAGTCCTTGACCGAGGTGATGACGCAACAATATGGATACCTGATTCGGCCTATCTATACCAGCTTCACCCAGCTCGTGTTTGAGACCTGAACCGATTTCGCTAACCGAGAGACGCCTTCCACAAGGGTTGACAAATAATGGTTCACAGCCGCTACCAAAACGGTGTTGAATTTCTAAAATGTGGCGTGAGATTTTCACCCCCAGGCGCGAGGTTATTTTACGGGGGCGCCGCTCAGGTTTGCGTTGGCCAACTTTTTTGGCCATGGGTAGCCATAGGGTGTAGTACTTCTCGTGATCAGCGCTTTCAATAAACTCAAAATCAGCAATGTCTAGCGAATGAAATTGAATCGATCGAGGTGCGAGTTCGAAACCTAAGTGAAGTACGATATTAAACTGGACATCCTCCCAAGAGTCAGTCAAAGATTGTCGTTCAATGCGTTTAAGCAATAGAATTTCCTCATCGAGCTCCAAGCCTGACTGAGAGAGAAAAATTCGAGAGTAGGGAGATGAGCGTTCGGTTTTGAAGTCCTTGATCTTTAGATAAATATCGTTACTAAATCCGGCAATTCCTCTATCCATTACCCAGCGATAAAGCGTGCGAAAGACGACTACGTACTCTCTTGAGCTGTTCCAACTGTTGAATGCACTAATAATTTCCTCGGCTGCCCAAGGGAATTTCAAGGAAATATCACTTTCCGAAACCCGATGGAGCATTCTAGCGGCCCTATATGCAGTTGAAGGGGAGTATTTCTCTAACATATGGGCCATAAATGCCTTTGCTATTTCGACAAACTCCGAGCTCAACTTTAGACCAGACCAATCAATATTCATTGCCGTTCCGCCGTCGTACCACGTCCAGACGTTCAATCGAGTATCGACATACTTTGGCTGGTCATTAGTGCGAGTCCGAATCGTAACGTAAGCGGGCCCCCTGAACACGTAAGCTGGCAAAGAGGAGGGCGGTGACGCGTGTTCTTGAGCGGCTGATTTGGTCACGGCGAATCTCCTTAACTGTCAAGTCGGCTCCAGGCTGCCGAGGTGCGCTGGGCATTGTGGAGGTTGGCCGACTCGGCTAGATAACGACCTGCGTAACGACGTGGCATAGTCGAGGTCTCAGACCAACCGCAGACTCGCCGTAGTTCGTCCGTGGCTCGCTCGAGGTCATGCCCACGCTTTTCGACCAGGTAAGCCAAAAAGTGGTCTGCAAAGGTGTGGCGAAAGTCATGCGCAGAAAGTGTAGGCAACAATCCTGGATGAGCCAGCTCAATGGTCAGAAACAGCCGATCAAGAACGTTAGACAACGCGCGGATCGACAGCGGGCGGCCACGATCCGAGATGAACAAATAGCGATACAGCAATTTCATCGGTTTACCATCACGCAGAGGGCGCCGGTCGCTCTGGATATAGCGCTCGTAGACCTCATACAACTGTGCGGAGATGCCTACGGTCCGCCCATGTGTTTTGAGCGCAGGCTCTTCAACGCGCGGGTCGCGGGGATCATGTTCGCGATCATTGATGCTGACATAGGCGTGCTGAGAACCTTTATTGATATCCGTGGTGCAGAGCTTCAGAAGCTCTCCGCGACGGATGCCGGTCTCCAAGAGCAATTCAATCATCAGCCAGTTACGCAGTTGCAAACGTTCCGGGAACGGATTCTCCGCAGCGCCAGGGCGAATCAGTGTGCGAACGATCTGTAGTTGCGTATCTGTCAGGCTGCGGTAACGAGTGCGGTCGGGACGAGCATTGATGATATGGCTCTCAAAGCGCCGCTCAATGACGTCAGCAACATCGGCAAATACCACGTTGATGTCTGCCTGTGTGGCTGAATTCTGACGGGCGCGCGGGATGTAACGGGTGACGCACCAAGACAGGTATTTCTTCAGCAGGCGCAGGTACTGGTCACGTGTTCGTGAACTGATCTGCTGAAAAAGTACAGTGCCAGGTTTGCCGATTCGGGCGATCAGATTATCGGCATGACGGCCACTTTGGAGCCAAATAGCGTAACCGTCCAGCAAAGCCAGAATCGCCTCAAAGTGGCAGGCCAAAATGGCCTCATCGATATCCATATCTCGGCTTTTGGCATAGGCGTAGAAAGCCTGGATGGCGCGCAGGTGCGCCGCAGCCGTGTTGTAAGCGCGGTGCCTGAGTTTGAGTTGGACGTAGATGAACGGAATGAGTATGGGCAACGGCGTCGCATCACCAGCTTGTACAAGCAGCGGTAGTCGTTGACCTGAAGAGAAACGGCACTGAATCAGTTTCATCGACAGCCACCTCATTCAAGGAATCGTCATGAACACTATGGACATGGCCCGTTGAGAGAGTAGACGTCAAATACGAATTCGTCGAATCAGTGACTTACGTGTCTTATGAACATCTCTGACATAGCACCTGATTTAACATAATATACATTATGCGAATATTGACATTGCGCCAACAGACCCAGCGCAGGCCAAATTTCAAGCCAGGAAATGGCGATCCTCTCGACCCCCTGAAATCTTCCGATCAATCCATCTCTACCAATCCACACCCACCACATGCGAACCTCTCAACACTCGCCTTGCATGCATAATCACCACCGTTTCATGTCCCAATCCCTTGGAACTAAAAATGATCAGAAAATTTGAACCACGCGACATGGATCGACTGCTGGATATCTGGCTGAGTGCATCCATCAAGGCGCATGATTTTATCGACGCGTCTTTTTGGCAAGCCAATATTGAGTCGATTGGATAGCCAATTGGCTGCTTTGTTTGTTGATCCCGCGCATAGATGTAAAGGCTTTGGTAAACAGTTACTCGATCATGCCAAGTGTCTTCGCAAGGAGTTGAGCCTTTCTGTTTACAAGGAAAACACGCCCAGTGTCGGCTTCTACACGTCGCAAGGTTTTAAGCGGGTCAAAGAGCAAATTGACGAGCAAACAGGCCAGGCCGAATACCTGATGTGCTACCCAGGCTGATCTTTGTGCTAGATTTGGCCCCTTGCTACAAGCCCTCGTACATGGAGAAAGCATTGTGTTTGCAGTAGGAATCTCGATGTTAGCCGTGGGATTAGGCACTGGAAACGCTGGTTTCTGGATACCGGGCTGTGTCTTTATGGCTATAGGGTTTTCTCAAAAATCCAGCAAGAAATGAATAACAGTGCCCTGACCAGTCACACACATATGTTTAGCCGCCGCCTCCTCTAAGCACTCTTTGGGTATAACTCAACTAAACAGTCATTTAGTAGAGTTAAATAACCCCAACTTCTAACCTTTTACTTCGCTTTATAAACCACCCGCCTTTGTTCGCGTTCTGCGGCAAATTGTTCGCTGATTTTTGCTTCCAGGTCTTTACGCTCAACGTGTATGCCACAGTTTGGGCACACAGTTCCCAAACCAATGTCGTGCCCGCACTCGCGATGGGTAAAACGTACGGCAATCTCATCTTCCTCGCCCTTGGACCAGGTTTCTCCCCACGAACGCGGCATCGTGCCTGTTCGTGGGCCCCACAAATAGCAAACAAATCCGCCATTCTCCTTTTGTACCGCCCTCCTTCTCCCCTCGATTATTACGCGTTCCACAACAGTGTTTCTCGCTGATGACGACTGACAATTTGTCGCAGGCGCGATTTTTTTGATATTGTGTCGGTAATTAACCATTTAGTTCATAAGCCGTATGCATCTGTCTGTTCCAGACGATGCGGCATCCGCCTGAGCTTCCTTCGCGGAAATCAGCGCTAGTGTTATGGGCTGGTTACCCTGAATTCCTTATCACTTTCATGCATCTATAGGGTCATGCGCCATGAATAAGTCTCAACCTGCGGCCACTGTCAGCCGTTGGCCAATCTGGATCGCCGCCTTGGGCGTGCTGGTCTTCGCCTTGCTGTTTATAGCGGGCGGCGGTTATCTCGCCACGCTCGGCGGCAGCCTGTACTTCGTCCTCGCCGGTATCGGGATGCTCGTTGCTTCGGTGCTGATGTTTAAACGCCGTGTGGTCGGTGCCTGGCTGTTTGCAGCGGTGATGGTGGCATCGGTTATCTGGTCGGTCGTAGATGCCGGTCTGGTGTTCTGGCCATTGGTTTCACGACTGTTTGCCCTGGCCGTATTGAGCCTGGTAGTGGCGTTGGCTTACCCGACGCTGCGCAAGGCCAATGGTCTGCAGGGTAACGGTGGTTATGCGCTGAGCGCTGCCCTCGCAGTGGCCATTGTTGTGGGTTTCTGGGGAATGTTTCAGCCCCACGCGTCGGTTGCACCTACAGGTAACGGCCCCGGCCTGACCAAGGTTGATCCAGCCAAAGCGCAGAAAAACTGGGAACACTACGGTAATGACGAAGGTGGCAGCCGCTTTGCTGCACTGGATCAGATCAACCGCAGCAACGTGTCCAAGCTGGTGCCGGCCTGGACTTATCACACCGGCGACATCGCGTTCAGCGATGGCAACGGCGCAGAAGACCAAATGACCCCGCTGCAAGTGGGCGACAAGGTGTTTATCTGCACCCCGCACAACAACATCATCGCGCTGGATGCGGACACCGGCAAAGAGCTGTGGAAGAACGAAATCAACGCCAAATCGGCTGTCTGGCAGCGTTGCCGTGGCCTGGCTTACTTTGATGCGACCGCTGCCATCGCTGCCCCTACCGATGGCAGCACCCCGGCCGCTACCGTCAATGTGGCGCCGGGTGCTGCTTGCCAGCGTCGTCTGTTGACCAACACCATCGACGCCCGCCTGATTGCTGTTGATGCCGATACCGGCAAATTCTGCGAAGACTTCGGTACTCACGGCCAGGTTGACCTGAAAGCCGGTTTGGGCGATGTGCCCGACTCTTATTACCAGCTCTCGTCTGCGCCGTTGATGGCCGGTACGACCGTGGTGGTGGGCGGTCGTGTTGCCGACAACGTGCAGACCGACATGCCCGGCGGCGTGATTCGTGGTTTCGATGTGGTCACCGGCGCCATGCGCTGGGCTTTTGACCCGGGCAACCCGCAAGACAAACAAGCTCCGGCTGACGGCAAAACCTATGTTCGCAGCACACCGAACAGCTGGGCGCCGATGTCTTATGACCCGCTGATGAACACTGTTTTCTTGCCGATGGGCAGCTCGTCCACCGACATTTATGGTGTTGAGCGTACGTCGCTGGATCACACCTACGGCGCCTCGATACTGGCACTGAACGCCACCACCGGTGATGAAAAGTGGGTGTATCAAACCGTCCACAATGACTTGTGGGACTTTGACCTGCCGATGCAGCCAAGCCTTATCGACTTCACCAAGGCCGATGGTTCTCAAGTGCCTGCCGTAGTGATCGGCACCAAGGCCGGGCAGATCTATGTGCTGGATCGCCACACCGGTCAGCCGCTGACTGAAGTGAAAGAAGTGCCGGTCAAGGCCTCGAACATCCCGAACGAACCCTACTCTCCAACCCAGCCAAAATCGGTGGGCATGCCGCAGATCGGCGCGCAAACGCTGACTGAGTCGGACATGTGGGGCGCCACGCCGTTTGACCAGATGCTGTGCCGTATCGCCTTCAAGAAAATGCGCTACGACGGCCTTTACACCGCGCCGGGTACTGACGTTTCGCTGAGCTTTCCAGGATCGCTAGGTGGTATGAACTGGGGCAGCCTGTCGACTGACCCGGTGCACGGTTTCATCTTCGTCAATGACATGCGTCTGGGCTTGTGGAGCCAGATGGTGCCGCAGAAAAAAGACGCCAAGGCCTCTTCCGGTGGCGAAGCGCTGAACACGGGTATGGGCGCTGTACCGCTTAAAGGTACGCCGTATGCTGTAAACAAAAACCGCTTCCTGTCCGTGGCCGGCATTCCGTGCCAGGCGCCGCCTTTCGGCACGCTGACCGCTATCGACATGAAAACCCGGAAAATTGCCTGGCAAGTACCCGTGGGCACCGTTGAAGACACGGGCCCAATGGGCATCAAAATGAAGTTGCCACTACCAATTGGCATGCCAACCCTGGGTGGCACCCTCTCCACTCAAGGCGGCCTGGTATTTATTGCAGGCACCCAGGACTACTACCTGCGCGCCTTCAACTCGGCCAACGGTGAAGAAGCCTGGAAGGCCCGCTTGCCCGTCGGCAGCCAAGGTGGCCCGATGACCTTTGTTTCGCCGAAAACCGGCAAGCAATACGTGGTGATCACCGCCGGTGGTGCACGCCAGTCACCTGATCGTGGTGACTACGTGATTGCTTATGCATTGCCTGACAACCAGTAAGTTGCTGTAAATAAAAAACCCGCCTCAACAGGCGGGTTTTTATTGTCCGGCTCCCAAGGGTTTCCCTCGTAGCAGTTGCCGAGCTCCGCGAGGCTACGTTCGATTGCGAAGCAATCGTACATCCATAACTCCGGATATAACTGAAGGCTTACGACGGCTGCGCCACCGGACGCAGACTCGTAAAACTCGGCAGCTGCTACACCCCTTCCTTCGTCAACAACACTCGCGTCACGCGGCGTTCTTCGACTTCAACCACGGTCAGGCTCCAGCCTTCCCACGTCAGTTTGTCGCCAACCACCGGCAACCGATCGAGCAAACTCATGACCATGCCGGCGAGTGTTTGATAATCATCCGTCGGCTTGGCGGTAAAGCCGGTATGCCGACTGATCTGGCTCAGGTTCAAGGCGCCACTGACCAAATACCCGTCCCCTTGCGCCACGATATTCGGGCCTGCAATTTCGCTGGCGTCCGGCAGTTCACCGGCAATCGACTCAAGAATGTCGGTCATGGTCAGGATGCCGATAAAGTCGCCAAACTCGTTGATCACAAACGCAATGTGAGTCGACTCTTTGCGCATCTGCTCCAGGGCATTGAGGATAGTAAAGCTGTCCAGCAGGTTGATTG
Source organism: Pseudomonas sp. FSL R10-2189 (assembly GCF_009600325.1). Classification (NCBI taxonomy): domain Bacteria; kingdom Pseudomonadati; phylum Pseudomonadota; class Gammaproteobacteria; order Pseudomonadales; family Pseudomonadaceae; genus Pseudomonas; species Pseudomonas sp. FSL R10-2189. The sequence continues at coordinate 23,717 of NZ_WIVZ01000013.1, forward strand.
CCTTGCGCGCCATCGCCTCAAGGTCGGGTTTGTGACCGGCCAGCAGTTCCTTTAACAGCTCTTTTTTGTGTACAAAACCCAGTGGTTCATCGATGCGCCCTTCCCTGATCAAAGGCAATCGCGAGTACGAAGAATGCATCAGCGTGGTGCGTATCTGTTCCTCAGAGTCTGTCAGATCAATATGATCAATCTCGGCACGCGGGGTCATCACCTTGCGAATCGGGCGTTCTGCCAATTGCAGCACACCGCTGATCATGATCCGTTCACGTCGGTGGAAGACCTCTTCAGACTCCCCGCCTTCGAGCATGTCGGCAATTTCCTCACCCACTTCATCCTCGTTCAGCTTGCGACCGCCCAGCAGGCGCATTACCGCATGGGCCGTGCGCTCACGCATCGGCCGCAGGCCTTGCAAGCTGCGTTTGCGGCGCGAGCGGGCGATCTGGTTAAACAGCTCGATCAAGATCGAGAAACCGATGGCCGCATACAGATAGCCTTTAGGGATGTGAAAGCCCAAGCCTTCCGCCGTCAGGCTGAAACCGATCATCATCAAAAAGCCCAGGCAGAGCATGATCACGGTCGGATGGCTGTTGACGAATTTGGTCAACGGCTTGCTGGCAATAATCATCAGGCCGATGGAGATTACAACGGCAATCATCATGACCGACAAGTGCTCAACCATGCCCACTGCCGTAATCACGGCGTCGAGGGAGAACACCGCGTCCAGCACGACGATTTGCGCAACGATCGGCCAGAACATGGCGTACACCGCATTCGACTTGCGCTCGGCAACGTGGCCTTCCAATCGTTCATGCAACTCCATAGTCGCTTTGAACAACAGAAACAGGCCACCAAACAGCATGATCAAGTCTCGACCAGAGAAGGACTTTTCAAACACTTCAAACAACGGCTCGGTCAGCGTGACCATCCACGAGATGCTGGCCAGCAGGCCCAAACGCATCAACAGGGCCAGCGTCAGGCCGATAACCCGTGCACGGTCGCGCTGCTCAGGTGGCAGCTTGTCCGCAAGAATGGCAATAAACACCAGGTTATCGATGCCGAGTACCAACTCCAGCACGATCAAAGTCAACAGGCCAAGCCAGGCCGTGGGATCTGCAATCCATTCCATATCGGTTATTCAGCCTCTCGAAACATCGGGGTCAACGAATGACGCGCACAAGCATGCGAAGCAACGGGCGTATTGCCCGTGCCCAATAAATTTGGGAAACGTGTGGGAGATTCAAGGGTGGCGACTAAGCGCAAAACGGATGCGGGGTGCAAGAAAAAACTGGGAGGCTCCAGGAGGGTGTTCATATAGGCCTTGATGAAATTCGGGAGGCAATCCTACAGCGACTCCCGGTTTTACCCATGCGTATAGTTATTACAAAATCTTACTTCTGGTTGGCCTCTGCCTGTTGCGCGAACCACTGCAAGACCTTTGTACACGCGGGGTGTGCACTGGCCGAGGGCTGCAAACACAACGAATAATTCCCACCAGTTTTCAGTGGCTGGCCAAACGGAATCACCAACAGCCCGCGCTGAATGGACTCTTCGGCCAACGTCATGTCCGTCACGGCTACGCCCAACCCTCGTGCTGCGGCATCGAGTGCCAGTTCGTCCAGGTTGAACGGAATATGCCGGTAAGCCTCCAGGGGTTGCCCCTGATTGGCAGCCAACCAGGCAATCCAGGCCTGTTTATCTGCCGAGCGGTGCAGCAGCGCGAAGCGCACCAGGTCATTCATGGACTCCAGTACGCCCAGCCCAGGCGCACAGACCGGTACCAGCGCTTCATCAAACAGGGGCAGACAGGCTGGGTCACTGGAGGGCTCGGGCAAATAAAGGATGTAGGCATCGCTGTCGCTGGCAGGCTCGACAATCTCGGTGGCTACGGTCTCAATTGACAGCGAAATATCGGGATAACGCAGGTAAAAGTCGCTGAGTTTTGGTAGCAGCCAACGCACGGCCAACGACACATGCATGCGAATCCTGAATGGGCGCGTTTGTGGCGAGAGCCGGTCTTCAAGGCCGCGCAACTGCTCGAGAATAGTGCGCGCTGTGGCCAGCACCTGCTCGCCCTCTGCCGTTAAACGCACGTTGCGACTGTTTCTCACAAACAACGCAACTGCGAAATGCTCTTCCAATTGCTGGATCTTTCGACTCACAGCGCTTTGGGTCAAACAGAGCTTTTGCGCCGACTGGGTAAAGCTGCCTGAATCAGCAACTTCTATCAGGGCCTGCATGGCCTGGAGTGAAGGAACGTGGCGAATCGTATCCATGCGTTTTCTGCATTGATCAATGAATTAATAGCGTTGGTTATATCACCTTGATCGTCATAAATTCCAGCGACACGCAGCGCCGACCGATTTCAAGTATGAAATTTAAGAATCAATTAAGTGGCGCAGTCAACGCTATACGAGGTGTTGTTTGATGAATCAATGTGGCTGGATTGCCCTCACCGAACCGTCGCCCGGCCATGCTCCCCTCAAGGGCGCGCAAAAGGCCGACTGGCTGATTATCGGGGCAGGCATTACCGGGCTTAGCGCGGCGCACTCACTGGCCGAACTGCACCCGCAGGCGCGAATCGTTATTGTCGATCGCCAGCGCGCCGCGCAAGGTGCCTCGGCACGCAACTCAGGGTTTGCCGTGGCCCATGAGAACCCTGCCAATAACGAGCTGCTTGGGCACGACGGCTTTGCCGGCTACCAGGCTGACACCTTGATTGGTCTCGCTGCCAGCCAAGAGGTCCGCTCGCGTATTGCCCGACACCAGATCGACTGCGAATACCGCGACTCAGGGTACTACTTCGCGGTCAACGACCCGGGCAAGCTGTGCAAGGTCGAAGCCAGGCTGCAAACCCTCAACGCCGTGGGCGCCTCAGCGCAGTTTCTACAAGGCCCGCAACTGGCCAAAACGTTGGGCACTAAGCACTATCAAGCGGCGATCTGGTGCGGTAATGGCAATGCCTTGCTGCAACCGGCCAAGTACGTAAAAGGCTTGCTGGATGCGCTGCCTGAGTCGGTCACCCTGTACGAAAACACTGAAATCAGCGGCCTTGAACGCCTCAGTGACGGTCAGATCCGCGCCAACGGCCCTAGTGGCAATGTGACCGCCCGGCAAGTACTGGTGTGTCTGAATGCCTTTATCCCCCGTGCCGGGATTGAGACCAGCAGCACCTTTGCCATGGAACTCAGCGCGAGCCTGACACGCCCGCTCACCGATCAAGAATTTGCCGCTATTGGCAGCGCAGCCCCTTGGGGTGTGCTCTCCACCAGGCCGCTGGGTGCGACGGTACGGCTGACCCCGGACCGCCGGGTGATGATTCGCAACACGGCGGAATATCGGACTAAAGATTTGACCGACAGCAACCTCTTGCTGCGGCGCAAGCACCATGCGCTGGGCTTACAACGGCGCTTTTCGGGGTTATCCGAGCAGGACATCCAGTACTCCTGGACCGGCCACCTCAGTGCTTCACGCAGTGGCCAACCTTACTTCGCCAAGGTTCAGGAAGGCATTTACGCAGTCGCCGGTTGCAACGGCTCTGGTGTTGCGCGGGGCACGTTGTGGGGCCGCTTGCTCGCAGAACTGGCCAGCGGTGCCAGCTCTGAGCTGTTGCACTCGGTCATGCACCGGGCCCAGCCGGGCTGGCTCCCTCCCCGACCGTTTTTCGACCTTGGCGCTAAGGTGCGCATGCGCCTGGAGGCCGTGCGGGCCCGAACAGAAATCTAAGACGTCACGACCCATAAAAGAACAAAAAACTACGATTCGGTGAACGAACATGCACATCCATGCTGTGTCCCTTGCGCTCCTCTGTTCAGTTTCTGCGGCCAGTTACGCAGACGAAAGTGTCAATATTTCCAACTGGAACGGCTACATCGCCGACGACACCTTGTCCACCTTCACTCAACAAACCGGGATCAAGCCCGCATACGACCTGCACGACAGCAACGAAGTCCTGGAATCCAAGTTAATGACCGGGAACACCGGCTATGACGTGGTCAGCCCTTCAAACCACTTTATGTCACGGCTGATAAAGGCCGGAGCCATTCAAAAACTGGGTCGCAGCCAGTTGCCCAACTGGAAAAACCTGGACCCGGTGTTGATGAAAAAGCTCGAGGTCAATGACCCGGGCAATCTTTACGGTTTTCCGTACATGTGGGGGACCGCGGGTATTGGTTACAACGTCGACAAGATCAAAGCCATTTTTGGCACCACCGACGTTACTCACTCCTGGAGCCTGTTTTTTGATGAGAACAACATCAAAAAGCTTAGCCAGTGCGGGGTCGCGATCATCGATAACCCCACACAGATCCTGCCAATCACCCTTAACTACCTTGGTTTGCCACACCACAGCCACGAACCGGCCGATTACAAACAAGCCGAGCAGGCCCTGCTAAAAATCCGGCCGTATGTTCAGTACTTTCATGCCTCCAAGTACATCAGCGACTTGGCCAACGGCAACATTTGTGCGGTCATCGGTTTTAACGGCGACGTGGTACAGGCGGCGGCAAGCGCCAAGGAAGCGGGGAACGGCGTCAACATTGCCTACTCAAATCCTGACGAAGGCTCCACGCTGTGGCTAGACATGGTGGTCATGCCCAAGAATGCGCCCCATGCGAGCAATGGCTACGCCTACATGAACTACTTGTTGGCCCCGCAGGTGATCGCCAACATTAGCAACCAGATCCACTACGCCAACCCAAACCTTGCGGCGGACAGCTTCCTGGCACCCGACGTGAAACAGGATCCGGCGATTTACCCGCCCAAGGAAGTCGTCGACAAACTGTTCACCGTAGAAGACATGCCCGCCTCGATAGCCCGCCTCAGCACGCGGCTGTGGACCAAGCTCAAAACCAACACTTAGGCCTTGGGGTGGGCGTGTTTTTTGGCGCCCACCAGCAACCACGCCAACATGCCGAACAGCGGCACAAAGATCACCACGGCCACCCACATGCACCGGCTGTTCACCGGTGCATTGCTTCTCAGCACCCCGCGAATGGTCCATAGCTCCAGTAGCAGCAGAATGACGGCTATCACAGCCCAAAACGTAGGAATTTCCATACATCACCTCGCTAGTTGTAAAACTTTAGGCGGGCTGTAGGCGCGAGGGTTCATTAATTTTTCAAAATGCTTCGGCGGCTGGTGCGCATTACAGCGAAAAGCGGTCAGTGGCATTGCGTCGCTCGTTGTCATCGCGCATGTCATAGCTGACGGTAGTGGCAATGTTGGCGTGGTGGGCGAGTTTCTGAGCAATCGACACGTCATATTCCTCAATCACCCGCGTAATGAACGAGCGCCGAAAGTCATGGGGCATGATATCCACGCCCACCTGTTTACCGCGCTGCTTGGCGATGTAGTAAATCGCATGTTTGGTGATGCGCTCACGGGTGATGTGGCTGCCACGGCGAATCCGGTTGAACAAAAACGTGTCGTCGCTGACGCCTTCTGGCAATTGCTCGCGGCGAAAATCGAGCCAGACCTGGAGCTTTTCGAAGGCCCAGGCCGGGGCGAACTTGATCAGCTCTTTGTTGCCTTTGCCCAAGACCTGCAAGCTGCGCTCGGCCATGTTGACCTGACGCAAGTCCATATTCACCGACTCAGATTTACGCATGCCCGAGCCATACAGAATTGCAATGATCGCGGCATCCCTCAGCCCCTGAGGGCGCGGGTCCGCAGCGCAGACATCCATCAGCTCGCGGATCAACGTGCGGCGCAGGTTGCGGCCCTTGATCAGCCGCGAACCACCGCCCGCCTTGACCGCGCGAATTTTAAGCAGTTGATCCTGAGTGATCAGGCTCTGCTGCCAGGCCTGATTCATCACGCCGCGAATCGCATTCACATACAAAGACGACGTATTGGGCGCATAACCATCGGTACGCAGGGCCGCCACCAACGCCGTGATATGCCCCGGCTGCAGTTGATGCCAGGGGAATTCCTCAATCGCGACATCATCGACGCCCAAACGATCAGCCGCGTCCTGCAGCACATAGCGCATGGTCTGGCGGCTGGACGCTGCCAACTGTTGCAGGTAAAGCGCTACAGGCGCTTGAACAAGCTGTAATGCTGCGGGGTCTTTAATCGACACAACCACTCTCGGTACGGATTGAAACACGCCGTAATATAACCCAAACCTATAGATCCGACGCGCACTTATAGCCGCAGATTGACTCATTGCAGGCGTTGCCGAAGCACGCTGGCTGCAATCTTTTAATTATTAAGATCAAAAGATCGCGAGGCGAGCTCGCTCCTACGAGGTATAGGTGATCTGATATTAATTTGTAACTGTCATATAAGTGCCTTATTGAAACTTAATGTTTAATGCGCTCTTTCAAGTTTCTGAACACTCCCTGTACCGCCCGCACTTGCTGGTGTTTAACGTTGACTTGATATACCCGTCTCAGTAGATTGCATGGGCCGACTCAGTCGGCACTTTACTCACTCACAAAAGAAGCTAATGGACACAGTATCTAGTCGCTGCCCGGCCTGCGTGAAAACGCCTGACCGGGCACCCAATCCAGACATTGACGGGACTCGCCTGCTGGGCGAGGTCAACTGCGCTAGAGCTTGACGCTCCAACGTAACGACCTCCCCGGCAGCCGTCCGGTTACGAGGTGTGTTATGACCTTTAAAGCCTTTGTTCTACCTGGCGTTCGCGCCTTTACCTCTAGCATGCGGGTTAAATTGGCCCGTGAGCCCGGCACTGCGCGCTCTGCCCGCACGCCCTTCTCATCCCCCGTTTTCGGCGCAAAAGCTGCGCACCATCAGGTGCATTGGCGCGTCAGCCCTGCCACAGGTCAACTGGAGCAGCGCTGGAGCATGGCCGACCTTCAGGAGCCTCAGAGTCGCGCCTGGCGCTGACCACTGACAGGCTTTAAACCACTGTTGAATAACTGGAGTTCCCTATGGAAGAAGCCAGTAGCCACCCGCTGCGCAACTAGTAAGTTAATTGTTGTAGCGGGATTTTAAAGCGCACTTAAACACTTATTAAAACCGATCGCGATATCTGCGACTCGGCATACTTTGGCTCGTCGTTAATACGGCAAGCCAAGGTATGTTTTGTCGAGCGTTGGCGACAGGAGTATGACCATGAGCGCGGTAAAAAACAGCAACGTTCGAGACAAGAACAACGCGGGTGAAAACAGCAAGTTGTCGATGCGCGCTGCACGGGAAGCGCAAAACGGCCTGGCCGCCACCCTGGCCAATGTCCGGGCCACCACGGATGGCCTGACCCTGCTGGATGCAGCTGATCGCCTGGAACATGAAGGCTATAACGAAGTGGCTCACGACAAGCCGCCTCACGCGGTCGTGCAGTTCATGATGGCGCTGCACAACCCTTTCATTTATGTACTGCTGACCTTGGGCGTTATCAGCTTCTTCACCGATTACTGGCTGCCTCTGCGTGATGGCGAAGAAACCGACCTGACCAAAGTCATCATCATCGCCTTGATGGTGGGCCTGAGCAGTTTTCTGCGCTTCTGGCAGGAGCATCGCTCGGCCAAATCCGCCGAGGCCCTGAAAGCCATGGTGCGCACCACGGCGACAGTACTGCGCCGTGAGCGCGTTGGCGCCTCCGCCAAAGTGCTGGAAATCCCCATGCGTGAACTGGTGGCCGGCGACATCGTGCAACTGTCCGCCGGGGACATGATCCCCGCCGACATACGCCTGATCGAATCCCGCGACCTGTTTATCAGTCAGGCAGTGCTGACCGGTGAAGCCTTGCCCGTAGAGAAATACGACACCCTGGGCAATGTGGCGCAAAAGTCTGCCTCCAACGCTGCGGCTGATCAAAGCAACCTGCTGGACCTGCCCAACATCTGCTTTATGGGCACCAACGTGGTCAGCGGTACGGCCCGAGCTGTGGTGGTCGCGACCGGCCCGCGGACTTACTTTGGCTCTCTGGCCAAGGCGATTGTCGGCTCGCGTTCGCAAACCGCATTCGATCGCGGGGTTAACAGCGTCAGTTGGTTGTTGATCCGCTTCATGCTGGTGATGGTGCCGGTGGTGTTCTTCCTTAATGGCTTCTCCAAGGGCGATTGGGGCGATGCCTTCCTGTTTGCCCTGGCGGTGGCGGTCGGTCTGACCCCAGAAATGCTGCCGATGATTGTCAGTGCCAACCTGGCCAAAGGCGCAACCGCCATGGCCAAGCGCAAAGTCGTGGTTAAACGCCTCAATGCCATCCAGAACCTCGGTTCGATGGACGTACTGTGCACCGACAAAACCGGCACCCTGACCCAAGACCACATCATTTTGGAGCACCATGTCGGCCCTGACGGCCAACGCGATGAATCGGTACTGGCGCTGGCCTGGCTCAACAGTCATCACCAAAGCGGTATCCGCAACCTGATGGATCAGGCCGTGGTGCAGTTTTCCGAGCGCGATCCAAAGTTCAAGCTGCCTTTCGCCTACAGCAAGGTCGATGAGCTGCCGTTTGACTTCGAGCGTCGTCGCCTGTCGATTGTGGTCAAGGACAACCGTGGCGATCACCTGCTGGTGTGCAAAGGCGCTGTTGAAGAAATGCTCGGCATCTCGACCCACGTGATGGAAGACGGTGTCCAGGTAGCACTTGATCCCGCGCGCCGCGCTGAACTGCTGGCACGGGCCACTGAATACAACGAGGACGGCTTCCGGGTACTGGTGGTCGCCACCCGCGACATCCCTAAGGCTAACGCGCAGAAGCAGTACACGACTAAAGATGAGCGCGACCTTGTTATTCGCGGCTTCCTGACCTTCCTCGATCCGCCAAAAGAAACCGCAGGCCCGGCCATCCGCGCTCTGCAAGACATTGGCGTGGCGGTGAAGGTACTGACCGGAGATAACGCGGTTGTCACCAGCAAAATCTGCCGTCAAGTTGGCCTCGAGCCCGGAACCCCGCTATTGGGGCCGGAAATCGAAGCCATGAATGATGCCACCCTCAAGCACGAAGTCGAGCAACGCACGGTCTTTGCCAAGCTCACACCGTTGCAGAAATCCCGGGTGCTGAAGGCGTTGCAGGCCAATGGTCACACCGTAGGCTTCCTTGGTGACGGCATCAACGATGCCCCGGCGTTGCGTGATGCCGATGTGGGGATTTCCGTGGACAGCGGCACCGACATTGCCAAGGAGTCGGCCGACATCATCCTCCTGGAAAAGAGCCTGATGGTGCTCGAAGAAGGCGTGCTCAAAGGTCGCGAAACCTTCGGCAACATCATGAAGTACCTGAACATGACCGCCAGCTCCAACTTCGGCAACGTGTTCTCGGTACTGGTGGCCAGCGCCTTTATACCGTTCCTGCCCATGCTGTCGATTCACCTGCTGCTGCAAAACCTGATGTACGACATCTCCCAACTGGCACTGCCATGGGACCGGATGGACAAGGAATACCTGCAAAAGCCGCGTAAATGGGATGCCAAAAACATTGGCCGATTCATGATCTGGATCGGGCCAACCTCGTCGATCTTCGACATCACCACCTTTGCCCTGATGTGGTATGTGTTCAAGGCCAACAATGTCGACGTGCAGACCTTGTTCCAGTCCGGCTGGTTCATCGAGGGGCTGCTCTCGCAAACCCTGGTGGTGCATATGTTGCGCACCCGCAAGATCCCGTTCTTCCAGAGCAACGCCGCATGGCCGGTGATGATGATGACCGTCATTGTCATTGCACTGGGTATCTACGTACCGTTCTCGCCGCTGGGCACCCTGGTGGGCCTGGAGCCGCTGCCATTGGCGTACTTCCCATGGCTGGTCGCGACGCTGGTCAGCTACTGCTGCGTGGCACAACTGATGAAGACTATTTACATCCGCCGTTTCAAACAGTGGTACTGACGTAAAAAGCCGGGCTGACGCGGTTTCGCGTCAGCCCGGCCGCGTGTGTGTGTAGATGGCGTAAACCTGAATATTTGTTTTGTGGAGATTCCTCATGTCAGGAACCACTCTCTTGCTCAACCTGGCCGGTGCGATTGCACTGCTGCTGTGGGGCACTCATATGATTTCTACCGCGCTGCTGCGCGGTTTCGGCACCCAACTACGCAACTGGATGGGGCGCAATCTGAATAACCGCTGGATGGCATTGCTGTCCGGCATTGGCATTACCGGCGTGCTGCAAAGCAGCACCGCCGTGAGCATGATGGCCACCTCTTTTACCGCCGCCGGCACCTTGAGCCTGGCGCCAGCATTGGCCGTGATGCTCGGGGCCAACATCGGCTCAACCCTGGTGGTACAACTACTGAGCTTCGACACGTCGCTGGCTACACCGATCATGCTGCTGGCCGGTTTTATCGTGTATCGCCTGCGCGACGACTCACGCTACGAAAGCATAGGCTGCGCGCTGATCGGGTTGGGGCTGATGCTACTGGCCTTGGGTTTGCTCAGTGCAACCCTGAGCCACATGGAGGCCACCTCGGTATTTCGCGCGGTCATGCAAAGCCTGGATGGCGACTTGATCATTGCCGTCGTGGCCGCGGTGTTACTGACCTGGCTGTGCCATTCAAGCGTGGCCGTGGTGCTGTTGATTGCTTCCCTGGCCGGTGCCGGAATGATGGCCCCGGTCACCGCCATGGCCTTGGTGCTGGGTGCCAACGTCGGCGGCGCGTTGCCCTCGGTACTCAGTGCCGGCTCAACCGTGGCACGTCGTCTGCCCGTGGGGAACTTGCTGATTCGTCTGCTGGGAACCGTGCTGTTGTTGCCGTGGCTGCCATTGCTGGCCGACCAACTGGCCCACACCAACCTCGGCCCTGCGCACTTGGTGGTGTACCTGCATACGGCGTTCAACCTGGCGTTGGCGGTGCTGTGTATTGGCCTGATTGAGCCAATGGCAAACGGCCTGAGTCGCCTGTTCCCGCAACAAGAACGCCCGGCAGACCCGGGCATGCCGCAATACCTGGACGAAGCCGGGCTGGAAGTGGCCAACATAGGCCTTTCCAATGCCGTGCGTGAAGCGTTACGACTGGCAGACATGGCGTCGCTAATGCTCAATCAAGTGCTGCAACTGTTCGAAAAGCCCGATCAAGCGGCTTTCGACAAGGTGCGCCAGCTTGACCATTCCGTGGATATGTTAAGCGCGGCGATTCGCGCCTATCTGGCGGACATAGGCCAGGAAGGCTTGAGTGACGATGACGCCGATCGTGCCCAGGAAATCCTGATGTTCGTGATCAACCTGGAGCATGCGGGCGACATCCTCAGCAACCTGGCGCAACTGGCGATTCGCCGGGCCCGCCGTGGCGAACATTTCTCAACTTTTGAGATGCAGCACATCCAGGGCCTGCACTTGGCCTTGCTGGACAGCCTAAACCTGGCGATCACCGCTTTCTTGCGCGAAGACATAGCGGCGGCAAACAGGCTGGTGAGCCACAAAGAAATCGTGCGCCAGCTCGAAGCCCGCGCCAGCCGCGAGCACTTTCGCAAACTGCAAAACGACAAAACCGCCTGGGCCGAATCAGGCGATATCTTCCAGCGTGTATTGCGCGACTACCGCCGCGTGCACCACCACATCGCCGCACTGGGCTATCCAGTACTCGAACGCAACACCCTGGACACCGCAAATCTGTAGGAGCGAGCTCGCCTCGCGATCTTTTGATCTTCTGAAAGATCGCAAGGTAAGCTTTACAGCGTTGCCCGCAGCTTAAGCGGATCCACCAGCCCCGCCGCTATCGCCATGCCCACCAGATCCGGCAAGTGCTCGGCCTGCATGCGTTTCATCACGCGGGCGCGATACAGGTCGATGGTTTTTGCACTCACCGCCAATTGCTCGGCAATTTCACGGGTGGTGTAGCCCTTGACCAGCGGCAACAACACATCGCGCTCGCGGGGTGTCAGGCTGAGCAAGCGGTCTTCTAGCTCTGTTAACTCCTGACTGGCGCTTTGCCACGCATTACCGCCGCTCAAGGCCTGTTGCACACTGTCGAGCAGCAGCTGCTGGTTGTAGGGTTTCTCGATAAAGTCATGGGCACCCGCCTTGAACGCACGAACCACAATGGGTACATCGGCATGGCCACTGACAAAAATCACCGGCAGGGTTAACCCGCGTTCCTGTAGCGCTTGCTGCACATTCAGACCACCCATGGCGGGCATGCGGATATCCAGGATCACACACGCGCTAAGGGCCGGATCCACGGCGTGCAAAAAAGCCTGACCACTGGTGAAGGGCACTGCATTCAGGCCGACCGACTCCAATAACCAGACGGTTGAATCGAGCATGCCCTGATCGTCATCGACGACGTAGACCACGTGGTGCTGCGGGGTTGTCATGGCTTAATTGCTCTCTTTTTGTTGTGGGGTGACGGTCATCAGTGGCAGGCGGCAGCACATGCGCAGCCCGTGGGGTTGCGGCTCGGCATCAAGCTCACCGCCCAAGCCCTCGATGATACTGCGGCTCATCGACAAACCCAGCCCCAGTCCTTCGGCCTTGCTGGTGTAAAACGGGGTGAACAGTTGCTCAAATTGTTCGGCTGTGACGCCTGGGCCCTGATCCTCGACGCTAATGCTTAACTCGCCAGCACGTGCGGCCTGCACATTTATACGGATACGCGAAGGCCGCCCCGGCTGCTGCTCGCAATTGGCGTCAATGGCATTGCGCAACAGGTTAAGCAACACCTGCTCCAGCAACACCCGGTCGGCATACACCAACGGCAGAAGGGCCGGCAACTCCTGCTCAATCATCACCTGTCGCTCACGGGCTTCCCACGCGCATAGATTGACTGCTTGGCGCACCACTTCACTGACGTCCAGCGCTTGTAACGTGCGCCGCCCCTTGCGTAAAAAACCGCGCAAACGCTTGATCACTTGCGAGGCATGGCCGGCATGCAGGGTAATTCGTTCCAACCCTTGAGCTATACGGGTTGCAGCCTCAGGGGTAGTGCCCAGGTTTTGCAGATAACGCTGGCTGGCATTCGCATAATTCATCACCGCGGCTAGCGGCTGATTGATTTCGTGGGCAATACCGGACGCCAGCTCCCCCAGGGTCACCAGCCGGGCGGTATGGGCCAGTTCGTCCTGATGATGACGCTGCTGGGCTTCACGCAGTTCGCGCTCGCGCATGTCACGGGCCACCAGTGAGAAAAACCGTTCACCCGAGGTGGCGCGATGGGCCAGCAGCAATAAAGACACCGGCACCGAGGGTTCGCCATTCAACGGCTGCAGACGGGCCTCACTGCTCCACAAGCCGTGTTCTTCAGCACTGCGCCAGCCCACTGACTGCAGCTGCACCAGATCGCCAGAGCTTAAAAAATCCGCCAGCGAAATAACACTTTTCCCACACGATAAACCGAGAATTCGCTTGGCCGCCGGGTTGAGATAAGACACCCCACCCGCCGGTTCAATAAACAACACCGGGTCAGGATTAACCTCGACCACTTCTGCCAGGCGCCGCTTGTTTTCTTCCGCCTGAATGCGCGCGGTGATGTCTCGCGACACGCTGACCACCTCAACCACCGCGCCGGTATAGGTTTCGCGAATTGCCCGGCTGGCGGTTTCAAACCACAGGTAATGCCCGGCTTGATGGCGAATCCGGTAGGTCATAGTGTGATACCCATCGAGCTCAAGTGCATCACGGGCCTGGCGCAACACCTGGGCCAGATCATGCGGGTGAAACAAACGCTGTGCCCGGCTGCCGCGCAATTGCTCGGGCCAGTAGCCGAGCAACGTCCAGGACGCTGGCGAGGCATCGAGAAAACACCCGTTCGGCGTATGCCGCGAGATCAGGTCGGTGGTGTTCTCGGTAATCAGCCGGTACAGGCGCCGGGCCTTGGCGGCTTCACGCCCGGCCAGCAGTTCGTCACTCGCCTCCCGGCCACGGGCCACGACACATTGGGTTTCAGGTATCGGTATCAGCGTCCACAGCCACAGGTGTTCGGCAAACTCCGCCTGCACCTGCTCAATCGCCCGTCCTTGTTGCAAACAGGCGCGTACCAGCTCATCGATATTGCCCGGCAGCCACTTGCGCACCTCGGCCAGTGGCGTGCCAGCCAGCAGTCGCGACAGTGCCGGGTTGATCGTTAGCGGTGTGCCAGCGGCGTCAAGGATCACTGAGGGTTGCGGGTCATGGGTGAGCAGCGAAACAGGCATGGGGCATCCGCGGGTTAAGTCACGATTCAATATAGAACAAATACTATATTGCTTAGGTATTACTTCCATATCAAATACAAACTGAGCTATAACTCAGACCGGACATAAAACTGCCCCCCTCGACAGCATAAGAGCGGGCAGCCATTAGAGCTAACAATCAGCCACCGGAATGACCATCATGTCGATTTTTGAGCAGGGCCTTGAGCCTACTGCCGTCAACCATATTGCCCTGTCGCCTCTGAGTTTTATCGAGCGTACCGCCAGCGTCTACCCTGACTACCCCGCCGTTATCCACGGTTCCATTCGCCGCACCTGGGCACAAACCTACAGCCGTTGCCGTCGTTTGGCCTGCGCGCTGGCCGGGCGCGGGATTGGCAAGAACGATACCGTCGCCGTGATGTTGCCCAATATCCCGGCCATGCTCGAAGTGCATTTTGCCGTGCCCATGGTCGGCGCCGTATTGAATGCCCTGAATGTGCGCCTCGACGCCGAAGCCATCGCCTTCATGCTGGCTCATGGCGAGGCCAAGGTACTGATTGCCGACCGCGAATTCCATGAAGTGATCCACGCAGCAGTGGCCATGCTTGATCATCCACCATTGATCATCGACGTGGATGACCCCGAGTACGGTGAAGGCCAGCCGGTCAGCGCGCTGGATTACGAAGCGGTACTTGCCGAAGGCGATCCTGACTACGACTGGCAATGGCCCGCAGATGAATGGCAAGCCATTGCGCTCAACTACACCTCGGGCACCACCGGCAACCCCAAAGGTGTGGTCTATCACCATCGGGGCGCTTACCTCAACTCCCTGGGCAACCAGATGGTCTGGGCCATTGGCAATCACCCGGTGTACCTGTGGACCCTGCCGATGTTCCACTGCAACGGCTGGTGCTACCCCTGGATCATTACCGCGCTGGCCGGGGTGCATGTGTTCCTGCGCAGGGTCGACCCGCAAAAAATCCTTACCTTGATTCGTGAACACCAGGTCACTCACCTGTGCGGCGCACCGATTGTGCTCAATGCACTGGTGAACATGCCGGAATCGGCCAAGGCGGCTATTGATCACCCGGTAAACGCCATGGTCGCAGGCGCCGCACCCCCGGCCAAAGTGATTGGGGCCGTGGAAGAAATGGGCATCAAAGTCACCCACGTGTACGGCCTGACCGAGGTCTATGGCCCGGTGACCATCTGTGCCTGGCATGACAAATGGGACGAACACACCCTTGCCGAGCGCGCCCAGATCAAATCTCGTCAAGGCGTGCGCTACCCCACGCTGGAAGGCGTGATGGTGGCCGACCCGAAAACCCTGAAGCCGACCCCGCGTGACGGCGAAACCATGGGTGAGATTTTCATGCGCGGCAACACGGTGATGAAGGGTTACCTGAAAAACCCCAGCGCCAGCGCAGAAGCGTTTGAAGGCGGCTGGTTCCACACCGGCGACCTGGCCGTGTGCCACCCGGACGGTTATGTGGAAATCCGCGACCGCCTTAAAGACATCATCATCTCCGGTGGCGAGAACATCTCCACCATTGAAGTTGAAGGGGTCTTATATCGCCATCCCGGGGTCATGGAAGCGGCCGTGGTGGCGCGCCCCGATGAAAAATGGGGCGAAACCCCTTGCGCGTTCATCACTCTGAAGGCCGACCACCAGCAGGTGCGCGAAGCCGACATCATCACCTTTTGCCGCGAGCATCTGGCCGGGTTCAAAGTACCGCGCACCGTGGTCTTCACCCTTCTGCCCAAGACTTCTACAGGCAAAGTCCAAAAATACGTACTGCGCGACATGGCCAAAGCCTTGTAACCCTCCTTTTGAAATATTTGACGAGGTTTTGTAATGCCTGAATTCAATGCCCCGCTGCGTGACATGCGTTTTGTGCTGCACGAAGTTTTTGACGCGCCGGCGCTATGGGCGCGCCTGCCCGCCCTGGCCGAGCACGTTGATGCCGACACCGCTGACGCAATTTTGCAAGAAGCGGCCAAAGTCACCAGCCAATTGATCGCCCCGCTCAATCGCAGTGGCGACGAAGAAGGCGCGCAATGGTACGCAGGCAAGGTCAGCACGCCGCAAGGGTTCAAGGCGGCCTATAACACGTATATAGAAGGCGGCTGGGTTGGCCTGTCTGGTAACCCGGACTTTGGCGGGCTGGGCATGCCCAAGATGCTCGCCGTGCAATTTGAAGAAATGCTCTACGCCGCCAACTCCAGTTTTGCCCTGTACTCGGCGCTGACATCCGGCGCCTGCCTGGCCATTGACGCTCACGCCAGCACGACGCTTAAAGAAACGTACCTGCCGCCGATGTATGAAGGTCGCTGGGCAGGTTCGATGTGCCTCACCGAAGCCCATTCCGGCACCGATCTGGGGCTTATCCGCACCCGTGCCGAACCCCGGGCCGACGGCAGTTTCAGCCTCAGTGGCAGCAAGATTTTCATCACAGGTGGCGATCAGGACCTGACCGAGAACATTGTCCATCTGGTCCTCGCCAAACTGCCGGACGCGCCGGCCGGACCGCGTGGCATTTCGCTGTTCCTGGTACCCAAGGTGCTGGTCAATGCCGACGGCACGCTGGCTCACGCCAATGCCGTGAGCTGCGGTTCTATCGAACACAAAATGGGCATCAAGGCGTCCGCAACCTGCGTAATCAACTTTGACGGCGCCCAAGGCTGGTTGATCGGCGAAGCCAACAAGGGCCTGGCGGCCATGTTCACGATGATGAACTACGAGCGCCTGTCCATCGGTATTCAGGGCATCGGTTGTGCCGAAACGTCATACCAAAATGCCCGTACCTACGCCCGCGAACGCCTGCAAAGCCGGGCGCCGACCGGTGCAGTAGCGCCCGAGAGAATGGCCGACCCGATCATCGTTCACCCCGATGTGCGGCGCATGCTGCTGAGCATGAAGGCCATGACCGAAGGTGGTCGCGCGTTTGCCAGCTATGTCGGCCAGCAACTGGACCTGAGCAAGTACTCAACCGATGCACAAGAGCAGCAGGACGCCGCAGCGCTGGTGGCTTTACTGACGCCGGTGGCCAAGGCCTTTTTCACTGACACCGGGCTCGACAGTTGCGTACTGGGCCAACAAGTGTTCGGTGGCCACGGTTACATTCGTGAATGGGGACAAGAGCAATTGGTGCGCGATGTTCGCATCGCGCAAATTTACGAAGGCACCAATGGTATTCAGGCGCTGGACTTGCTGGGCCGCAAGGTCATTGCCAATGGCGGCGTAGCACTGCGTTTATTTACCGCGCAGATCCGCGAGTTTGCCACTCAACCGGGCAAGCCTTACCAGCACGAACTGTTACAAGCGGTGCAACGGCTCGAAGACTTGAGCGACTGGCTACAAGCGCAGGCCAAGCTCAACCCCAATGAAATCGGCGCTGCTTCGGTGGAGTACCTGCAGGTCTTTGGCTATGCGGCATACGCCTGGTTGTGGGCGCGCATGGCAGATGTTGCCCAGGGTTCCCTTGAGGCGGATCCGGCGTTCTATACGGCGAAACTGGCCACGGCGAGGTTCTATTTCAAGCGGCTTTTGCCACGCATCACGGGGCTGGAACAGTCGATACGCGCGGGCAGCGAATCATTGTATGAGCTGGACGCTGCCAGCTTTTAAGCGCCTCACTAAAAACGGCGGCCCTTTCGAAGCCGCCGTTTACGGGTTAAAGACTCAATTCATCCAGCACCAGCACCTCACGGTGCTCCAGCAAGTCGGCAACGGCCTTGGCCATTGCTAAATAGTGTGGCGTTGTTTTGTGGTGCTCGATGGCCGCCAGGTCTTTCCAGCCTTCGATAAACACAAAGCGCTGCGGATCGGTACGGTCAATATGCAGATCGTAGAACGTGCAGCCCTCTTCTTTGCGTGAGCCTTCCACACACGCCAGCAGCGCTTGTTTGACGGTCTCTTCTTGACCGGCCTTGGCGCGCAATACAGCAACGATTTTGATGATGTTGGACATTTCGGCTTCCTGGGAGTGGTGTTCTTGAACACGCCAACCCTACTACGGCACAGAGACAGAAACATCTGCAGCGTGCAAAAAATTGGCCGTCAAGAACACCTTCAAAGGATTAGCGGGCCGCCTGGCTGGCCAGACGGCTTACGATGTCATCCTTGATTTTGAGCCGCTTCTCCTTGAGCGCCAGTAACACTTCATCAGTCACACCCAGCGCACTGGGCGCTTCGGCCTCTACCACCTGCTTGTCAGCCACTGTGTATTTCTCAATTAACGCTGCCAAATGCGGGTCTTGACCTTTAAGCGTGTCGAGAGCCTCTTTGGAGAAGCCCAAATCCAATGGCAAATCATGTTTGACTGGCATAGATGCACCTCATTGAACGTTTCGGTGACGGTTTCAGACTCTGAGGATGAGCCTGCGCAAAAGGTTCCATCCGTGATGAACCCACTACAGCAATAGCACGCATCCGGGCAGTGAGAAAGCCACGCTTGTCTTTCTGTCAGCTAGCATTGCTTGAGATCAACACGCGGAATGACGAGTTATAGTCGTCAATTAAATGGCGGTATTTTTTGCACAGCTATTTTTTTGACATTTCCCGTATTAAACATGGACTAACCTCACAAAAATGTAAGAAAATTCCTACAACAACGAAATAATCGACCACTATTTGAGTGCCAAGTGCGTTGACAAGGAAGGTTAAGATTTTGGCTCATCGAGCCTATACATCGCGACATGGATCAAGTCGGCGAACTACCAATCACTCTCTGATTGACGCCATTGAAAACTACTCAGGCTTGAAGGCGGATGACTGTCCTGCAAGCACCGAATGAATGGCGTATTTAATAACAACCCCCGCCATTCGCTCGTGAACCTCCTGGAAGAGAACGTAGCGTTTGCCTTATATCAATCTCGGCATCCACGGATTACTGGACCAACACATTGCTTTACGCGCTGGCGGCTTGTACTGGATTACGGCCAACCAGCCTGATGATGCAAGACTGCTGGCCCGTCAGTTTCTGGAAAGCCTGCCCTCCAGTACCCCCGCCGCACTGATTGTGTGTGCAGACCCCGTTCAGACCGTCATTGACGAGATCGCCCCTGATCGCGGTCCGGACAAACTCAAACTGTTTGAAATCGCACAAAAAGTGATCGCGCCGGGGCTGGCCACATTGACCCGCGATCTGGTTCGCGCGCGGATCGCCCCCCATAGCCAGATTGTGTTGCTGGTGCCGGCCAACAGCTGGACCGAGGCCACGGAGGCAAAACGCCTGCAGCATTGGTGCGAACACTTGCGCCCGTGGCTACGGGACAGAAACGCCACCCTGTTGGTGATCGCCCACGGCGAAGCTTCGCCGCTGCATGCCCAGTTGCTGGCCCTCAATGAGCAACTCTCCGGGTTGAGTCGGCTATATCGACACAACGGCGAAACCCGCTATCACGTGCACTTTTGGTACAACGACATTGGCGTGAGCGCCGGGCTGGAGTTCAAACTCTCGACCCGCAACAAAACCCTGGCCTTGATTCCGGAACCCGTTGCCGACATCGCACCGCGCGTCGCTGACGACCAGCATGTCTACCTCGCTGAACGCACGGTGCTTGAAGGCAGCCCGCCGCTGTCCAATCACTGGTACCTGTTCAATGACCGCCAGACGTTACTTCAGCAAGCCGCTTCTGCCACCGCAGCCACGGTGATAGTCGGTATCGACAGCAGCCATCAACTGCTGGAGCTGGCGCAGCAACTGCATGACCTGCGCGAACAGTGCGGCCCGGCTTTAAAGATTGTGGTGCGTGAACTCGAACCCGCCGTGCGCTATCGCGACGAGCGTTTGCTATTGGCCTGCGGGGTTAACTTGATCATCCCTGACGGCACCCTGCTATCGCGCTTTTTGAGCCTGATCGAAAGTATTCAGGGCCAACGCTGGCAGCACACCCAGGGCACCGACTTTGCCACATTGCTTGAGCGCCAGCGGCCACCGGCCATTCGCGGCCTGGTAAGCCCCCGTGAGTTCATCACCCAGGTGCAACACCTGTATCAAAACAGCTCCGGTGAAGTGCCCCATCAACTGCTCAAGTTCCAACCCGTTGCCGGGCTCAAACAAGAGCTGTTTCTGAACCAGATGTGTTTACGCCGACTGGGGGATTTCGCCTGCTTGCTCAACGGCGACCTGTACCTGTTTCTGTTTGCCTGCCGTGCAGACGCGTTGGAGCCAGCGCTGGCCAACATCTGCCGCCTGCCCTGGCGCGACCTGTTTTTGACTCGTCAGGCGCTGAGCAGCCCGACGGATCTGGATCAAGATGCCTTTATGGAAGATGACTCTGTGCCCCCTCATCTGAATATTCCCGTTGAGCCGCTGATCATGGCCCAACCGGCTCCCGGAAGCCGTGCCGCGATTAAACCGCAGCGCATCACTTTGACTGTCAGCGAGCCACAGCCATGACCTTTATGGAACTTGTGCAGGTCATTGCCCTGACCTGCGGGGTAACCGTACTCCTGACTTTGTTCTCACAGCGTATTCGCCAGTACCTCAAAGCGCATTTTGAGCAGTACTTGCCGCCGCGTTACCTGAAATCCCGCGGTGTCAGACGTCGTGCACCCGCCAGCCCTTCGATGAGAGCGCCGGATGAATCTGTCTAAACCTGCGGTTGCACCGCAAAAACTGACCACGGTATGGCGCGGACTGGGTGCCTGGAACCTGTATTTCCTCGGCAAGTTCCTGTTGACCTGGACCGGGCACCTGAACTTTCAGATCGTGCCCAACCTGATTTTTGCCCTGGCACTGCTTATACCGATCGCCCACCCAATGCTGCGCCGTGCCCGCACGTTGCTGGCGATTCCCGTGGCCGTCGCCCTGCTGTACCAGGACACCTGGTTCCCGCCCTTCAGCCGTTTGCTGGCGCAGCCCGGTGTCCTGAACTTCTCACCGGATTACATCATTGAGTTGCTGGGGCGCTTTATTGACTGGCAAGTGTGCGCCCTGCTGTTGGTGCTGATCATTGGCTACCTGTTTATCAGCCCCTGGTTACGCCTCACCACACTGACGCTGATGGGGTTTGTCTGGTTGAGCCTGGGTAGCTTGCAAGCATTGCTGCCAGCACCCGTGACCCTGCCAATGGCCAGCAACACCAGCGGTGCTGCGACACCGGTCAGCAGCGGCGGCGGTGAGCCGGACGATGCGACGCTTAACGCCTACCTCGATACGTTCTACAAGAACGAAGCGCAGCGTAAGGTTGAGTTCAAAGAGCCCGCAGTCAAACCGCCGCCCTTTGACCTGCTGGTCATCAACATCTGCTCGTTGGCCTGGGATGACCTTGATGCCGTGGGGCTGCGCAACAACTCGTTGTTCAGCCAGATGGACGTGATCTTCGACAACTTCAACTCGGCGACAGCCTATAGCGGCCCTGCCGCCATTCGGCTGCTGCGCGCCAGTTGCGGGCAGACCTCGCACGCTCAGTTGTATAAACAGCCGCCCGATCAATGCCTGCTGTTCGACGATTTGCGCAAGCTGGGCTTTACCGATGAGTTGATGCTCAACCACACCGGCGAGTTCGATGGCTTCTTGCAAGAGGTTCGCGATCAGGGCCAATTGCCTCCACCTGCCCTGGGCGTCATCCCGGCCGGTTTGCAGCGTACCTATGTCGGCTTTGACGGTTCGCCGATCTGGCGCGACCGTGACGTACTGAGTAAATGGTGGCAACACCGTTTGAACAGCGATCAGCCGAACATGGCCCTGTTCTACAACACCACCAGCCTGCATGACGGCAACCGTCAGGTGAGAGCCGATGGCGGCACCCAGGCGGCGGACTACAGCAGCCGCGCCCAGGTATTGCTTGACGATCTCAACGCCTTCATCAAAGAGCTGCAAAAAAGCGGACGTCGCGTGGTGGTGGCCATCGTGCCTGAGCATGGCGCCGCCTTGCACGGTGACCGCATGCAGATCTCCGGCATGCGTGAAATCCCTAGCGAGTCCATCACCCATGTGCCGGTGGGCCTCAAGCTGATCAACATGGGCGACGACGGCCAGACCGAGCCGGTGCATATCACTCAGCCAAGCAGCTACCTGGCTATCGCTGAAATCATTGCACGCCTGTATGCCAGCCCGCAGCTCAGCAACGGCCAGACCGTGGACTGGTCAGCCTTGCTCCAGGACCTGCCGCAAACCGCAAAAGTATCGGAAAACTCAGGGACCGTTGTGCTCGATTACAACGGCAAACCTTATGTTCGAATCAAGGAGAACGGTGGATGGCTACCTTACCCACAGCAGCTCAAATAAGCGCGGACATCCTGTCGCGCAATGAGCGCGCCGATGATATTGAACGCCTTAAATTCATGGTGGACCTGCCCGACCTGCGCTACGTCGATATCTCTGCGCAGGTGGAGTTGCTGCAAGCCCTTGAGCGCTGGCCGTTACTGGCCCACCTTGAGGCGCGGCACAAGACTGCCGCTCTGGACGACACTCCATGATCGCCCTGAGCCTGCAAGGTATTCGCGGCGGAGTAGGCACCAGCTCAACCCTCGCGGCACTCGGCTATGCAATGTCAACCCTCGGGCAGAAAGTGCTGGTGGTTGATATGTGCCCGGAAAACACCCTGGGCCTGCATTTCAATCTTGATTACGCACTGCCGGGTGGCTGGGCCCCTGCCACGCTCAATAACAGCCCGTGGTATCAAGACGCCTGGAACATTGAGCCGGGTCTGGACGTATTGCCCTACGGTACGCTCGCCGTTGAGCAGCACCTGCAACTCGACACCTTGCTGCGTGAGCATTCGCAACTGTGGGCGCAACGCCAAACCAGCCTGGCCGACAGCTATGACTGGGTGCTGTTTGACCTGCCACAGCGTTTGCCGGGGCATGCTAGCAACCCGCGGTGCGACATAGCCCTCACGGTGTTGAACCTCGACGCGGCGAGCCATGTACTGCTGCAGCCGATGCGCAGCAGTGCGGCGCGCTTGTTGATCAATCGCTTTGAGCCGGCCAGCCAGTTGCAGCGCGATATGTTGCTGCTTTGGCAGAACCATTTCGGCAAGCATTTGTTGCCCATCCATTTGCATGCCGATGAAGCCATGTCTGAAGCCTTGGCCAAGCGTGAACCCACCGGCCGGTATGCACCGGGCAGCCTGATTGCTCAAGACCTGATCAGCCTGGCCAGTTGGTGCCTGCTGCGTGGCGGGAGGCTTGAATGATCGACCGCTGGTTCCCCTACACCTATTTGCGCCGTGAACAGAACTGCACCCGTTTCACAGCCTTGGTGCTGGCACTGATCCAGGCTTTTGGCTGGATATTCCTGCGTCTGGAAGCCCCGTCGTGGAAGGCCCTGCGCGCGCAACACCGCAGCCTGTTCCCGCACTTGGCAGACAAACGCCCCACTATTGGCGACCCGCTGCGTTATATCATCCAGATCGCCTGGCTATTGCTGGTGCGCCCGGGTGAGCAAAGCTTGCCTCAGCGTCAGCGTACCCGCCGTCGTTTCGCCAGTGCGTTCAAGGCTTTGATCGGCATTGTGCAAAAGCCCTGGAATCTGCTGGCCAACAGCTTTGAACAGTTGCCTTCAGCCATCAGCCAGCAGGTGCGTAAAGGTTCGCGCTGGTGGAGCTCGATGCACTGGCCGCTGCGCAAATTACTCTATATCGCCATCGGAGCCTTGGTGGTGGTGCTGGTGTTTATCTGCGTGACCGAACCCTTCGGTTACCTGGCCCAGTTGGTGTTTGTGGTGCTGTTGTGGGCCATTGCAATGCTGGTGCGACGCTTGCCGGGGCGTTTTCCGACGCTGCTGCTGATTGCCTTGTCAGTGATCATTTCGTGCCGCTATTTGTGGTGGCGCTACACCTCAACGCTGAACTGGAGTGACAGCCTGGACCTCGTCTGCGGGCTGATCCTGCTACTGGCCGAGACCTACTCCTGGATGGTGCTGATTCTCGGCTACGTGCAAACGTCATGGCCGCTGAACCGCAAACCCGCGCAGTTGCCAGCAGACCCGAGCCAGTGGCCAACTGTTGACCTGCTGATCCCGACCTATAACGAAGAACTGTCAGTCACCCGTGGCACGGTGTACGCCGCGCTGGGCATTGACTGGCCGAAAGACAAACTGCGCATCCATTTGCTGGATGACGGCAACCGCCCAAGCTTCAAAACCTTTGCCGATGAAGTGGGCATCAATTACATCGCCCGTACCGACAACCGCCATGCCAAGGCCGGTAACCTCAACCATGCCTTGACGCAGATTGACGGTGAACTGGTAGCGATTTTCGACTGCGACCACATGCCTGCCCGCTCATTCCTGCAATTGACCGTTGGCTGGTTTTTGCGTGACCCGAAACTGGCGCTGGTACAAACCCCGCACCACTTTCTGTCGCCCGATCCGTTCGAGCGTAACCTGGGCACCTTCCGCAACCGCCCCAACGAAGGCGAGCTGTTTTATGGCCTGGTACAAGATGGCAACGACATGTGGAACGCGGCGTTTTTCTGCGGTTCGTGTGCAATCGTGCGGCGCACGGCGATTGAGTCCATAGGCGGGTTTGCTGTCGAAACAGTCACTGAGGACGCTCACACCGCCTTGCGCTTGCACCGCAAAGGCTGGAACTCCGCCTACTTGCGCATTCCGCAGGCGGCGGGCCTGGCCACTGAGAGCCTGTCGGCACACATTGGCCAGCGTATTCGCTGGGCACGGGGAATGGTGCAGATTTTCCGCACCGACAACCCGCTGATGGGCAAAGGCCTGACGATCTTCCAGCGGGTCTGTTACGCCAACGCCATGTTGCACTTTCTGGTAGGCCTGCCACGGCTGGTGTTCCTGACCGCGCCGCTCGCCTTCCTGCTGCTGCACGCCTACATCATCTATGCCCCGGCCTTGATGATTCTGCTGTACGTACTGCCGCACATGATCCACGCCAGCCTGACCAACTCGCGGATGCAAGGCGCCTATCGCCAAACATTCTGGGGAGAGGTTTACGAGACGGTACTGGCCTGGTACATCGCCCGGCCAACCACCGTGGCCCTGTTCAGCCCTTCGCGGGGCAAGTTCAACGTGACCGCCAAAGGCGGGTTGATGGAAGAAAACCAGTTCGACTGGCAGACCGCCAAGCCGTATCTGGTGCTTTCGATCCTCAACGTATTAGGTCTGGGCTTTGCTGTATGGCGGCTGTTTACCGGGCCTGCCGACGAGATCATCACGGTGATCGTCAGTGTGCTGTGGGTGATCTACAACCTGCTGATTATTGGTGCGGCTGTGGCCGTGGCGGCTGAAGTGCGCCAGGTCCGGCAAACCCATCGGGTGCAAACCCGCCTGCCCGGCGCGATAAAACTGGCCGACGGCCATCGCTACCCGTGTGAGCTGGTGGACTACTCCGACGGCGGTGTTGGCCTGTTGCTCAATCAGCCGTTGCCGCTGGCCACCGGCTCGCTGGTGTCGTTGATCCTGCAGCGCGGCAGCCGCGAGTTTGTCTTCACCGGCACCCTCACGCGTTCCAAAGACTTGTTTATGGGCCTGAACTTTGCCGATTTGCCACCCGAGCAAAAAATCGAATTTGTGCAGTGCACCTTTGGCCGGGCCGATGCCTGGCTCGATTACAACAGCGGCTTTGAAGCGGACAAACCGGTTCAGAGCCTCAAAGAAATTCTCGCCCTGGGCGCTAAAGGCTACTACCGCCTTTATCAGTATCTGCCTTCATGGCTGCGCCATCTGGCACGGCCTTTTGTGCGAGTACTGCAATGGCTGGGCAGCTTTTTGCCGCGCATGCCCAAAGCGTCCACCCCTCTTATTTCCCGGCCAGTGAGCAAATCATGAGTCGATTCGCCAAAAAAAATATTTTCGCCAGCCTCGCGCTGATGACCCTCGCCTGCGACCTGATGGCTGCCCCTCTGCCTCTGCCAACCGGCAGCGCGGCGACGCAGGGTAAACCTGCAATCACGCAGAGTACCGACCCGCTGCCAAGCTGGACCGTCACGCGTACCTTCGAACAATTGGGGCGTCCGACCGACACACTGCTGCTGGGTATCAACAGTGCCGAGCAGGTTGAGTTCACCTTGCGCCGCGACCGCATCGCCAGCGATGCCAGCCTGCAACTGAACTACACGCCCTCGCCTTCGTTGATCCCGACGCTTTCGCATATTCGGGTATACCTCAATGACGTGTTGATGGGCGTATTGCCCATCGAAAAAGATCAACTGGGGCGCCAGACTCAGCAAAAAATGGCCCTCGATCCCCGGATGATTGCGGACTTCAACCGTATTCGCCTTGAATTTATCGGCCACTACACCGACATCTGCGAAGACCCGGCCAACAACACCCTGTGGGTCAATATCAGCCGCAGCAGCAGCTTGACCCTGCAAGAACAGGCGCTGAGCCTGACCAACGACCTGGCGTATTTCCCGCTGCCATTCTTTGACCCGCGCAACAGCGGCACGCTGGAATTGCCGTTTGTGTTTGCCGCAAACCCGACGCTGGGCGAGCAACGCGCCGCCGCGATTCTGGCCTCGTACTTCGGCAGCCAGGCCAACTGGCGTGGCTCCAAGTTCCCGGTACTGTTTGACACCTTACCTAGCGTGCAAAGCAAGGAAGCCACCCAGCCAACCGTGGTATTTGCCACCAACGACCATCGCCCGGCGTTTATGAGCGACCTGGAGAAATTCCCGGCCGTCGATGCGCCAGTGGTTGAGTTGATTGATCATCCGGATGCGCCTTACAGCAAAGTGTTGCTGGTGATGGGCCGTAACGAAGAAGACCTCACCACGGCGGCCAAGGCGCTGGCGCTGGGCGGCAAACTGTTACGCGGCTCGCGGGCAACCATCAACAAAGTTGAAGAGCTGCAACCGCGCAAGCCTTACGACGCTCCGGCCTGGATGCGCACCGATCGCCCTGTGCGCTTTGCCGAACTGATCGACTACCCGCAGCAACTACAAGTCAGCGGCCTGCAACCACGGCCGATTACCCTGGACATCAACCTGCCGCCTGACCTGTTTGTCTGGCGTAACCAGGGGATCCCGCTGCGCACGCAATACCGCTACACCGCACCGTCGGCCAATGATGATTCACGCCTGAACATCAGCCTCAACGATCAGTTCATCACCAGCCTGCCGCTGACCCGCAAAGACAACAGCCGTTTTGAAGAGCTGCGCTTGTCGGTTCTGTCCAATGACTCGGCCAACGTCAACGACAAGCTGATCGTACCGTCGCTTAAAATCGGTGACCGTAACCGCCTGCGCTTTGACTTCAGCTTCGCCAGCACCATGGGCAGCGCCCAGCGCGATCACTGCCAGACCATTCTGCCGGCCAATACCCAGGCGATTATCGATGAAGACTCAACCATCGACTTGTCCGGCTATCACCACTACATCAGCATGCCTGACCTCAAGGTCTTTGCCCGCAGCGGCTTCCCGTTCAGCCGCATGGCCGACATGTCGGAATCCATCGTAGTGGTGCCGAGCAAAGGCACCCCGACGCAAATCAGCACCCTGCTGGAAGCCGTGGCCAGTATTTCTGCCCGCACTGGCTACCCGGCCTTTGGCGTACGCCTGAGTGATGACTGGGCATCGGCCTCCAAAGAAGATGCCGACCTGCTGTTGCTGGGCCAAATGGCGCCTGAAATGCGCGACAACCCGGACCTCAGCCTGTTGTTGCAACGCCAGCACGACATGCTGGTGCAGCCTTACGGCAACACTGCCATGGATGCCACCAACCGCCGTGGCCCGTCCACTGACGATCGTAACCAGCCAGCCAACCGGG
The DNA here is from genome assembly GCF_009600325.1 of Pseudomonas sp. FSL R10-2189. NCBI lineage: Bacteria > Pseudomonadati > Pseudomonadota > Gammaproteobacteria > Pseudomonadales > Pseudomonadaceae > Pseudomonas > Pseudomonas sp. FSL R10-2189. The sequence goes on from NZ_WIVZ01000013.1 coordinate 51,412, forward strand.
TTGAAGTTACCGCTCAGGCGCCTATCGCCGCCATCATCGGCATGCAGTCGCCTTCGCATAACCAACGCAGCGTTGTAGGTTTGCTGGGCAATGACGATGCCGACTTCAACCTGCTGCGTGAAACCCTGGTCGACAGTGGCAAAATGGATGCCGTGGCCGGTTCCGTGGCGCTGATTCGCAGCAGCGGGATCTACAGTCAACTGGTAGGTGATCAGTACTACGTGGGTAACCTGCCGTGGTACCTGCTGATGTGGTACCAGCTCTCGGAGCACCCGGTTCTGCTGGCAATTCTGGCGGTAATCAGCGTATTGCTGAGTGCTTTCCTGTTGTGGCGCGCCCTGAGCTGGGCAGCTCACCGCCGCTTGCACAAGGATGACTGATCAATGCCACGTCTTGCAGTGCTCGCTCTGAGCTTGACCCTTGGCTTGTTACCTCAGGCAGCGAGTGCCGCGAGCTGTGACTGGTCTGCCTGGGACAATTACAAGCAGGCCATGATGAGCAGCGACGGGCGCATCATTGATCGCTCGTCCAAGCAATTGATCACCACTTCGGAAGGTCAGAGTTATGGCTTGTTTTTCGCCTTGCTCGCCAATGATCGCAAAAGCTTTGAGCGGATCCTGGAGTGGACCCACAACAATCTGGCGGACGGCAGCCTGGATGCGCACCTGCCCGCCTGGGAATGGGGCCGCTCCGAGTCCGGCAAATGGCAGGTGCTCGACAGCAACAATGCCACGGATGCCGATCTGTGGATCGCCTACACCCTGCTCGAAGCCGGGCGTTTGTGGGAGTCGCCGGAGTACCTGGAGCTGGGGCAAAATATGCTTTGGCGCACTGCAGCGCAAAGCTTGCGGCCGCTGCCAGGGTTGGGCCTGATGTTACTGCCGGGCGATACAGGGTTTGACAGCCCTGAAGGCTGGCGGCTGAACCCCAGCTACCTGCCGCCGCAATTGCTTGCCCGCTTTGCCAAGGTAGCGCCCATTTGGGCTGAACTGGCGGCCAGTCAACAGCGCATGCTGGTCGAAGGTTCACCCAAGGGCTTTGCCTCCAACTGGCTGTTGTGGAAAGCCGGGGGCGGCTGGGCGCCTGACCCCAAGAGCGGCAGTACCGGCAGCTATGATGCGATTCGCGTGTACCTGTGGGTCGGCATGCTGGCCAAGGACGCGGCGGGTCGTCAGGCCTTGCAGGCGCAGTTTGCACCCATGGCTACGCTCACCCAAACCCTGGGTTATCCGCCAGAGTCGGTAGACGCCCTCACCGCCCAGTACACCGGCACCGGCCCCGTGGGTTTCTCGGCCGCCCTGTTGCCACTGCTCGCCAGTACCGGCTCACCGGCGTATGTCGTGCAGCAGGCACGGGTACAGCACGAGCCACCCGCAGCGGATGCTTATTACAACCAGTCCTTGCTGTTGTTTGGCCAGGGCTGGAATGAACAACGCTATCGCTTTGACAAGGATGGTCAGCTTTTACCGGCGTGGGTTAACACATGCAAAAACTAATGGCATGGGCAGTTTTGTTCAGCGGTATCTCGACTTCGGCACTGGCACAGCCAGTCAGTCTCCAGGACCAACAACAGTGGTTGCTGGAACAGGTGCGCATTGGCGAAGCCTTGTATCAGGAAGACCTGGTGCGCGATTCGTTGGCGCGGCTGTGGTTGATCGCGCCGAACAACCCGCAAGCCCTGGCGGCTTCAGTGCGTCAGGCCTTGCTGGACAAAAATCCGGACCTGGCCAAGCAGCGTCTGGCCCATCTGCAACAATTGGCGCCTGACTCGTTAGCACTGCGTCAGGCGCAAAACCTGATGAAGCTGCAAGACCCACAAGCCCAGAAGCAATTGCAACAGGCGCGTCTGTATGCCGCTGCGGGTCGCCCTGAAGAGGCGGCGGCCATTTTTGAACAATTGTTTGGCAATGCCCCGCCAGACTTTGCCACTGCTTTGGAATACCTGCGTATTCGCAGCAATATCCCCGGGCAACGTCCGCGCGCCATCGAGCAGTTGAAAGCCCTGGATGTGCAATACCCCGGCAACATCGGCCTGCGCCAAACCCTGGCCGACTTGCTGTTTCGAGAAAAACGCAATGCCGAAGCGCTGGCAGTGCTGCACCAACTGTCGACCGACCCTAACGCCAGTGGCCCGGCAGCAGAGCGCGAATACGAGTACCTCAGCACCTTGCCGGTTGACCGCTCCACCACGTTGGCTTGGCAAGCGTATTTGCAGCGCTATCCACGTTCTCCGCTCCTGAACGAAGCCACCCAAAAGCTTAAGGTTCAGCAGCAATTGCTCGCAGATCCGGCCTGGGTCGCCGGTACGCGCGGCAAACAGATGATTGACCGGTCGCAAAACCCGGTGGCGGCAGAAGCCCTGTTACGGCGCGCACTCAAGCATTACCCCGAAGACCCGAGCCTGTACGGCGCGCTAGGCCTGTCCTTGTTCAGGCAAGGCCGCTATGACGCGGCCTACACTGCGTTCACGGCCGCGCACAGCAAAGAGCAAGACACCTCCTTTATCAGCCGGTGGCAGGACTTGATGGACGCCACCCGTTATCAGCGTCTGCTCGCTCAAGGTGACAAGGCGCTGGAGCGCAAAGATTTCAACGCCGCACGCAATGCCTTCCAGCAGGCAAGCAAGACCAAGCCCCAGGATGCAGATCCGCTGATCGGTCTGGCTGACCTGGCCGTGGCTCAAAACAATGCGCCCCAAGCCGAAATCCTGCTGCTGCAGGCGCGGCGCCTAGAACCCACCAACACCAGTGCCGTGCGTGGGCTGATGCGCTTGTACTCGGCGCAGTCACCGGACAAGGCCAAGTCTTTTCTTGATGGCTTGCCACCTTCCCTGCAAAAGGAATTTACCGCTGAGCGGCGTCGTCTGGAGGTCAATGAACTGAACCGCCTGGCCGATGCGGCCAGCGAGCGCAAAGACTGGCCGCAAGTGGTGGCTTTACTCAGCAAAGTGCGCAACCTGACACCGGACGAACCTTGGCTGACTTATCGTCTGGCCAATGCCCAGCGCGAAATCAACCAGCCCGGCGCGGCTGACGACAGCTTTAAACAGTTGATGCAGCACCAGGGCCAAAACCCTGAGGCGCGGTATGCCTATGCGCTGTACCTGTCCAGTACCGAGCGCAATGCCAGCGCCTTGAGCGTGCTGGAGCAGTTGCCCAAAGCGCAGTGGAACGACTCCATGCGCGAGCTGGATGCGCGCCTGCAGCGCAGCGAACTGCTGGCCCGCGCTGACAGCTTGCGCAAAGCCGGCAATGAGCCTCAGGCGATTGCCCTGCTGATGCAGAACCCGGACAACGACGACCTGCTGACCCTCGCGCGCTGGGCACAGGAACGTGAAGACTACGCGCAAGCGCAGAAACTCTATGCGCACGTTCTGCGCAAGGACCCCGGCAACACCGACGCGCAACTCGGGCAAATCGAAACCCTGATCAATACCCGTCAAATGGACGCCGCACGCCGCCAGCTGGAACAGTTCAAGCCTGCGCCCGGCGAGGCATTGACCCCGACACAGCAACGGCTGGTAGCCAATGCCTGGGCCGAAGTGGGTGAACCCGACAAAGCTCAGGCGCTGTTTGCCCAATTGCTGAAAAACCCGCAGGACGACCCTACGATCTATCGCGATGCTGCGCGGTTGATGTCCGCCAAACAACCGCAACAGGCGTTGGACTACTACGCCAAAGGCATGGCTGGCGCCGGGTTGATCACACCCGCGCAGGCCAACCCGCGCGACAATCGGGCAATGACCCTGGCTAGCCGTGAAAAAGACGACGATGAATGGCTTGAAAGAAGCCTGCGCAGCGACGTCGACGAGTTATACCAGCGGCAAAACCCGACGTTGCATCTGTATACCGATTACGGATGGCGCGCAGACGATGCTTCGGCGGGCACCTCGGACACCGACACCCAGACCACCATCTTGCAACTGGACTTGCCGATCGCCGACGGCAGCGGCTTTATCCGGGCGGAACAAATCGACATGGATGCGGGCAAGTTCGACGCAGATGAAGACGGTTTTGTCCGTGAGAGCTACGGCACCTGCGCGATAGGCATCAAACGCAAAGGCACCGACGAGCCGATTTTTTCAGGCTGTGAAGACCGTTCACAGTCAGCCCGAGGCACCACACTGGCGGCTGGCTGGAAAAACGAAACCTGGAACATCGACGTTGGCCGTACGCCAGACACCTTTAAAGTGCCCAATTGGCTGGGTGGCGTGGCCTACAGCAACAAAATCGGTTCCTTGGGCTGGACCCTGACAGGCTCGCGTCGCCCGTTGAGTAACTCGATCCTGTCTTACAGCGGGGCAAAAGACCTCAACACCGGCGTGACCTGGGGCGGCGTGACCTCAAACGGCCTGACCTTGAGCCTGAGCCATGACGAAGGCGGCGTTGACGGGGTATGGGCAAGTTTGGGCCAGCACTGGCTGAGGGGTAAGAACGTCGAAAACAACCATAAGAACACCGCCATGGCCGGGTATTATTACCGGCTTGTGGAGCGTGCCGATGAACGTATGCGCACCGGTTTGACGGTGATGTACTGGGGTTACGACAAAGACCTGAGCGAATACACCCTCGGTCAGGGCGGGTATTACAGCCCGCAGCAATACTTCTCGATCGGGGTGCCGTTGAACTATGCGTGGCGCACGCCCAACTGGTCGGTGTCATTGGAAAGCTCGGTGGGCTGGTCCTATGCCAAAACCAAATCCAACGACCTTTATCCGTTGAGCGGGTTGAACGACAAACTGCTCAGCGTCGTCGACCAGGAAGGTTTCGAACTTGCCGAGCCACTTGGCCAAACCTCGGGCGGCAGCAGCAATGGTATTGGCATACGCCTGCAAGGGCTGGCCGAACGCAGACTGACCGACAACCTGGTACTGGGCGGTGGTTTGCTCTATCAGCACAGCGAAGGCTACGCCCCAAGCCGGGCCATGCTGTACTTGCGCTACACCTTCGACGCCTGGCAAGGCAACTTGCCATTGCCGGTAGAACCGTTGATCCCGTACGCCGACTTTAGGTAGTAGCCATCACCTTTTTGCAGGAACTGCCGAAGGCTGCGATCTTTTGACCCTCACTATCAAAAGATCGCAGCCTTCGTGCCTCGGCAGCTCCTTGGAGGGGTGCCATTTATGAATGGCTACTCCAGAACAGCGCGGCGGCCGCTACCAGAATGACCAGAAAAAGAATGGCCCACGCATCTACTCTGCTGCTGGTTTTGCGCACTTTCATTTGAGTTCTCATCGCATCGCCTTTTTTCGGTTTTATGGGTGAATGCTTAGAAGAATGTCTTTAAGTAAAGACCCGTAATACCCTTTGTACAAGTAAGTGATTGAGAATCAGCCTCTTATAGTCGCTTTGGTTCTTTGCATATGCTTAAACATCACTTTTGCGCATAACTACAAACTGGTATCTTGCGACCGCTCCGTGGGGAGTGCGCGGCCGTGCGCGCAGATAAGCTGTAAGCAGCCTGAGAACAGGACCTATATGTACGTATATGACGAGTACGATCAGCGGATCATCGAGGACCGCGTAAAGCAGTTCCGAGATCAAACCCGACGCTACCTGGCAGGGGAGCTGAGCGAAGAAGAGTTCCGCCCTCTGCGCCTGCAAAATGGCCTTTATGTCCAGCGTTTTGCCCCAATGCTGCGGGTTGCCGTGCCGTATGGCCAACTGACTTCGCGTCAAGCGCGAATGATGGCAAAGATTGCCCGCGACTACGACAAAGGCTACGCCCACATCAGTACCCGCCAGAACGTACAGTTCAACTGGCCGGCTCTCGAAGACGTGCCCGATATTCTGGAAGAACTGGCCACCGTGCAAATGCACGCCATCCAGACCAGCGGTAACTGCCTGCGCAACGTCACCACCGACCAGTTCGCCGGTGTGGCGGCGGATGAGCTGATTGACTCGCGCCCATGGTGCGAAATCGTTCGTCAGTGGACCACCTTCCACCCGGAATTCGCCTACCTGCCACGCAAGTTCAAAATTGCGATCAATGGCTCGGCGTCTGACCGTGCCGCCATCGAAGTTCACGACATCGGCCTGGAGCCTGTGTTCAACGAAGCTGGCGAGCTGGGCTTCCGCGTGCTCGTGGGTGGCGGACTGGGCCGTACGCCGGTGGTCGGCGCGTTCATTAATGAATTCCTGCCGTGGCAAGACTTGCTGAGCTACCTCGAAGCCATTCTGCGTGTTTACAACCGTTATGGCCGTCGTGACAACAAGTACAAGGCCCGGATCAAGATCCTGGTAAAAGCCCTGACGCCTGAAGTCTTCGCTGAACGCGTTGAGGCCGAAATGGTTCACCTGCGTGGCGGCTCGACCACGCTGACCGAAGCTGAAGTTCAACGGATCGCCAAGCACTTCGTTGACCCGGCTTACAAAGCCCTGCCTGACTTCGGTGCTGAACTGGCCGAACTGGACAAGCAGCATCCAGGCTTTGCCCGCTGGCGCAGCCGCAACACCCTGGCCCACAAAAAGCCGGGTTATGTTGCCGTTACCCTGTCGTTGAAACCCACCGGTGTTGCGCCGGGTGACGTGACCGACAAACAGTGGGACGCGATTGCCGATATGGCCGACCGCTACAGCTTCGGCCAGTTGCGCACCTCCCACGAGCAGAACATCATCCTGGCCGATGTTGAAGAAGGCCAGTTGTTCACCATGTGGGGCGAGTTGCGCGAACAAGGTTTCGCCACGCCGAACATTGGTTTGCTGACCGACATGATCTGCTGCCCGGGCGGTGACTTCTGCTCGCTGGCCAACGCCAAGTCGATCCCGATTGCCGAATCGATCCAGCGCCGTTTTGAAGACCTGGACTATCTGTTCGACATCGGTGAGCTGGACCTCAACATTTCCGGTTGCATGAACGCCTGTGGTCACCACCACGTCGGTCACATCGGTATTTTGGGCGTGGACAAGAAAGGCGCTGAGTTCTACCAGGTGTCGCTGGGTGGCAACGCCAGCCGTGATGCCAGCCTGGGCAAGATCCTTGGCCCATCGTTCGCGCAAGATGACATGCCGGATGTGATTGAAAAGCTGATCGACGTCTATGTTGAAAAACGCAATGAAGATGAGCGTTTTATCGACACTTACCAACGTATCGGCATCGACCCTTTCAAGGAGCGCGTCTATGCAGCGAATAATTAAGAACAACGAAGTTATCGACGAAACCTGGCACTTGCTGCCAAAGGACGCGGCCTTCGACGGTATTTCCAACTGTGACGACCTGATCGTGCCGCTGGCATTGTGGCGCGAGCATGCTCACGCCCTCAAAGCCCGTGACGGCGGCCTGGGTGTGTGGCTGGACAGCGATGAAGAAGCCGAAGAGATTGGCCAGGACGTTGAACACTTCCAGGTAATTGCCCTGAATTTCCCGGCATTCACCGATGGCCGCAGCTACTCCAACGCCCGCCTGCTGCGCGACCGCTATGGTTTCAAAGGCGAGTTGCGCGCCATTGGCGATGTACTGCGTGACCAGTTGTTCTATCTTCACCGCTGCGGCTTTGACGCGTTTGCCATTCGCGCTGACAAAGACCCGTATGAAGCACTGGAAGGCCTGAAAGATTTTTCGGTGACCTACCAGTCTTCAACCGACGAGCCGATGCCTTTGTTCCGTCGTCGTTAAGCCATAAATGACAGCCCTGTTCAGCATTCAGGGCTGTTTATGCGCCTTTAGACCCTTGTGGATCGTGTTTCTCCCGCTTTAGAAACTGCCAGTGGATGGGTCTCAAGGACCAATTTCGTTAGCTGTGTAACCACCTCAGCAATAGCCTTCTTGCGCTCATTGCCCACTCTTTCAGACTGTCGCTTGTATTCATCACTGCTGAGCGTGGCACGCTGCGAGTACACCTCATCAAGCAACGCCTGATACCTGTCCATTACCGCGGTGAATGCCGACGGCGTTTTTTTCTGCAAATAATCGCCCCAGAACTCCTGCCCTGAGATGGACTCAAGCAATGCAGGCATCTGTTCTTGATCAAGTACGTACTGCCTGGCGGACTCGAGTTCCGCAGCGGATACGTTGGCAATGTTGCCGAAGCGCATGCTAGTAGGCCGTGCCGGCAGCTCCAGTGAATTGGCCAGATTGACGTGGTAAAACATCTGGATCTCCAGCGGATCAAGGCGCGCTATCTGTTGTTGCACGCTTCCCGGGCTGAGCAAAGCGGCCAACCTTATACCCTCTGCAGAACCCAGCCGATAGGCAACACCTTGGCGCTCCACTGCGGGCATCTCGGCCAGAGGCCTTGGTGCCAGATTCGTGCCTGCGGCATCAACCAGTTCCTGCAGTTGCTGCACATACTCATTCTGAGTGGCATGGATGGTATTGATGCGCGCACTGATGATGCTCAAGACATGCTTGTTGAGCATATCGATACGAAACATCCCGCGTGCCAGCTTAAGCATTGCGTCTTCGCTATGGGCTGAATGCTCCGCCAGAAACACCAGGTGGTCCAGCTCCAGCTCAGCAAATACCATCGCAATACCATCGCCACAGGTACCCAAGTGTCCAGCCAGGCCGAACAAACGGCTGCGTAGCTCAGTGCTGTCATGGGCCGCTTGCAGTAGCGCCCAGACGCGCAGAGTCAAATCCACTCTGGCATTTGCAAATTGCGATGACGTACTCAGGTCTTCAATGACGGCAAAAAAATCAGCAGAGCCGGGTTCGCGCGCCAAAGCCGCCCATAGACTGCTTTGCACAGCAGAAGGTTCGTCAGCCCAATGATCAATGCCCTGAACTCTTGTGGCATGCTCACGGCCCCTCGCCATGCTCAGCGTATTTTGCTGATTGTCACGGTATAGATTTAAACGCCTTACCGAGTCTGGAGTCAGCGGATTGTCGTGCAAGGAGGTAACCCGATTGATAGAAGCCATTGCCTGGGTGAGCATTTCTTCCGGGATATGGCTAATGGTGTTGTTGCGCAGGTCCAGTGTTTGCAAATGATTGAGTGCCTGAATCCCTGTCGGCCAGGTGTTCAAGCCGGTGTGACGCAGAATTAAATGCTGCATGTCGGGCATCTGTTGCACCGAAAAACTTCTACCCAGCGGGTTACCGGTCAATACCAGCGTCTTCAGCTTTGTCATCGCCGATAAGACCTCCACACTCTCAGGGGTCAACACGATTTGATTGTTGCGAAGATTCAAATGTGTCAGCTCTGGCATATTGGCAATAGAGGCCGGAAGCTCGGTCAACTGAGTGGTATTGAGTGACAGATGGCGCAGTTCGGTGAATTTATCCAGCAAGACAGCGGGAACCTTACAGGTGGTGTTGGCCAGGTACAAAGAGAGGACATGACTAAAATTGGCTTCGAAAGAGGGCAAGGCATCGACCGGCCAGCCATTAAGATTTAACTCGTACCCGGCAACCCCCTCCAGACTTACCTCCGTACTCAACCTGCGCCAGGCGCGGATCAGTACTCGACTCATGGCACGTTTGGTTTGAATCGGTACCAACGTGCGCAACCCTCTGACTGGATAGGTCCAGACACTGGCCTCTTCCCACTCCTGCAAGGTTTTACGCAACATATCCAGTTCTGCCTTGCGCGCCACCAACTCACTTGCAACCAACTCCGGTGAAAGCTGCAAATTACGCAGAAACTGGCCTGTCTGAGCTTCCGACATGTTCGGATAAAGCTCTTGAACCAAATCCTTTAATATCGGCTCCTTGGTTGCTTCGCTGAGACGCCCGGCCTTCCCGCCCAACGTATAGCCGACCCTCCCGTCAGCAAGACGCATGGGAGACTTGAACCAGGGCTTGATATCTTGCATGCCCAGAGCCTTTGCTGAGCCGCTTCGCTGCTGGGTTGCCAGCGTTGCTATGTTCGACATGAACGCTGCATAAGACAATGGTGCACCGCCATTGAGTCCTTTACGTTCATTATCAGTCAACGATTTGTACACGCAGGCTGTCAGATCCGGGCTTGTGAAGGGTTGGCCGGTGCTTGCGCCGGAATACTCACAGAGCTCACCCTTTTTAAAAATTTCACGCCTAGATGATCCTGTCTCACCTTCAATGACGCTCAACTGCTCGTTGTTTAAATGATTGCGGACAGAAATTGTCACCTTTTTCGGCCATCCAGCCAGCTGCGGCATCGTGTGCCAGGCCAGTGTCTGGCTGTCAGTGTTGCTCAGAGCTTCGCAAAGAATTCCTTCAAAAGCGCGATTTAAACGCAGTTCTTGTGCGTAACGGCGCGCTTCTTCGCCAGCACGCAATGGTAAGCGAGCAAGATAGGTCAGCCCCGTCAACTCATCCTGCGAAAGGTGACTGGCCAACTCTTCCAGGACGCCTACCGGCAAGCCAGGGAACTGCAGCCTTATGTTTCTCAGCTCCGGCGCAAGGCTCTCGTTGGACGTGTAAAGGCGTGTAATCAGCTCACGTTTGGTTGATTGAGCCAGGTTGCCCAGTTTACGTGCCAATGCCGACGCTTGCTCTTTAGTGCCAATGACGGGATCTTCCAGCAGCGTCTGGATCTGTGTATCCGTCATGGACTCCAGTGTTGCCATGAGTAATTCGCCCTTATCAATGCGCGCCTGAGTGACTTGCGTCCTGGCACTTACCCTTTCAGGGCTCACACCGAAGTCCTTGAAGGTACCTCGCTGCAGGTCTACCACACGCAACCCTTGATCGTCTGGCCAGCCGGGCAACCGGGGCAGCAGTTCGAGTTGCATGGCTGCCAAGTCAGCCTTGTCATGCAAGCCCTGTTGCATCTGTAAACTAAAGCCTTCGATTTGCTCACTCAGATGTATGCGTTTGATGCAGTCGGCCAACAGCGGTGGCCTTGGCAGGATATCGACATACATCTTTCGCAACTCCCCCTCGCTCGTGCCACTCAGCGACAAGATGTGCTCGGCCATAGCATCGGAAAATACCTGAGTATCGGGACCAAGGCGCCGAAATAACTGCAAGCGAGACCATTGCATCGGCGCGTCAAATTCATGGGTCCATGCCCCACTGCCGCTGTGTCTCAGGGTGGGGCTGTAAGCATCCGGTTTTCGTACCGGCTCAATAGACATCCCCCCCGAACCCACCTCTCCCCGCACTTGATAAACCTTTTTCTCGAGCTCAAGGTAGTGCACGCCCTTTAACGGGTACAACCCTTTAGCATCGGGTGTGAGGCCTGACAAAATTTCAGGTCGACGCTCATACGATTTTAGATCTGGCTTCCACAAGCGTTTCTGACCAGTCCCCAGGGTAATTTGGGTCAGCCGATTAACCACCGGTGAAGAGTTTAAAGATTTGACCGCCCCTGGTGCCGCGACCATTGTGAGGTTTTGCGCCACGTCAAACAGGTGCTCCAGGGCAGCAACTTTATCGTTACGCTCCCACGCTTCAATGCCTTCGTAGATATCAACGCCCAACTGAACTACGCCAAACAACAGCATCATTTCTCCCACCACTGGCACAAAGCCCATCACAAGCGTCAGGGCACTTAGTCCGGCATTCCAGAACGCTGCCTGCCGTGCAAGACGCGATTGGCTGTCTTCATCTGCAGTGGGTACGGCCAGAAGTCGGGCGTCATCTTTGATTTGCGCCAGTTGCAACTGCCACGCCCTTTCAAAGGGATCAACCAGTTGCGTAATCAATTCAGATTCGTTGAAAATGGCAGGTTAATTAATAATAGGCGGGCGAAGTAATAACAAAGAATCCCAAGCCACTTTTTTAAGATCGATTCTTCTAATGAACTCAGCACGATAACGCAAGGGTATCAACTTCACAAAGTAGTCTGAAAACTCACGCTGTTTAAGCCGCTCACGCAAATTAATTTTGAACTGATCGATCGTTTCAAATTCGTAAAAAGTTTGTTTTGGCGCCTGTGGCAAGTACACGATGCAGCGCTGCGATTCACTCGCCTGAAGCTTCTCGGGCCACCAAACAATCATTCCAGGCACTTCAAAGCCCATAACTCTTAACGTGCTGTGGACGTTAGGCCTATCCTGCCAAGCAAGCGCGTAGTTCAAGAGCTCAGCCAGTATAAAATTATAATTATCGGCAGTCACATGGCGCTTCATGAACGCGACATGCAACTCAGCCGAAAACTCAAGACGCTTATTTTTAATGAACGCCACTTTAAGTTGAAAGGCTTTGAAGCGCTGATCCGTGACCTCATAGTCTATTTCAACGGGCGTGAAGATACTGTCCAGGTGCGACTGGTATTGCTCGCCAAGATTGAGGTCGCGGCAGATGCGAGCAAATTTTTCAGGTTCATACTCCGGTAAATTAACAAACCCGTTGCTTTGAACCTTGTAAAGGGTTGTGCCCGGGTCAAATCCACCCTTGACTGTTTCAGCGTGCTCAAAGTTCTGTAAGGCCGCCTGCATCACGTCATGATGGCTTGTACTGGAAATCAGATTGACTTCCAGAGACGTGGGGATCAAAGACTCGGGCAATATAAATTTGGCCAGACAATCGACCAGACTCGTTTGCTGATTGGCTAAGAACAAAACCGCATTGCTTAACAAACGGACCTGTTTGAAACCATGGGTCCTGAGGTTGATAGAGCCCCATCCATGGGCCGTCAAGGCGGTTTCCAATAAGGGCACAGCAAACTGTTCTATCGACTGGATACTGGCGAATACAGGGGCAATTTCGGTTTGAGTCGTGTGCCACTGCAACATGGTTTGGCGCAATGTTTCGCGCAATGTCGGCGATGCAGCCTTGAACCATGCAGGCAATTACTGCTCAATAAAAGTCTGATGGGGGTGTTGCACTTCAGTATTAAGCCATTGCTCAGCCGTGAGAGGGGGTACTTGGGAGGGAGATAACTCGGGGACATTCAGTGTGTCGGTCATGGCATAAGCCCTCATCTAAAATTTGAAAAATCAGCTTATAGACAGAGCACAGATAAATTTAATTGAATATCTGATGGTTCAGCATGTGAATACAACTGTAATTCGAACGAGCCGCCTATATAAGTAACGCACATTTAATAAAACCCGGTTACGCAATCAAATCGCAACCGGGACGCTCGTTACCAGAAACGTTGTTGGGTCAAACGCCCCCACAGTGAGTCAGCCACGCGCTCAACAGAGTGACTGGCGGCAAGGCCAACACGCTCTTGCAAGCTTTTACGCTGGGCATAATGCAAATGAAACAGCTGCGCTTGTTTAGCACGCTCAGACAAATACTCATCGCTGGTTTTCAACTCATCCACCAGCAACTTATCGACCGCAGCTACACCCAACCAGACTTCCCCGGTGGCAATCTGATCAATGTCAAGTTGCGGGCGGTACTGGGCCACGAAGTTCTTGAACAATTGATGAGTGATATCCAGGTCCTGCTGGAACTTTTCACGGCCTTTTTCGGTGTTCTCACCGAATACCGTCAAGGTGCGCTTGTACTCGCCAGCGGTCAGTACTTCGTAATCAATGTCGTGCTTTTTAAGCAGGCGGTTGACGTTTGGCAACTGCGCCACCACCCCGATAGACCCTAAAATCGCGAACGGCGAGCTGATAATTTTTTGCCCGATACACGCCATCATGTAACCGCCGCTGGCGGCCACTTTGTCGATGCAAATGGTCAGCGGGATGCCGGCCTGTCGAATACGCGCCAGCTGCGATGAGGCCAAACCGTAGCTATGGACCATACCCCCGCCGCTTTCCAGACGCAAAACCACTTCGTCAGCCGGTGTGGCCAGTGTCAGCAATGCCGTAATTTCATGACGCAGGCTCTCGGTTGCCGAGGCTTTGATATCGCCTTCAAAGTCCAGTACGAAGACCCGCGGCTTTTCTTCCGGTTGTTTCTTCTGCTTTTTATCGACTTTGGCCTGCTGCTTGCGCAACGACTTGAGTTGATCCTTGGACAACAGTGATTGCTCGAGCTTGTCGCGCAGGCCTTTATAAAACTCGTTCATCTTGCTGACTTGCAATTGCCCGGCAGTCTTGCGACCTCTGCCACGCAATGCTGCCAGGGTCACCAGGACAACCAGAATGGCAACCACCAGGGTGACGGTTTTAGCCAAAAAACTGGCGTATTCGGCAAGAAATTCCACAGCCTCTCCTTACAAACGCTTGCAGCCCTCGGGACAGGGCCACGTAATGCTGCCCAGCATACCGACGTGATACCGGGGCTGCCAGCCGCGAAACACCTTGTCGACGGTGCTTACAGACAATTCAAACAAGCGTATGTTTTTTTATTGACAGGCTCCCGGCATCCTCCTAACCTCGCCAGACTTTCAACGTGCCGGGAAGCGGACGTGGGCATCATCTATTTGATTCGACATGGACAGGCCTCATTCGGTGCAGACGACTACGACGTGCTGTCGCCGCTGGGTGTACGTCAGGCGCAAATCACAGGTCAGCATCTGGTTGACTTGGGGATACGCTTTGATCGCTGTCTGTCGGGTGATTTACTGCGCCAGCAACACACCGCCGAACATGCCCTCGCCCAGTTCACTGCCGCCGGCTTACCCACGCCCGCACTGGAAATAGACCCGGCGTTTAATGAGTTTGATGCGTTCGGGATTCTCGATGCCCTGCTGCCAGGCATTTTGCCGCAAGAACCGAACGCCCTGCACACGCTGAAAAATGCAGCTGAACAGCCAGAAGAGTTTCAGCGCATCTTTGATCTGATTATTGCGCGCTGGCTCAGCGGTACCTATGACACCGCGCAGATCGAAAGCTGGTTGGCCTTTGTCGAGCGCGTACAAGGCGGCCTCAATCGCGTGCTTGACCACGCCGGGCATAAACAAAACATTGCCGTGTTCACTTCCGGCGGCAGCATCACTGCCCTGCTCCACCTGTTGACCCAAATTCCTGCCAGCGAAGCCTTCAAGCTGACCTGGCAAATCGTCAATACCTCGCTCAGCCAACTCAAGTACCGTGGCCGTGAGGTAACCCTGGCTTCCTTCAACAACCATGTGCATTTGCAGTTGTTGAAGACGCCATCGCTGATCACCTACCGATGAGCGCTGGCAACCGCGACCTGCGGGTCGCCGTAACCCACCCTAAAAGGATCGAACCATGACTTCTGTAGCTGATGCCGTTCAAGCAATGAAAGCCAAATTCAACCCAGCCGCTGCTGCCGGCCTGGACCTGGTATTCGGTTTTCGCATTGATGAAGACAAGCACTTCTCGCTGGTAGTCAAAGACAGCACGTGCGAATTGCTGGAAGGCGAAAACCCGGACGCACAAGTGACTCTGGTGATGGACGGCGAAACCCTGGAAGGCATCGTCAGCGGCGAAACCGACGGCATGCAAGCGTTCATGGGCGGCAAACTGCGCGCTGAAGGCGACATGATGCTGGCCATGAAGCTGAGCGAACTTTTCCCGTCGTAAGCCACACGCAACATCCTGAAAACCGAAGCCCCGTGCTTCGGTTTTTTTTTAGCTGTGCTTCACTCAATGCCAATCAAGGACACTGATTATTCACTAACACGCGTACCTATTAAGGCTGTGCTTGGCGTTACGGCGCATTAAATTAGCGAATGTTGTCAGGTCACAAAAATAAGCAGAAGAGATAAACATGACGCTTACCGACTCATCTACCCGTATCCGTTCTGGCGAAGAGCTCGACGCCAGCCAGATTGATCCTTACCTCAAAGCTCATATTCCGGGGCTTTCGGGGCAACCGGCAATTAGCCAGTTTCCGGGTGGGGCCTCCAACCTGACCTACTTGATTGAGTACCCGGGCGTTGAGTTGGTCCTTCGCCGCCCGCCGTTCGGCCATAAAGCCAAGTCGGCTCACGATATGGGCCGAGAATTCCGCATTCTCAACCAGCTTAAGGACGCGTTCCCGTACTGCCCCAAAGCCTATGCCCATTGCACCGATACCAGCCTGATCGGTTCCGAGTTCTATGTGATGGAACGGGTCAAGGGCATCATTTTACGCTCAGACCTGCCGCGCGAACTGGCGTTCAGCGCCGACGATACCCGGACCCTGTGCAAGAGTTTTATCGACAAACTGGTCGAATTGCATCGGGTTAATTACGCCGCCTGCGGCCTGGGCGAACTGGGCAAGCCAGAAGGTTATGTCCAGCGCCAAATCTCAGGCTGGAGCGATCGCTATGAAAAAGCCCTGACCCCAGATGCTCCGCTTTGGGAAGAGGTCAAGGCGTGGCTTAACGCCAAGATGCCCGCCGACCATCCCACCTCTGCGATTGTTCATAATGACTATCGCTTCGACAACGTGATACTTGATCCAAACAACCCGATGCAGATCATCGGCGTGCTGGACTGGGAACTGACGACCATTGGCGATCCATTGATGGATTTGGGCAATACTCTCGCCTACTGGATCGAAGCTGACGACCCGGCACCGGTTCAACTGATGCGCCGCCAGCCCAGCAATGCCCCCGGCATGTTGACCCGCCGCGAGTTCGTCGACTACTACGCCGAACGGTCAGGGATTCAGATCGATAATTACGACTTTTACTACACCTACGGACTGTTTCGTCTGGCCGGTATCGTTCAGCAAATTTACTACCGCTACTACCATGGTCAGACCCAGGACAAACGCTTTGCACCGTTCGTACATATGAACGCACTGCTTGAGCAGATGAGCCTCAAGGTTATCCGCCAGTCCAGCCTTTAAGCCCGCGATAAACAGGGAATCAGCATGTCCAAGACTCAATTGTTCGACCTTGACGGCAAAATCGCCTTTGTTTCCGGCGCAAGTCGCGGCATAGGTGAGGCCATCGCCAAGCTTCTGGCCCAGCAAGGCGCCCATGTGATTGTCTCGAGCCGCAAGCTCGAAGGTTGCCAGCCAGTGGCTGAGGCGATCATTGCCAATGGCGGCACCGCGACAGCCATGGCCTGCCACATTGGTGAAATGGAGCAAATCACCCGGACCTTTGCGCGTATTCGCGAAGAGTTTGGTCGCCTCGATATTCTGGTCAACAACGCGGCGACCAACCCTCAGTTTGGCAACGTCCTGGATACAGACCTGGGCGCGTTCCAGAAAACAGTCGACGTGAATATTCGTGGCTACTTCTTTATGTCGGTTGAAGCCGGCAAGCTGATGCGCGAACACGGCGGCGGCAGCATCATCAACGTGGCCTCGATCAACGGTGTCTCGCCGGGGCCATTTCAGGGCATTTACTCAATGACAAAAGCTGCGGTCATCAACATGACCAAGGTTTTTGCCAAGGAGTGTGCGGGTTTCGGCATCCGCTGCAATGCGCTGCTGCCGGGCCTGACCGATACCAAGTTCGCTTCAGCACTGGTCAAGAACGACGCCATTCTCAAAGGCGCACTGCAACAAATCCCGCTCAAGCGCGTGGCCAACCCGAGCGAAATGGCCGGTGCAGTGCTGTACTTGGCCAGCGATGCGTCCAGCTACACCACGGGTGTATCGCTGAATGTGGATGGCGGATTTTTGTCCTGATCGCACTTGCCCAAAGGTCGATCGGTTGATGCCGATCGACCTGCGCCCCCCTCGTAAAACGAAAGATCTTGATTCAGCGTGATGTCGTGCGCCACAGGCTGGATAAGCGGCTATAACCCTGTCTTGCGGTTAGCACCAAAAGACCACGAAACTCTGTGAGCGCCGTCGCTACTCCGCGTGCCGCAGCGACCCAGAATCGGGCGCGCGTGCTTTGCCCGGAAATGGGCTGGCCAGTGACATAAGCGGCAATGGCTTCAATGCCCGCTCCCGACCAATACCCCCACGCTTGATTGAACATTCGGCTTAACCCGCCGTGGCCAGTGGCCGCAAGGTCAGGCAGTTGAATGGCGTCTACATGAGCGTCGTATACAGAAGTTGCGTGTCCAGCCCGTATGGCACTGCCTGCCGCGGCATCGTAAGCCTCAATAAGGGGCCCTACATTGGGGATTAAAGATCCGGGAATTGAACCGCTGTAAATCGCGTTTGGGATCGTGGCCAAGCCATAAGCCGCGGCTGCCATCAGTGTTCTGGGGGCGCGTGCGGCCAGCGGCGTTTGCCCCCATGACACAGACGTACCCAGACCTCGTACCACTTGTTGCCCTACCTCCCTGGAAAACGCCCTTACATGTCCAATCAAGCGCTGTCGGGCTACGGGGTCCCATTCCTGTTCAAGGTCAACTGCGCCAGTATCGTTCATGCTTGCAAAGCCTCTGTCGGCAGTTGCAAGAGCTGCTATTCCAGCCAGCGGGCTGAACCGGGTCCAATTACCCAATAATCCCGTCGTCATGTGAAAGACTGCCAGGGAATCCAGCCCCGCAACGACTTGCCTCAGTACGTTATTCAAGACGCGGGTCGGTTGCCTGCCGGCAAACAACAGCAGATCGACCCCCACCCCAAGCGCGTTGCTTGCGTAGGTCGCCAATGAGTCACGGATGGCAGCCGAGCTTGCCGCCTGCAAGGCCGGGCGAACTCGTTCGGAGAAGCGTGCGGCTGCACCGCGAATCTGCGAAAAACGACTGACCGGGCCGCCTAAGGCCACTTTCTTCGACGCCATCCCTTGGCTGTCGACATAACTGACGGGGTTGCCACGTGCCATTGCGTACAGGTTTAAACCATCGATGTCTGCGCCTGGATCGGCATTGATCCAGCGCCCAAGCCACGGCGCATAGTAGCGATACCCGTAGTAATAGAGACCGCTGGCATCGCGCTCTTTACCCGAGTAACGAATGGTTTTATAGGACGCTTCAACCGCGCTCTTTGCCGCCCACCAGGCGGTGCCGCCATAGGGGTAATAGGTTTCCTGACTCAGCACTCGAGCGCTGCCATCCAGCTCCAGCGTACTGCTGCCCAGGTTATCCGAAAGAGCAAAGCGTATTTGCTGATTTTCAATGCCCTCAGGGCGACCTTTCTCCCACTGCAAGATCCGGATGCTGTGCAGTGCGCCTGAGACGATAACGGTGTTCAGCCACTCGCCGGTAGCACTATTACGCCGGATCTCCAGGCCGGGCAAGCAACGTACGGTGGTTTGATGGGTCTTGTTTTTGGACAGACTACGGCGGATCTTCAGCACTCGCTGCCCACTGCTGTCATAGCGATAGGTTTCGTCATCGTCCTCACCATCAGGGCGCACGACCTGAATGGCACGCTGCAACTGATTGCGCACATTCCAACTGAGCGTCTGCCCCGGCTGCAGTGCCAACTGGTTACCATTTTTATCAAACCCGCTGCCTAATCCTGGCGCTAATCCAGCCGGAGCCTGTTCTACAGCGTGGTTGCTATGGGTGGCGATGCTCATCTGCCGGGTGTAACCCGTGGCCTGGGCAGGCAGGTGTCGCAGGGCGCTCAGATTGCCGCTGGCATCGTAGCGGTAGCTTTGCCGGTAGTGACGGCACAGATTGGCCTGGGTCGAGCCAAAAGGCTCGGCATCCAACAGCCCCGACCCGCTGGCAGCGCGGCTACTTTCACGGCCTGTGGCGTCAATCAGTTGGTAGAGGCTGTCATAGCGGTAGGTGTTCTGCGCCTTGGTTCGCGTGTTATCAAACCACTGCACCGGCTGCGCCGCGTCACTCACGCTCAACACATTGCCAACACGGTCATACGTGTAGGCCAGGTCTTGCAGTGACTCTTCGGCCTTGCCTGACCGATAGCTGCGCAAGCGCTGCAGGCGCTGATCAAATGCGTTGTACTCAAGCGCGCTGACGACGCCATTACCCGCGCGCTCACTCAGCACTTGCCCGGATGCGCTGTATACCCTTTGTTCAACCAGGGTTTGGGCGCTGCCGCGGGCAAGCGTAACGCTCACGCCGGTCAGCAAGCCATCCACGGCATAGCCCGTACGCTGAAGATTGCCCTTGGCATCAACCTGCTCGGCAAGTTCACCTGAGGCCTGATAACGCCAGGTACTGGTATGACCTTCACTGTCCTGCGATTCGTCACTGAAGCGGCGTATTTGCTTCGACAGTTGGCCAAGTACGTCGTAAGACTCAAAGCGGACATCACCTGCCGGATCGGCATGAGTAATCAATCGGCCACAACGGTTGCGCATGGCCTCGCCGGGAATTGACGACCCGTAGGTCAACTGCTCGACAAACACGGGGACGCTTTCGGCACTGGCTTGCTCAGCTACCCCGGTCAGGCGTAACAAATGATCGTATTCGAACGTTTGGCAAGCGCCGCGTGAGTCCCAGCGCCGGATCACCTGGCCAGAACTGCCCAGCCAACTGATCCCCTGCCCTTGGTCGACGCTGTCACTCAACAGCAGTCGGCCCGACAGTGAGTAACTCATGCGTTGGTTGGGCCTGACACTCGTGTCGTTTTCATGCAGGGCTGATAAGCGCGGATCCCACTGCTCCTTGAGCACGCCGATAGGGCTGAAGACGTGTCGGTTAGTCCGCGCCTGCACCGCCTCCTGAGCGTTTTGGCGGTAATAAGCCACTTGGCGAATACTCAGCCCGCGTGGGTCGAGCGCTATCAGCGATGGGGTGTGTTGGTGTAAAGAAGCAGACATAAGGTGTTGTCCTGAACGGCACAATAATTAAAAAGTGTAGAGATCAGGTTCCATGCCTCATGGCTAATAAGGGCGCGTTTTGTATCCATATAAGTACGCTTACAGCATTTAAAGCTTCTTCGTCGGCTCACTGCTGACTGCCCTGACTGTGTGCAGAGATGTAGTGTGCAGGGATTCCCAAAGATGCAATGACTCCGGGTACAATCCCCGGCTTTCTCTCTCAACCAAGGGTTGCCAATGTCAGGGCTGGTGGTGCTGCGCACATGAAGGTCGTGGTTTTGGCAGGTCCGGAATCCAGCGGCAAAAGCTGGCTCGCGGCGCAATTGCAGGCTCATTTTGGTGGCGTGTTGGTGGGCGAGTATGTGCGCTACTTCATTGAGCAAAACCCGCGCGATACCTGCCTGGCCGACATTGCGACCATCGCCCGCGGGCAACTCGACTGGGAAGATCAGGCCCGCGCCAGGCAACCTGAATTGTTGATTCTGGATACTCACTTATTGAGCAACATACTCTGGAGTCAGACGTTGTTTGGCGACTGCCCGGACTGGCTGGAGTCGCAGTTGCTCAGCCGTCACTACGACCTGCATTTGCTGCTGTCACCCGACGACGTTGAATGGACGCAAGACGGTCAACGCTGCCAACCGTTGCTTGCCGAACGCCAAGTTTTTTTCAACGCCAGCCGGCAATGGCTCGAACAGCACCAGCAAACGCTGCAAGTTCTGACCGGTGATTGGAATACTCGACAGCAACAGGCCTTTGCGGCCGTACAGCGTTTACTCGCGTAAACCCGCTGAAACACTCGCCGGGGCTTAACGCCTTATAACACTGGGGTTTAAGGCTTTTAAGCAAAACTGTAAAGAGGTTGATACATCATTGCTTTGCCAATACAGGCGTTAACACTTAAGCCGACTCATATCTGAAACACTGTGCTGCGTTACCGCCAAACAAGTTCTTGCAACTTACTGTTTTGAAAGAGTTGTTTAACAACGGCACAGGTATTGCTCTGTTCTGCTTACCGTTTAAATCAACAAGAACACGAAACACGTTGGTCTGGTGAATAAAGTTCGGAGTCTGCAATGAAATCCGCTGATGCTCTCAAGCCTTTGGTTTATGCCCTCGCCGCACTGATGGCCGCTGCCGCACAACCACCGCGTCCTAACGAATTTGGTGCTTGTGCAATAACCGATAAAAAGTAGGCCGGGACACACCGAGCACTTTGGCCGCAACGCTCAGGTTATTCGAGTGGCGATGCAACACATCACACAGTGCCTGCCGTTCAGCCCGATGTTTATAGTCTTCAAGGGTCTCCATGACTTGCTGAGTCGTGGTGTGGGACTCGAGGCCCAGGTCAGCCGCTTCGATTTGTCGGCCTTCAGCCAGCACCAGGCCGCGACGGACACGGTTGGCCAGTTCGCGAACATTGCCCGGCCAGGCATGATTGCCCATCGCGATCAGGGCGCCCTCACTGAACGAGCGCGGGCGCCGGCCAGTCTCCTGGCTGTAAAAGCGGGCAAAGTGATTGGCCAGCAGGCTCAGGTCACCATGCAATTCACGCAACGGGACGGTAGAGACCTGTAACACATTGAGGCGGTAGTACAGGTCCTCGCGAAAACGGCCAGACTGGATCGCCGCTTCAAGGTTGACATGGGTGGCCGCCAAAACCCGGACATCGACGGTGATCAGTTCGCCGCCACCGACCCGTTCAATGTGTTTTTCCTGCAAAAACCGCAAGAGGTTGGCTTGCAATTCCAGTGGCAGGTCACCGATTTCATCGAGGAACAGTGTGCCACCATTGGCCGCCTCGATACGCCCGATCTTGCGTTGGTGAGCGCCGGTAAATGCGCCCTTTTCGTGACCAAACAGCTCGGATTGAATCAAATGCTCGGGAATTGCCCCGCAATTGATCGCCACAAACGGCTTGTCGTGACGCAGGGACTGATGATGCAACGTTCGCGCAACCAGCTCTTTGCCAGTACCGCTTTCACCCCGGATCAGGATCGGCGATTCGGTGGGGGCAAATTTGCCGAGCAGTTTGCGCAATTCGCGCAAGCTGCGGCTATCACCCAGCAGTTCATGCCCCTCAGTCTCGACAAGGTTGACCTCATGATCACGCAACCGAGCCATGCCGAATGCACGACCGAGCGTCACCTCAACCCGTGGTACATCAAAGGGCAAGGTATGGAAATCAAAGAACCACTCACAGACAAAGTCGCCGACATTTTTAAGCTTCAACACCTCGGGGCTGACGACAGCGATCCATTGCGTACCACTGCGGTTGAGCATTTTTTTGAGCGGGTCGGGCCGTTCCAGGTGCTCAGGCAGCAAGCGAAACAAACCGACGTCACACGGCCGATCAATCACAGACTCCAGGCTGCAACTGTCCACCGACCAGCCGATACTCTGAAGCCCTGGTAATAACTGGTGACAATCTTCGAAAGGATCTACTACTAACAGACGCCGAGGTGATGACATTCCAAGCATGGCTAATCCCTCGCGCCATTGAGTAAAAAGAGTCGTAGAAACAAAGTGTTGATATGGGTGAGCGTAACGTTAGCAACTGGATTGGCGGTGACTTGTACCGTTTCTTTATAACGGTAATAGCCAATTAAACTTTGCCAACCCAAAGTGACATCATGCCGCTGCAACAGCCATTTAAGCGGATGCAGGCAGCCTTTCAGAATTGATTTAAATCAATGAGGTAAAAAAAAATTAAAAAAAGTGACACGCGTGTGTGACCCGAAGCAGGTCTCAGGACATCAGTACAAGTAACCAACCGAACGGTACGCCCAGCCGACGGTTAATCATTTGATGGGCACACATGAGAGAAGACCCTATGAACGCCCCGCTCCGTTTCAACGAAGCACTTTTGATTGCCGGCCACGCCTTTGAACCTTTTCAGTGCGTTGCCTGGGCAGCGCCCGATGGCCAAGGCGAATTGAGCCTGACAGTTATTGACCGCACCAACACCCGTATTGGCCGCAAACAAATCTCGCTGAGCGCGCTGTCTGATGCCACCCAGCTGAAAAACCTGCTGGCCCAGGCCCGTACCGAATTGAGCGACGAAGGCTACGCGCTACAGCCTTGGGTAATGCCGGCTTAACAACCGCCCTACTTGTAGGAGCGAGCTTGCCTCGCGATCTTTTGATTTTTTAAACGATCGCGAGGCAGTTGGTTACGCGTCAATATGCAGGTAATCGATCTGCAACTGCGCGGCCATTTGCTCAGCACGCCCCAGACGAATCGGGCCTCGCTCGATATCAATCAATACCCCCGGACAGTCCAGCTTCGGTAACGCCTGCCCTTCTTTTAAACGCCCGTCGGTGATCAGCAAAAAGCGCTGTTGCTCTTGCGGCAACTGCTTGCGACGCACTTCAAGCCAGCGCGATACCTCTTGCAACGCTTCCAGCAACGGCGTGCCGCCACCCGCTCCCAAACTCTGCAACCAGTTATCCAGCGCTTTTGAAGCCTTGGCACCGCTGACGTGCCAGTGTGGTGCGCTGCCACTGGCCGTCATCACGGCAACTCGGGCACGTTGGCGGTAAGCATCTTCAAACAGTTGCGCCAACAAGCCTTTGGCATCGCCCAGTGCCTGATGCCGACGGGTTGAGGCCGAAGCATCAATGACCACCAGCCACAGTTCCTGCGCAGCACTTTTACGGCTTTTAAAAGCCAGGTCGTTGCGATTCTGTGGACGGCCTCGCAACAGTGTTTGCAGCCAATCAATGGCGCCGCTGTCAGCACGGCGACTGGCGCCCTGCCGACCTTGCTCAAGGGTGCCCGACTGAGGTTTGGCATCCACCCCCGCCGTTGTACGAGGGCGAATGCCTAAGGCTTTTTTGGCCAGCTAGGCACTTCACGTCGAGCGCCCATGGCTTGCGGCTGCGCAGGCATTTCACCCCACTGGCCTTGGCCTGAACGGCTGGAGCTTCCCGCCGACTTATCCTGAGACTGAGGCTGCTCGGGGGTTGGCGCTTGTGGCGGCTGTTCGCGGCGACGATGGCGCAAGGCGAACTCGGCCACGGCATCAATGTCTTCGAGGCTGATTGCCGTTGCCCCCCGCCATGCGGCATGCGCCCTCGCGGCACGCAGCCAGACCAGATCAGCGCGCATGCCATCCACGCCTGCAGCGAAGCAGCGTTCAGTAATGATGGCCAGCGAGTCATCGTCCAGTGCAATGCCCTGCAAACTCTTGCGGGCCTGCTGGCAGCGCTGGCGCAAAGTCTCTTGTGCCTGTTCCCAGTGCGCGCAAAAACCCTGCGGGTCGCTGTCAAAGGCCAGCCGGCGACGGATGATTTCACTGCGTTCAGCCGGCTGCGGCTGGCCGTTCATGGCCACGTTCAGGCCAAAACGGTCGAGCAATTGCGGGCGCAGTTCACCTTCTTCAGGGTTCATGGTGCCAATCAGTACAAAGCGCGCCGGGTGACGATGGGAAATGCCGTCACGCTCCACCACATTGATGCCGCTGGCCGCGACGTCCAGCAGCACGTCTACCAGATGATCGGCCAGCAGGTTGACTTCATCGACATACAGCACGCCGCCATCAGCCTTGGCCAACACGCCGGGTGAAAACTGCGCCTTGCCCTGGCCCAGCGCAGCGTCCAGATCAAGGGTGCCCACCAGCCGCTCTTCGGTGGCGCCCAGCGGCAAGGTGACAAATGGCCCGCTGGCCAGCACATCCGCCAGGCCACGGGCCAAAGTCGATTTGGCCATGCCACGCGGACCTTCGATCAACACACCGCCGATTTTCGGGTCAATCGCCGTCAGGCACAGCGCCAGTTTCAATGAATCCGCGCCAACCACCGCCGACAGCGGGAAATGCGGGGTGTCCGTCATGGGTTGAGCCCTTTCAAAAGTCAGTCTTCTTCAATGTCCAGCAACAGGTTTTCCAACGCCTCGCGGTAGTCGCCCGGTTCGCTCCAGAGCCCGCGTTGCTGGGCTTCCAGCAGGCGTTCGGTCATGTCGCGCAAGGCGTGCGGGTTGTGTTGCTGGACGAAATCACGGGTGTTCGGGTCCAGCAAGTAGGCATCGGCAAGCAACGCGTACTGGTGGTCATCGATCAATTGGGTGGTCGCGTCAAACGCGAACAGGTTGTCGAGCGTCGCCGCCATCTCGAACGCACCTTTATAGCCGTGACGTTTTACCCCTTCGATCCACTTTGGATTGGCAGCACGGGAACGGATCACCCGATTCAACTCTTCCTTGAGGGTGCGTACTTTCGGCAAGTCCGGCTGGCTGTGATCGCCATGGTAACTGGCCGCCGTCGTACCGCTCAGACTCTCGACGGCCGCCAGCATACCGCCCTGGAACTGGTAATAGTCGTTGGAATCGAGCAAATCATGCTCGCGGTTGTCCTGGTTCTGCACCACCGCCTGCACCTGGCTCAAGCGCTGGGCAAACTGCCCGCGAGCAGCGGTGCCTTCATCGGCGCCACCATAGGCGTAGCCGCCCCAGTTGAGGTAAACCTCGGCCAGGTCTTCGCGGCTTTGCCACAGGCGCCCGTCAATCGCGTTTTGCACGCCTGCGCCGTAGGCACCCGGCTTGGCGCCGAAAATGCGCCAGCCCGCCTGCCGCGCGGCAAGTTCCGGGGCCAGGCCGTCCCGTTCAAGTTGTTCGCGTTCGCTGCGCACTTTGGCGGCCAGCGGGTTGAGGTCGTCCGGTTCATCCAGCGCCGCCACCGCCTGCACCGCCGCGTCAAACAGACGGATCAGGTTGGCAAAGGCGTCCCGGAAAAACCCTGAGACCCGCAAGGTCACGTCGACCCGAGGCCGGTCGAGCAGGCTGACCGGCAAAATCTCGAAGTCATCGACGCGCTGGCTGCCCGTGGCCCAGACCGGGCGCACGCCCATCAGCGCCATGGCCTGGGCGATGTCATCGCCGCCCGTGCGCATGGTCGCCGTGCCCCACACTGACAACCCCAGTTGCCGCAAGTGATCGCCATGGTCTTGCAGGTGACGTTCAAGAATCAGGTTGGCGGACTGAAAACCAATCCGCCACGCAGTGGTCGTCGGTAGATTGCGCACATCGACTGAAAAAAAGTTACGGCCGGTGGGCAGTACATCCAGACGCCCGCGACTCGGCGCGCCACTGGGTCCCGCTGGTACAAAACGCCCGTTCAGGGCATCCAGCAAACCCTGCATCTCTGCCGGCCCACACGCGTCCAGACGCGGTGCGACAACATCCAGCAAAGCATCAAAAATCGAGCGGACTTCAGCCCATTGCTCACAGCCCGGCAACTGCAAGCCGCCGTCCAGCGCTTGCTCGATTAACTGTGCGGCGTACAGCTCAAGACGCTCACGGGTGTCGCCTGCGGTGCGCCACAGCGCCTCGCTGACGGCTTGCAACTCAGGTGGCTGACGCTGGGTCCACGGTTCGGCCAGCGCACAGTCCAGCGGGTCGAAGCCCAGCTCAAAGGCTTTGGCCAATGCGCGCAACAGGCTTGATTGGGCGCCACGACCATCGCCACGGGGGATGCGCAGCAACGCCAGCAAGGTGTCGATACGCAGTCGCCCGGCCGGGGATTCGCCGAAAACATGCAGCCCGTCGCGGATTTGCGACTCTTTGAGGTCGCACAAATAGGTATCAAGACGCGGCAACCAAATAGCCGCATCCGCGTCGCTGTCGAGGTTATCGTCCAGTTGCAGTTCGCGATCAATGTGGGTGTCGCGCACCAGCTTGAGAATATCGCCCTGCAATTCACGGGCGCGGCGCGGGTCGAGCAACTGCGCCTCGTAATATTCATCGGCCAGCAGTTCCAGATCACGCAGCGGGCCGTAGGTTTCGGCGCGGGTCAGCGGCGGCATCAAATGGTCGATGATCACCGCCTGGGTGCGCCGCTTGGCCTGTGCGCCTTCACCCGGGTCGTTGACAATAAACGGGTAAACATTGGGCAGCGGGCCGAGTATCGCATCCGGCCAGCAGTGCTCAGACAGGCCGACGCCTTTGCCCGGCAACCATTCCAGGTTGCCGTGTTTGCCCACGTGCACCACGGCATGGGCGCCAAAGGTGTGGCGCAACCAGAAGTAGAACGCCAGATACCCGTGCGGCGGCACCAGATCCGGGTCGTGATACACCGCGCTGGCGTCCACCTGATAACCCCGGGCTGGCTGAATGCCGACAAAGGTCAAACCAAAACGCAGCCCGGCAATCATCATGCGGCCACTTCGAAACATCGGATCGTTGTGCGGCGTGCCCCAGCGCTCGTTCACGGCCTGGCGATTGGCTTCGGGCAACTGATTGAACATTGCCCAGTACTCATCCAGGCCCAAACTCTGATGGCAGGGCCGCAGGTCCAGGCTGTCCAGATCGTTACTGACCCCGCCCAATAGCGCTTGAATCAACGCTGTGCCCGACGCGGGCAAGTCGTCTTGCAGCGGATAACCCTGAGCCTGTAACGCGCGCAATATATTCAGCGCCGCCGCCGGGGTATCAAGCCCCACGCCATTGCCGATGCGACCATCTCGGGTCGGGTAATTGGCCAGAATCAGGGCAATGCGTTTTTGCGCGTTAGGAACACGGGCCAATTCGACCCAACGCCGTGCCAGCTCGGCGACAAAGTCCATACGCTCGGGCTGTGCGCGGTAGCACACCACGTCTGACTGGCTGCACTCACTGCGCCAGGCCAGGTCTTTGAAGCTGATGGGGCGGCTGATAATTCGCCCATCCAGCTCGGGCAAGGCAATGTGCATTGCCAAATCACGCGGGCCCAAGCCTTGCTCGCTGTCGCGCCAGCCGGGTTCATTGTCTTGAGCACAAATCGCCTGAATCACCGGAATATTGCGCCGGAACGGCCGCAGATGCGGCGCTTCCGGGCTGGATTGGGCAAAACCTGTGGTATTCAGGATGACCCCGGCGTCGACCTCATCGAGCAGGTCTTGTACCACTGCCAGACAACCCGGCTCTTTAAGGCTGGCCACCGCCATCGGCAAAGGGTTAAGCCCGGCCGCCTGTAAACGCTGGCAAAACACATCGACAAATGCGGTATTGGCCGCCTGCAAGTGCGAGCGATAGAACAGCAATGCCGCTACCGGCTGCCCGGCCTGCCAGTCGGCTTGCCAGTGGGCAAGTTCAGCGCTACCGTGCTGCGGGTGGTAGATGGCCGTACGCGGCAAGGTTTGTGGCTCGCCCCACGGATAATCGCGCCCCAGCCACAGGCTGGCCAGGCAACGATAGAGTTGCAGCGCGTTTGCCCGGCCGCCCTGGCGTAAAAAGTGCCACAGGCGCTCGGCGTGTTCGGCGGGTACGTTGCACAACGCGCTGAGCTCCGGGTCGGGACGGTCATCGCCCGGCACCAGAATCAAAGTCACGCCGCGCTCGGCCAACTGCATCAACCGCTCGATGCCATAGCGCCAGTAACCAATCCCGCCGTGCAATGACAGCAGTATCACTTTGGCGTGTTGCAACACCTGATCGAAGTACAGATCGACCGAACCGTGATTTTGCACCTGCATCGGGTTGGCCAGACGCAGGCTTGGATAATCTTCAGGCAACTGCTGCGCGGCGTCCGCGAGCAGTGCCAGGCTTGAATCACCGCTGCACAGGATCACCAGCTCAGCGGGTGTCTGGCCCAAGTCGGCAATGTTGTCGTCCGATACAAAGCCACCGGGCTGGGTCCTGAGCAAATGCATGGTTTAAGCGCCCAACGCTGTACGCAGTGTGGACTCGAGCAAGGCTGCGTCCAGGTCCTGACCGATCAGCACCAGTTTGGTGGTGCGTGCTTCGTCGCTGCCCCAAGCGCGGTCGAAGTGCTTGTCAAAACGCGTGCCCACGCCCTGAATCAGCAAGCGCATCGGTTTGCCAGGAATGGCGGCAAAGCCTTTAACGCGCAGGATGTCGTGTTTGACGACCAGCTCGGTGAGCGCATCCAGCAACTGGCGCTCTTCTGCTTGTGGCAGCTCGATGGAGATCGAGTCAAAGGCGTCGTGGTCGTGGTCGTCGTGGTCATCATCGCCATCGTGGTGATGATCGTGATGGCTGTGGCGGCTGTCGATATGGTCTTCAGAACCGGCCCCCAGACCCAAGAGCACGTCCAGCGGCAAGCGACCGCTGCTGGCTTCGATGATTTTTACCGCCGGTGGCAGTTCTTCAGCGACTTCGGCACGGACTTTGGCCAGGTCCTCAGGGTTGATCAGGTCGGTTTTGTTGAGGATCACCAGGTCTGCACTGGCCAGTTGATCAGCAAACAGTTCGTGCAAGGGCGATTCGTGGTCCAGGTTCGGGTCGAGTTTGCGCTGGGCGTCGACCTGGTCCGGGAAGGCGGCGAAGGTGCCACGGGCAACGGCCGGGCTGTCAACCACGGTGATGACCGCGTCAACGGTGCAGGCGCTACGGATTTCTGGCCACTGGAAGGCTTGAACCAACGGCTTTGGCAGGGCCAGGCCCGAGGTTTCGATGAGGATGTGGTCGATGTCGCCGCGACGGGCAACCAGTTCGCGCATGACCGGGAAGAACTCTTCCTGCACGGTGCAGCACAGGCAGCCGTTGGCCAGTTCATACACGCGGCCGTTGGCTTCTTCTTCGGTGCAGCCTATGGAGCATTGCTTGAGGATTTCACCGTCGATGCCCAGCTCGCCGAATTCGTTGACGATCACGGCAATGCGACGACCTTGAGCGTTGTCCAGCATATGGCGCAGCAAGGTAGTTTTGCCCGAGCCGAGAAAGCCGGTAACGATAGTGACGGGGGTTTTGGCCAGTGTTTTCATCGGATGCCCTTTGGCAAAGCGGCGGGCAAACGGGACGAGAACCGCCTGGTGTGTGCGGTTACTCTTCGCCACCGGATCACCCCGCCCGGTTGAAGTAAGAATCGGGTACGAGGCAGGTCTCCTGGCTCACGGCTGGAAGTCTGCCAGCGGCTGACCTCTGCCCTGCGCCTTCCCGCTGAATCAGCAGTGGCCTGGCAGGGTTATTGACCGTTTACAGTTGCGGGGGCAGCCGCGGCATACCGCGTTCCCGTCTTAGCTTCGCGTTGCGAAGAACCTCGAAAGTGCAAGGCTACGCAGTGCTTTGTAACAGGTCAATGTTGAGGTAGTTGTCCACTCCCACAATCGAGTTGGTCATACGCACCTGACTGCGCGACAATTGCCGCCTTTTTTCAGCCTCCCCCGCGCTCCAAGGATCTGCTCATGTCGTTGTCCCGCCCTACCCACGTTCTGATCATTGGCTACGTGTGGCCCGAGCCACGCTCCTCGGCGGCAGGCGGACATATGATGCAAATCATCGAGAGCTTCTTGCAGGAAGGCTGGCACCTCACCTTCAGCAGCCCTGCCGGGATTGGCGAACACAAGGCAGATCTGGCGGCCCTGGGCATTGCTGAGGTTGCTATCGAGCTGAACAACAGCAGCTTTGATGCCTTTATCAGTGAGCTGGCCCCGGATATCGTGCTGTTTGACCGCTTCATGATGGAGGAGCAGTTCGGCTGGCGGGTCGAAAAGCACTGTCCGAATGCCCTGCGGGTGCTGGAAACCTCAGACCTGCAAAGCCTGCGTGATGCTCGCCATCTGCAACTTAAGGCCCACTTAAAAGATCATCCCGAGCAGGATGACTTCAGCCGCCTGTTTGCGCCCTCGCCCGTGCAGACCTTCGAACACATGGCCGATGCCGATCTGGCGCAGCGAGAAATTGCCGCCATCTATCGCAGCGACCTGAACCTGATGATCTCCGAATACGAGATTGATCTGCTGGTCGAGCAATTCCACGTGCCCGCCGCCTTGTTGCACTGGTGCCCGTTGATGGTCGACAAGGTGCCGAGCGAATTCGTGCCGTTTGAGCAGCGCCAGCACTTTTTGAGCATTGGCAACTTTCGCCATGCGCCCAACTGGGACGCGGTGCTATGGATGAAAACTCAGGTCTGGCCGCTGATCCGCCAGCAATTGCCCGATGCCCAGTTGCATATCTACGGTGCCTACACGCCGCCCAAAGCCACGGCCTTGCATAACCCCAAGCAAGGTTTTCACGTGTTGAACTGGGCCGAAGACGCGCTGGCCGTCATGAGCAACGCCCGCATCTGCCTTGCCCCCCTGCGTTTTGGCGCCGGAATCAAAGGCAAAATTGCCGACGCCATGCTGTGCGGTACGCCCAACGTGACGACCCCGATCGGCGCCGAAGGCATGCACGGCGACATGCCGTGGGCCGGTGCCATTGAACAAAGCGCCAGTGCCATTGCCGCCGCCGCGGTTGAGCTGTATCAAAACCCGCAGGCCTGGCAAAACGCCCAGCAAAACGGCCAGGCATTGCTCCAGGCGCGCTACCTGCAAAGCGACCATGGCCCGGCGCTGGTGCAACGGATCAACGCGTGCCGCGCCGGGCTTGAGCAGCATCGGCGCAACAACTTCACCGGCGCCATGCTGCGTCATCACCAGCATAAAAGTACGCAATACATGTCGCAGTGGATCGAAGCGAAAAACAGCGCCAGGCCACTCACCTCATAAGTTGGGTGCAAGGCGCCGACGCAGCAAGTAGGTGTCCATGATCCAGCCTTTGCGTTGTCTCGCGGCTTCGCGGGTCTGTTTGATCTGCTCGCACACGTCGGCGAGCTTGCCGGCAATCAGGATTTCATCGGCGGTGCCCAGATAAGCGCCCCAATAAATGTCGAGGTTTTCCTGGGTAAACCTTTGAAACGCGCAGTGGGCATCAAGCATCACCACCACGTTGTCCAGGTCTGCGGCGGCCAATCGTCGCCCGGTGGTAATACGAATCGGCTGGCCAATACCGTTCAGGGGCACGCGATGGCGCGCCGCCAATACCTGCACACTGCTGATGCCGGGGATCACTTCGTAGTCGAAGCCGGAGCAGCCATTGGCCCGCACCCGCTCCAGAATACGCAACGTACTGTCGTACAACCCCGGCTCCCCCCATAACAGAAACGCCCCCGACTCGCCCTCGGCCAGTTCATTATCAATCAGGCGCTGGAACACTTCGGCGCGCTGCTCATGCCAGTCCTCCACGCCCTGGGTGTAGGAAGGGGTCGAGCTGTCACGCTGCGGATCACTGACCTGTACCACCCGGTACGCGGGTTCGCGGATGTAACGCTCGCAGATTTCCAGGCGCAGACGCACCAGATCTTCAGTGGCCTGGCCTTTATCCAGCACAAAAAATACCGATGCGCGGTTGAGGGCGTTAATCGCCTGGACGGTGATGTGCTCCGGGTCACCTGCGCCGATGCCGATCAGTAACAGTGTTTTCATTGAACCAGGCCCTTTGCGTACAGATCGTCGCTTCAATTGCGACGGAGTAATAACCGTAGCTGGTAGGAATTTAGATAAGGCGGCATGATCGCCCCATAACAACCCGAATAAGCGCGAAATCATGACGCGACTCGCCAGAGCTACCGACCCTTCCTACGAACTGATGGACGACCATAACGGCTTGTCGATCATTTATCGCCAGCATGGTTTCCCTTGCCCCTTGGTCCGCTGGCACTTCCACAAGGAGTACGAGCTGCACCTGATTATGGCCAGCAGCGGTAAAGTGTTTGTCGGCGACTATATCGGCAATTTTTACCCTGAAACACTGTTTCTGACCGGGCCTAACCTGCCCCACAACTGGATCAGCCAGGTGGGCGAGGATGAAGTGGTGCCCCTGCGCGACATGCTGGTCAACTTCACCGATGAAATGCTCGAGAATGCGAGCGCGGTGTTCACCGAGCTGAAAGCCCTGACGCCGATGCTTGAGCGGGCGCAGTACGGCATCGAGTTTCGTTGCGCTAAAACCATTCGCCGGGCGGTCGACCTGATGCAGGCCATTGCTGACGCCACCGGCACCACCCGCCTCGGGCACTTTTTGATCCTGCTGCAGTTGCTGGCCGACTGCGACGATTATCAGTTGTTGTCTGGCGTGACGGCCGGGCACCTGGCTGACGAGCAGACCATCGACCGTACCAACCGCGCCGTGGATTATATTTTTACTCACTACGCCCGCGAGTTGACCCTGGAAGAAGTGGCCGCGTACATGGGCATGAAACCGACCTATTTCTCGCGGGTGTTCAAACAGGCCACCGGGCGTTGTTTTATCGAGTTTGTGAACCGTTTGCGCATCAGCAAATCCTGCGAGCTGCTGGCCGACGGCGAAAAAGCCGTCACCGACGTCTGTTTTGAGTCGGGATTCAATAATATTTCCAACTTCAATCGGCGTTTTCAGCAGCTCAAAGGCATGACTCCATCACACTATCGGCGCCTTGCCGTCCAGCGTTTAACCGAGCAAAACCAGCCGCTGCCGGGTGAACGCCAGCGCAGTGCAAAATAGTATCGGTTCAAGTGTTTCCAAAGCTTTGTCACGACGGTGATTGAGGGCTGTAATCAGCCCACGTGCAGGTCTCTGGGCCGGCAGCTATAAAAACAATAACCGTCCTTCAAAAGCCGCCTGGCCGATGAAGAGGAGTGCTCAATGAATATTCCTGTCAAAGCGTTGTGTGTGGCGACTTGCATGACCCTCAGCGGCATCGCCTTGGGCGCGCAAACCCTGACCATCGCCACGGTCAACAACAGCGACATGATCCGTATGCAAAAGCTCGCGAAAACCTTCGAGAGCGAACACCCCGATATCAAGCTCAACTGGGTCGTCCTCGAAGAGAACGTCCTGCGTCAGCGCCTGACCACCGATATTGCGACCCAGGGCGGCCAGTTCGACGTACTGACCATTGGCATGTACGAAGCCGCACTGTGGGGTGCCAAAGGCTGGCTCGAACCCATGACCGACTTGCCCGCCACGTACGCCATCGAAGACGTGTTCCCGTCAGTACGTGATGGTTTGTCAGTCAACGGCACGCTCTACGCCCTGCCGTTTTACGCCGAAAGCTCCATGACCTATTACCGCACCGATCTGTTCAAAGAGGCAGGGCTGACCATGCCTGAGCACCCGACCTGGGAGCAGATCGCAGGCTTTGCCAAACAACTGAACAAGCCCGATAAGGAGCAATACGGTATTTGTCTGCGCGGCAAAGCGGGTTGGGGCGAGAACATGGCCTTGATCGGCACTGTGGCCAACGCCTATGGCGCGCGCTGGTTCGATGAGAAGTGGCAGCCAGAATTTACCGGCCCTGAATGGAAAAACGCCCTGAACTTCTACGTCAACACCCTGAAGGAGTACGGCCCTCCAGGGGCGACCAGTAATGGTTTTAACGAAAACCTGGCGCTGTTCAACAGCGGCAAATGCGCGATCTGGGTTGACGCCAGCGTCGCCGGGTCATTTGTCACTGACAAAACCCAGAGCAAAGTTGCTGACCATGTCGGCTTCACCTTTGCCCCGCATCAAGTCACCGACAAAGGCAGCGCCTGGCTTTACTCCTGGGCACTGGCCATTCCTACCAGCTCCAAAGCCAAAGACGCCGCAAAAACCTTCAGCACCTGGGCAACTTCCAAGGAGTACGGCGCTTTAGTGGCTGAAAAAGACGGCATCGCCAATGTGCCGCCGGGCACGCGCAACTCGACCTACACCGACGCCTACCTGCAGGCCGCGCCATTTGCCAAAGTCACGCTGGAGTCGCTCAAAGCCGCCAACCCCAAAGACCCGACCCTCAAGTCTGTGCCTTATGTGGGTATTCAATTGGTGACGATTCCTGAGTTCCAGGCCATCGGCACCCAGGTCGGCAAATTGTTCTCGGCAGCGCTGATTGGCCAGACCACGGTGGACCAAGCCCTGGCGGCCGCCCAGCAATCCACTGAGCGCGAAATGAAACGTGCGGGCTATCCCAAGTAGTCGACCCAACGCCAAAACCTTGTGGGAGCGGGCTTGCTCGCGATACATGCAACTCGGCACACCTGATTCACTGAGGTGATGCGATCGCGAGCAAGCCCGCTCCCACAAACGCTTTGCGCTATTTTTCAGGTATTTACCATGACAACTTCGACTGTTACGACAGCGATTGACGCACCGCCGCAGGTGCGTAAAACACGGCTGCTCAACCCCGGCTGGTTTCTGGTCTCACCTTCCGTGGCGCTGTTGCTGCTGTGGATGATCGTGCCGCTGGGCATGACCCTGTACTTTTCGCTGATCCGCTACAACTTGCTCTACCCCGGCGAAAACCAGTTTGTAGGGCTGGAAAACTTCACCTACTTCCTGACCGACTCGGGTTTCTTGCCGGGCGCCACCAACACCTTGCTGCTGGTCGGCAGCGTGCTGTTGATCAGCGTAGTCTTCGGCGTGTTGATCAGCGCCCTGCTGGAAGCCACTGAGTTCATGGGTCGCGGCATTGTCCGGATATTGCTCATATCGCCCTTTTTCATCATGCCCACGGTGGGCGCGCTGATCTGGAAAAACCTGATTTTCCACCCGGTATCAGGGATTCTCGCGGCCGTCTGGAAGTTCTTCGGCGCACAGCCGGTTGACTGGTTGGCGCATTACCCGCTGCTGTCGATCATCATCATTGTTTCGTGGCAGTGGTTGCCGTTCGCCATTTTGATCCTGATGACCGCCATGCAGTCGCTGGACCAGGAGCAAAAAGAAGCCGCCCGCCTCGATGGCGCAGGGCCGATCGCGATTTTCTGGCACCTGACCTTGCCGCATCTGGCCCGCCCGATAGCCGTGGTGGTGATGATTGAAACCATCTTCTTGCTGTCGGTGTTCGCCGAAATCTTCACCACCACCAACGGCGGCCCCGGCTACGCCTCGACCAACCTCGCCTACCTGATCTACAACCAGGCACTGGTGCAGTTCGACGTCGGCATGGCGTCGGCCGGTGGGCTGATCGCTGTGGTCATCGCCAACATCGCCGCCATTATTCTGGTGCGCATGTTGGGCAAAAACCTGACAGACAAGTCGTGAGGATCACGTGATGACACTCCAACAATCCCGCCGTCTGCAAAGCGTGCTGCTCGGCACCCTGGCCTGGGCTATTGCGATCCTGATTTTCTTCCCGATCTTCTGGATGGTGCTGACCAGCTTCAAGACCGAACTCGACGCGTTCGCCTCGCCGCCGCAGTTTATCTTCACCTCGACGCTGGAAAACTACCTGCACATTGAGCAGCGCAGTGGCTACTTTCACTTTGCCTGGAACTCAGTGGTGATCTCGTTCACCGCCACCCTTATGTGCATGATGATTGCGATCCCGGCCGCCTACTCCATGGCGTTCTACGAAACCAAGCGCACTAAAGGCACGCTGCTGTGGATGCTCTCCACCAAGATGTTGCCGCCGGTGGGCGTGTTGATGCCGATTTACCTGCTGGCCAAAACTTTCGGCCTGCTCGACACCCGCGTCGCGCTGATCATCATCTACACCTTGATCAACCTGCCGATTGTGGTCTGGATGATTTACACCTACTTCAAGGACATCCCCAAAGACATCCTCGAAGCCGCCCGGCTGGACGGCGCCACCCTGTGGCAAGAGGTGATTCGCGTGCTGCTACCCATAAGCAAGGGCGGCCTGGCGTCGACCTTGTTGCTGTCGCTGATTCTGTGCTGGAACGAGGCCTTCTGGTCGCTGAACCTGACGTCCTCCAGCGCTGCACCGCTGACCGCCCTGATCGCCTCTTATTCAAGCCCTGAAGGGTTGTTCTGGGCCAAATTGTCGGCCGTTTCGACCCTGGCCTGCGCGCCGATCCTGATTTTCGGCTGGATCTGCCAGAAGCAACTGGTGCGCGGCTTGTCTTTCGGCGCTGTTAAATAAAAATAACGACTGGAGGCTCATCATGGCCAACCTGAAAATCAAGAATTTGCAAAAAGGTTTCGAAGGGCTGTCGATCATCAAGGGCATTGACCTTGAAGTGAATGACCGGGAATTCGTGGTGTTTGTCGGCCCGTCGGGCTGCGGTAAATCGACCCTGCTGCGCCTGATTGCCGGGCTTGAAGAAGTCACCGGCGGGACCATCTCCCTGGACGGACGTGACATCACCGAAGTCAGCCCGGCCAAGCGTGACTTGGCGATGGTGTTCCAGACCTACGCGCTGTACCCGCACATGACCGTGCGCAAGAACATGTCGTTTGCCCTTGATCTGGCGGGCGTGCCCAAGGCCGACGTCGAGAAAAAGGTCAACGAAGCGGCGCGCATCCTTGAGTTGGCGCCCTTGCTTGAACGCAAGCCCAAGCAGCTATCTGGCGGGCAACGCCAGCGCGTGGCCATTGGCCGGGCGATTGTGCGCAACCCGAAGATTTTCCTGTTTGATGAGCCGCTGTCCAACCTGGATGCGGCACTGCGGGTGCAAATGCGCCTGGAACTGGCGCGCCTGCATCAGGAACTGCAAGCCACCATGATTTACGTGACCCACGATCAGGTCGAAGCCATGACCCTGGCCGACAAGGTGGTGGTGCTCAACGCCGGTAAAATCGAACAGGTCGGCTCACCGCTGGAGCTGTATCACCACCCGATCAATCTGTTTGTCGCAGGCTTTCTCGGCACGCCGAAAATGGGCTTTTTGAAAGGCAAAGTCAGCCGCCTCGATAGCCATAGCTGCGAAGTCTCGCTGAACGCGGGCACACGCATTCAACTGCCATTGAGCAGCCCTTCGCTGAGCCTGGGCAGCGAGGTGACACTGGGCATTCGCCCCGAGCACCTGAACCTGGCCAAGCCCGGCGAGTGCACCCTGACGGTTACCGCTGACGTTGGTGAACGTCTGGGCAGCGACACTTATTGCCACGTGATTACCGCCTGTGGTGAACCCCTGACCATGCGTATTCGCGGTGACATGGCGAGCCAGTACGGCGAGCAATTGCACCTGCATCTGGACAGTGAACATTGCCATTTATTTGATGCCCAAGGGCTGGCCATTAGCCGCTCCTTGCGCGCTGCTGCCTGACTCTGACGCGCTTTTTTTGAGATCGCACCCATGAAATTGAACCGTCGTAACCTCGACAACCTGACCTCCAAAGTGGCCAAGCCAACCTACCTCGACAGCGATACGCAGCACGGCATCGCGCACTTCGGGGTCGGCGGCTTTCACCGCGCGCATCAGGCGTTTTATACCGATGCGCTAATGGATCAAGGGCGCGATCTGGACTGGAGCATCTGCGGCATCGGCCTGCGCCCCGAAGACCGCAAAGTGCGTGACGACCTGGCCGGCCAGGACTACCTCTATACCTTGTTTGAACTGGGCGACAGCGACAACACGCAAAGCCGCATCATCGGCTCGATCAGCGACATGCTGCTGGCCGAAGACAGCATTCAAGCGGTGATCGACAAACTGGCCAGCCCGCACATCCGCATCGTCTCGCTGACCATCACCGAAGGTGGCTACTGCATCGACGACAGCAACGGCGAGTTTATGGCTTACCTGCCGCAAATTCAGCAGGACCTGGCCCAACCGCACGCACCGCGCACGGTGTTTGGCGTTTTGTGTGCCGCCCTCGCCCGGCGCCGCGCCAATAACACCCCGGCCTTTACCGTGATGTCATGCGATAACCTGCCGCATAACGGCAAGGTGGCCCGCAAAGCCCTGCTGGCCTTCGCCGCGTTGAGCAACCCGGACTTGCACGACTGGATCGCTGCCAACGTCAGCTTCCCCAATGCTATGGTCGACCGCATTACGCCCATGACCAGCAACGCACACCGTTTGCAGCTGCACGACCAGTTGGGCATCGACGATGCCTGGCCGGTGGTGTGTGAACCGTTTATTCAATGGGTGCTGGAAGACAAATTCAGCAACGGCCGCCCCGCCTGGGAAACAGTAGGCGTGCAGCTCACCGATGACGTGACGCCCTATGAAGAAATGAAGATCAAACTGCTCAACGGCAGCCATCTGGCGCTGACGTACCTGGGCTTTTTGAAGGGCTATCGCTTCGTCCACGACACCATGAACGACCCGCTGTTTGTGGCGTACATGCGCGCCTATATGGACAAAGACGTCACCCCGCAACTGGCGCCCGTGCCGGGTATTGACCTTACAGCCTACAAAAACACGCTGGTGCAGCGCTTCTCCAATCAGGCGATTGCCGACCAGTTGGAGCGGGTGTGCTCTGACGGCTCGTCGAAATTCCCCAAATTCACCGTACCGACGATCAATCGCCTGATTGCCGACGGCGCTGAATTGAAGCGTGCCGCCCTGGTGGTCGCGGCGTGGGCGTTATACCTCAAAGGGGTTGATGAAACCGGGCAAACCTATGCCATTCCGGACCCGCGTGCTGAGTTCTGCCAGGCGCTGGTGGCTGACGACGAACTGATCGTGCAGCGCCTGCTGGGGGTTGAGGAGATTTTTGGCACGGCAATCGCGCAGTCGGCCGAGTTTGTGGCGGCGTTTGAGTGGTGCCTCAACAGTTTGCGTGAAGTGGGCGTGAGCGGGACGCTTGAGAATCTGGCGCGGCTGTAAAAGCGCCTCCCCCCCCACCCTCGTCCGCGACCACACGTACTGCAAGGCCAAGCTTCTATGAAACATCTATATCTGGGCATCGATTGCGGCACCCAGGGCACCAAAGCTCTGGTCCTCGACAGCCAGTCCGGCCAGGTGCTGGGGCTGGGGGCTGCCGCTCACACATTAATCCAGGGCGAAAACGGCCGTCGCGAGCAAGACACCCAACAATGGCTGGAGGCCTTGCAAATCGCCACCCGCCAGGCCCTGGCCAACGCCGGGGTCAGCGGTCTGCAGATTCAGGGCATCGGCGTCAGCGGCCAACAGCACGGGCTGGTATTGCTCGACGTAGAGGGTAATGTCCTGCGTCCGGCCAAACTCTGGTGTGACACCGAGTCCAGCGCCGAAAACCAACAATTGCTGGACTGGCTGGGCGGTGATACCGGTTCGCTGGAACGCTTGGGGCTGGTGATTGCACCGGGTTATACCGTGTCCAAATTGCTCTGGACACGCCGTTACCATCCGCAGGTGCTTGAACAGACCGCGCATATTCTGCTGCCCCACGACTACCTGAACTTCTGGCTGACGGGGCGCTATTGCAGTGAATACGGCGACGCTTCCGGCACCGGCTATTTCAATGTGCGAACCCGCCAGTGGGACCTCGGCATCTTGCGCCATATCGACCCCGACGGGCGTCTCGAGCAGGCATTGCCGGAGCTGCTGGAGCCCCATCAAGCGGTCGGCACACTGCGCCCGCACGTCGCCCACTTGCTGGGCCTCAACCCGAATGCCGTGGTGTCCAGCGGTGGCGGCGACAACATGCTGGGCGCCATCGGCACGGGCAATATCAGCCCGGGGATCATCACCATGAGCCTCGGCTCGTCGGGCACCGTGTACGCTTTTAATGCGCAAGCGCAGGTCAGCCCGGATGCCTCGGTGGCGAGCTTTTGTTCCTCAAGCGGCGGCTGGCTGCCGTTGATTTGCACCCTCAACCTGACCAATGCCACCAGCGCTGTTCGTGACTTGTTCGGGTTGTCCGTCGAGGTCTTTAACACGCTGGCCAGCCAGGCCCCGATTGGCGCCGACGGGGTCAGCATGCTGCCGTTTTTGAACGGTGAACGGGTGCCCGCCCTGCCCCACGCCACCGGCAGTGTTCAGGGCCTGACCCTGACCAATATGACTCAGGCCAATCTGTGCCGCGCCGCCATCGAAGGCACCACCTTTGGTTTGCGTTACGGTCTGGATTTATTGCGCCGCAACGGCCTGCAAAGTCAGGCCATCCGCCTGGTTGGCGGCGGCTCCAAAAGCGCACTGTGGCGCCAGATGGTGGCCGACATCATGAACACCCCGGTGGTCTGTACCGAACAAAGCGAAGCGGCGGCACTGGGGGCGGCCATTCAGGCGGCATGGTGTGTCAGCGCAGGTGCCGAGACCCTTGAAGACCTCTGCCAACGTTGCGTGCGGCTAGAGTCAAACAGCCAGACACACCCCGACCCGACCCATGTCCTCGCCTATGAACAGGCTTATCAGCGCTACCGAGAGCAGGTAAGCGCCTTAACCGAGTGAGACTTATGTACCTGGTATGCGGTGAAGCGTTATTTGATTTTTTTGCCCAGGCGGACACGGCTGGCTTGCCGAATAAAGTCGGCTTTA
Organism: Pseudomonas sp. FSL R10-2189; assembly: GCF_009600325.1. NCBI lineage: Bacteria > Pseudomonadati > Pseudomonadota > Gammaproteobacteria > Pseudomonadales > Pseudomonadaceae > Pseudomonas > Pseudomonas sp. FSL R10-2189. The sequence continues at coordinate 92,584 of NZ_WIVZ01000013.1, forward strand.
ATGCGATTGCCGGTGGCTCGCCTTTCAACGTAGCCGTGGGCTTGCGTCGACTGGGCGTCGAAGCCGGATTGTTTGCCGGGCTTTCCACGGACTATCTGGGCAAACGCCTGAAACAGGTCCTGCTCAACGAAGGCGTGACGGATCAGTATTGGTGGGAGATCGATGCACCCACCACCCTGGCCATGGTCGCTCTGGATGCCAATGGCGTGCCCAACTACAGCTTTCGCGGTGAAGGCTGTGCCGACCGGCAATTACACGTGCAGCACTTGCCAACGCTGGGGCCGCAGGTACGTGGCGTGCACGTCGGCTCGTTCTCGTTGGTGGTGCAACCGATTGCCGATACGTTGCTGGCATTGGTGCAACGCGAAAGCGGCAAGCGCCTGATCAGCCTTGACCCGAACGTGCGGCTCAACCCCGAGCCGGATATCGAGGTGTGGCGCCAGCGGATCAAGCAACTGATCCCCTATGCCGACCTGATTAAAGTCAGCGATGAAGACCTTGAGTTGCTGTATCCGGGACAAGACCCGGAGCAAATCGCGCAATCCTGGTTGAGTCAGCGTTGTCAGTTGGTGTTTTTGACCCGGGGTGCCCAGGGCGCAAGCGTATTCAGTCGCGAACACGGGCAATATTCGGTGCCAGCACAGTCGGTAACCGTGGCCGATACCGTGGGCGCGGGTGACACCTTTCAGGCTGCGGTGATTGCCTGGTTAACCGAGCAGCAGCGGGATTCAATCGAAGGTTTGCAGCAGTTGAGCAAAGCGGACATCGCCGCCCTGCTCGATTTTGCATGCCGAGCGGCGGCGCTGACCTGCAGCAAAACCGGGCCGGATTTGCCGTACCGCCACCAATTGGATTGATACACCTGTAGGAGCGAGCTTGCCTCGCGATCTTTTGATCTTTTAAAAGATCGCGAGGCAAGCTCGCTCCTACAGGGGGGATGGCTACCAGATCGACAGGTTATAGCCGACGATCAGTCGTGTTTCGTCGACGTCGCGGGCGAATTTTGAGTAGTTGGTGCGGTAGGTGGCATTTCTGAAGCGCACGCTGACGTCTTTGAACAGCCCGCTCTGCACCACGTATTTGAGCTCGCTGTCGCGTTCCCACTCTTTGCCTTCTTCGTTGCGGCCAACCACTTTGATGTTGTCGCCGTTTACGTAACGGGTCATGAAGGACAAACCGTCGATGCCCATGGCTTTAAAGTCGTAGTCGTAACGCAGTTGCCACGAACGCTCTTGCGCGTTGGCGAAGTCATTGACCTGAACATAGTTGACCAGGTACGGGTTGGTCCCATCCAGGTACGGCATTGAGGTCTTGCCGTTCAGAGTCTGCCAACCGGCACCGAATTTATGACCGCCCAACGAGTACGACAGCAGAGTGCCAAAGGCACGGTTATCGATATTTCCGGCTCTGGACGAGCCGCTGTCATCGCTTTTCAGCAAGCGCACATCGGCGGCCAGTACACCCGGCCCCATCGGTTGCTTGGCCAACAGGCCAATGAACTGCTGACGGTAAATGTCTTGCAGCTCAGCGTAGTGGTACTGCGCCGTCAGTTGCTCGTTAACCTTGTAATCGAGGCCGTACATGGTGAAATGGTCAGCCGTGATGTTGCAGGCATAACGCTTGTTTTTGCAGTTCAGCCGCAGGTCCTGGGAGTCGGTGGAGTCCCGTGCGGTGTAGCGGTCCAGACGCGAAGCCATGAACTTCAGGTCTTTGATTTCCTGAGACTCCAGCATCGCGCCGTTGAAGATGTTGGGCAGCAAACGGCCGTCGTTGTACTTGAGCAACGGCAGGTCAGGCAGCAAGTTGCCGTACTTGAGCACGGTCTTGGAAACACGCATTTTGGCGGTCAGGCCACCTTTGGCGTATTGATCTTTGGAACGACGCGGATCGCTGCCGGTCGAAGGCAGCAGGCCGCTGTTACTGTTGGCCGGGCTGGAGTCCAACTTGATCCCCAGCATGCCCAGCGCGTCGAGGCCAAAGCCGACGGTGCCTTCGGTGTAACCCGATTGCAGGTTGAGGATAAAGCCTTGCGCCGTCTCGTCGCGCTTGGAAGCGCCTTGAGGGCTTGAACTGCTGCCATCGCGGAAGTCGCGATTGAAGTACACCGTGCGCGACTCCAGCGAGCCGCTGCTGTCTTCAAAAAAACCGCCGGCCTGCGTCTGGGCAGCGAAACCGGCACACACGGCCAGTGCACTCATACGCGCCATGCGGCTTTGCTTCAACGATGAAAAAGGATGAACCATGACCATGCTCCAGCAGCGAATCTTTCGCGCAACAAAAACAAGGGACGTCGCACCTGCGGTGAAATACCGACGCGAATCCCTTGCCTGTAAAAACGGGGCGCAATTGTACGAAAGGCTATGCTGGACACTCATTGGACCTTAGTCGCACGCTCAAGCACGGGCTTTTCAAGATCATTAATAGCCTTTAGCCGCTATCCGGCATTAAATACACTTCTTTTAGCTTCACACTCGGGACTTATCCATGAGCGCCGTTTTTACCACCCGCCAACTCACGGCGTTGGCACGCAGCCCTTTGGGCCAGATCAATGACTGGCCGCAAAGCCTGCGCACCAGTGCGCAAATGGTCATGCTCTCACCCATGCCAATGTTGTTGCTGTGGGGCGAAGAACTGACGCAAATCTACAACGACAGTTTTGCCGCACTGGCGGGCAACAAGCACCCGGCAGGCTTTGCTCAGCCGCTGCATTTCAGCTGGCCGGAATACGCAGAGTTCAGTCGACCGGTGATTGCCTCGGTGTGGGCCGGACAAAGCCGCTCGTACCTGGACCAGTACTTTCTTTACCCGGACCAGAAGCACGCCACCGAACTCTGGCTGGACCTGACCTTCAGCCCGGTTCATGACGAGCAAGGCAACGTGGCGGGCATCCTGATGACGGCAGTCAAGACCTCGCGTCGCAGGCGCACCGCCATCAAGTTGCGCCAACGCTCTCTGGCCAGCCGCAAAGCCCAGCATGACACTGAAGAGCGTCTGCAACTGGCACTCACCGCCACCAACGGCGTCGGTACCTGGGACTGGAACATTGACCAGGACCTGTTTGTGACCGACAGCCGCTTCGCGCAAATGCACGGCATCGAGCCGCAGCTTTCCGGGCAATTGCCGATCACCGCCTACCTGCAAGGCGTGCACCCTGATGACCGCGCACTGCTGACCCGTACGATCAAGGACTGCGTGACCCGCAACGGCGAGTATGCCCAGGAATATCGCCTGCAGAACCTGGACGGCAAGGTGCGCTGGATTTTTGCCCGGGGCCGTTGTTTTTCCGGCGGCCCAGGCAGTGCTCAACGCTTTATGGGCGCGGCGCTGGACATCACCGAGCGTAAAAAAACCGAACAAGCGCTGCTCAATCTCAATGAAACCCTTGAGGAGCGCGTTGCGCAGCGCACCCAGGCATTGGCCGAAGCCAACGCACAACTGCAACGCGAGATGCAAGAGCGTGAACGGGCCGAAGAAGCTTTGCGGCATGCCCAGAAAATGGAAGCCGTCGGCCAGTTAACGGGTGGTATCGCCCACGACTTCAACAACATGCTCACCGGGATTCTCGGCAGCCTGGACTTGATGAAGCGTTATATCGCGGCCGGACGGATCACTGAAGTGGGCCGCTTTACCGACGCAGCCGTGTCTTCGGCACAGCGTGCAGCGGCCCTGACCCACCGATTGCTGTCGTTTTCCAGGCGCCAATCACTGGATCGCAGGCCGCTGGACCCCAACCAACTGGTCAGCTCACTGCAAGCGCTGTTCAGCAGCACCAAAGGGGCCAATATTGATTTGCACGTCGAACTGGGCGAGGACATCTGGGCCGTGAACACGGACAGCGGCCAGCTCGAAAGCGCCCTGCTCAACCTGATTATCAATGCCCGCGACGCCATGCCGGAAGGCGGCGAGTTGGTCGTGCGCACCGCCAACACCTACCTCACGGACAGCCAGTCCAGCACGCTTGAACCGATCAAGGCCGGTGAGTATGTGATGTTCGAGGTCAGCGACAACGGTGCAGGCATGACCCCACAAATTCTTGCCAAGGCCTTTGATCCGTTCTTTACCACCAAGCCGGTGGGCCAAGGCACCGGTCTGGGCCTGTCGATGATTTACGGCTTTGCCCAGCAGTCCGGCGGGCACGTCAGCATCATCAGCGAAAGTGGCGCCGGCACCCGCGTGCGCTTGCACTTGCCGCGCTACCTGGAGAAAACTCAGGCATAATCCGCGCCCTCGTAAAAAGCCCCACAGTTGCAAGGTATCTGCCCCATGAAAGCTCAAGCCCGCCACATTCTGGTCAAGACCGCCGAAGAAGCCGAGTCGCTCAAGCAGCGCATTGCCAAAGGCGAAGCCTTCGATGTGCTGGCCAAAAAGTTCTCGACCTGCCCGTCAGGCAAACGCGGGGGGGACTTGGGCGAAGTGCGTCCGGGACAGATGGTCGGGGTGATCGATCAGATCATCTTCAAAAAGCCGCTGCGCGTGGTGCACGGCCCGGTGAAGAGCAAATTTGGCTATCACCTGGTGCAAGTGTTTTACCGCGACTGAATCGGTTAACCCTGCGGGATCAAACCCCTACCTCTTTTATGTTATTGCCCTGCTCCTTCCATAGCCTCAAGCTATGCACTTCCTAAAAATCATAAAGTGCGTTTCAACGAGGCTGTTGTGTCCAAAGGTATTGTTTTATCGGTTCTGGCATCGAGCCTGTTCGGTGTCATGTATTACTACACGTCCATGCTGTGGCCCCTGAGCGGGGCTGAGATATTCGGTTGGCGGATGCTTCTGACGCTGCCATGCATGACGCTGTTCATGTTTTTCTCGGGTGACTGGCGACACGTCCCGGTGATCTTCTCCCGCCTGCGCAAGCAGCCTCGGTTGTGGGGCGTGCTGGCGGCTTCCAGCGCGCTGGTTGGGGTGCAACTCTGGCTGTTCCTGTGGGCGCCGCTTAACGGGCATAGCCTGGATGTGTCGCTGGGGTACTTTTTGCTGCCGCTGACCATGCTGCTGACCGCGCGCATCGTGTTTGGCGAGCACTTGTCGCACTTGCAAAAAATTGCTGCTGCCCTGGCCACCATCGGTGTGGCCAACGAGGTCTATCGCGTGGGCGGGTTCTCATGGACCACGCTACTGGTGGCCATTGGTTACCCGGTGTATTTCGTGCTGCGCAAACGCATGGCGACCGACAACCTCGGCGGTTTGTGGTTTGACATGTTGTTGCTGATCCCGATTGCCTGGTGGTTCGTGCAAAGCGGCGAACACGGTTTCGACGTGGCCAGCGAGCGAGCCGCGTTGTATGTATTGATCCCGATTCTGGGGGGCATCAGTGCCCTGGCCCTGATCAGCTACATCATTGCCAGCCGGATGCTGCCGTTCAGCCTGTTTGGCTTGCTCAGTTATGTTGAACCGGTGTTGTTGGTTCTTGTCGCCCTGCTGCTGGGCGAAAGCATCAGCTCAGGCCAATGGCTGACGTACATCCCGATCTGGCTGGCGGTGATGGTACTGATCTTCGAAGGGTTCAAACACTTGGTGCGCCAGCGTCGGTCTGTGTAGCGTTTGAGCCGACCCGAGTGTGGCCCAAACTACCGTTAATCACTTTTTCAGAAAACACGAACGCTCGTTTAAAACGTATTTGGCCCAGTATTTGCTTAGTTTTTTAGAGTTTGAACGTTTTCTGTAAGTATTTGAGGCAAGTTACTGGTTTAAAAGGAGTTTGCCAACGGCCTCCAACAACCTCAATCTATGTGCCCACTCTCATGAGTAACGCTGTAGATCCATTGAGGTTGTTGTGTCTAAAGGTATTGTTTTATCGATTTTGGCTTCATGCTTGTTTGGCGTCCTGTACTACTTCACTTCCCTGCTTTGGCCCCTTGATGGCCAGGAAATCTTCGGCTGGCGAATACTGATCTCGCTGCCCTTCATGACTCTGTTTATCTGCTTCTCTGGTGATTGGAAATGGGTTCCCATAATTTTCAATCGCTTACGAGATAAACCTCTACTAATTCCTTGCGTACTAATCACCAGCTTTCTGGTCGGCGTGCAGCTATGGATGTTCATGTGGGGGCCACTCAACGGGCACGGCCTGGATGTGTCGTTGGGTTACTTTCTGCTGCCACTGACCATGATTCTCACCGGGCGCATTGTCTACGGCGAGCATCTCTCGCATTTGCAGAAAATAGCCACCGCCCTTGCCGTGATTGGCGTGGCGAACGAGTTGTACCGCACCGGCGGGTTCTCCTGGACCACACTGGTTGTGGCCATCGGCTACCCGATGTACTTCGTACTGCGCAAGAAGATCGGCATCGATAACCTGGGCGGTCTATGGCTGGACATGCTGCTGATGGTCCCGGTTGCGCTGTGGTTTGTGCTGGCAGGCCAGCATGTAGACCTCGATGCGCAACGCCAGGCACTGTATTGGCTGGTGCCCTTGATGGGGGTCATCAGTGCGGCCGCCGGCTTTTCTTATATTCTCGCCAGCCGTTTGCTGCCCTTCAGCTTGTTTGGCCTGCTGAGCTACGTTGAGCCAGTGCTGCTGGTGGCCGTCGCCCTGTTACTGGGCGATAGCCTGGAAGACGGTCAATGGCTGACCTATGGCCCGATCTGGCTGGCCGTTGCGGTTCTGGTGCTTGAAGGCTTGAAACACGTGAGCCGCCAACGCCGCTTGATCTGAGGCAAGGCGCGGGTTCGCCCGCGCTACGTTGCGTCAGACTGGCAACCACAGCTTGAAACGCGCCCCGCCCAACGGCGATTGCTCAACATTCAAGGTGCCGCCCTGGGCTTCCAGGGCTCGCCTGCTGATGGCCAACCCCAGACCAAAACCACCGGTTGCCCGATCGCGGCTGCGGTCCAGGCGATAAAAAGGTTCGAAAACTCGTTCCCGCTCTTGCTCGGGAATGCCGATGCCGTCGTCATCCACCCACAACGAGCAGCCTTTGGCATTGAGGCTAACCCCCACCTGAATCCGTCGATCGCAGTAACGCATAGCGTTGCGCAACAGGTTTTGCAAAGCCCGGGCCGTCAGCCTCGGGTCGAGGACAAAACGCTCTTCGGTGCCGTGCAACATCACATCGAGAACGATTTCCGGGGCTTCAAGCTCTTCGTCAAAACTGCCGAGGATGCTGTCGATAAACTCTGCCAACGACACCTCGATGCGCTCAGGGACCAGCGCCGGGTTTTGTAGACGGCTGAACGACAGCAATTCCAGCACCAATTCATCCAGCTCGCGAATATGCCCTACCAGCACCTGCAAGCGCTCACGACTGGCGGGCGGCAGGTCATCACAGAGTGCCAGCGCCAGGCCAAAATCGAGGCGGGTCAATGGGGTACGCAACTCATGTGAGACCGCGTTGAGCAAATCACGCTGCTGGTTGAGCAGGTTCTCGATGTCCTGGGCCATCGTGTCAAAGGCGCTGGCCAGGCTGTAGATGTTGGAGCGTGGAGATATCTGCGTACGCTCGCTAAGCTGCCCCTGGCCGATACGTGCTGCCGTGCGCTTGAGGCGCTCAAGATCGCGCCAATGCGGGCGCAGCCACAGCAATAAGCCCGCGAGCAATGCCGCACCAATCAACACGTTGATGCTCCAATACAGCACGTTCAGGTCGAACGGATCAGGCGGCATCACCAGTTCGATGGCCTGCTCGCCGTTCAGCGGCGAAACCACCCGCGTGCGCCAGCCCCACTCACCGATACGCAATACGCCCTGCCCCTGATGCAACTGGTGCTGCTCGGCGGTGCTGAATTGCGGGTCAGTAATGGGCAGCAGGTTGATCCGCAGCGGCGCGAATTGGCTATCAAGGTCCTGTGCCAGCGCGGGCCATTGCTGCGCAGGCACCTGATCAAACTGCTTGACCAGCAAGGCTTGCATGCCGCGTGACATATCCACGTTGTAGTTCATGAAGCGGTCGTGAAACACCGCCACGATCATTTCCGGCACTAGATAAATGGCCCCGGCGAACGTCACGATGGTCACCAGGTACAGCCGGATGAGAATTTTGAACACGAATCAGCATTCCCATTCCGAGCGGCTGAACAAGTAACCCTTGCCCCACACGGTTTTGATTTTGCGCGCTTCGCCGGCGTCATCGTCGAACTTGCGGCGCAATTTGGAGATGGCCACGTCAACCGAACGATCGGTGCCGTTGAATTCGATGCCGCGCAGACGTTGCAGGATCTGGTCGCGGCTGAGCACTTCGCCGGCATGCCGGGCCAACACCACTAAGAGGTTGTATTCGCCGCTGGACAGTTCGATGATGTCGCCGCGCCATGTCACTGTGCGTTCTGACAAGTCGATGCACAGGTTGCCCATCAGGATCCGGTCGCTGGCGACATGCGGCTCTGCCAGGCTGCTGCGCCGCAATAAAGTGCGTACACGCGCCAACAGGACGCGAGGGTCGCAAGGTTTTGTCACATAATCGTCGGCCCCCATCTCTAGCCCCAGAACCTGATCATGACTATCGTCGCGCGCAGTCAACATCAGGATTGGCAAGCTTTCGGAGTCGGCGCGCAGTAATCGGCAGACCTGCAAACCATCCAGCCCCGGCAACATCAGGTCGAGAATCACCAGATCCGGGGGGTTGTTTCGCGCTCGATCACGCACTTGGTCACCGCGCGCAATGACATTGACCTGGTAACCATTGCGTTCCAGATAGCTGGCGATCAGTTCGGAGAGTGCGGCGTCGTCTTCGACCAGCAAGATAGTGGGCATAATAAATGCTTACAACCGGGGGAAAACCCAAAGGATATACAACCTCTCAGGGATAGGAGCAGAACCTTCACACTTTTTCACACACCGCCTACACAGCTTCACAACGCCTTTTGCGTGCTGCGCTTAGCATGCCAAGGTCTTTTACAGACTTACCCTGCATATATAAGAAGGCACGAACGTTGAAAAAGCTCTTCGTCCCGCTATGTTTTTCGGCACTGGCTTTAGCCTTGAGTGCCTGCGGTAAAACTCCGACCACTGAAGAAAAGACGCCTGTGGTCAAGGTCAGCACTGAAGTCATCGTCCCGCAAGCGCTGTCGATCAATAACGAACTGAGTGGCCGCGTGGTTGCGCCGCGTGTCGCGCAGGTCAGCGCGCGGGTGGCGGGTGTCGTCCTCAAGCGCGCTTTCGAAGAAGGCAGCGAAGTCAAACAAGGGGACGTGCTGTTTATTATTGATCCTGCGCCATTGCAGGCCGATCTGGACAGCGCGCAAGCAGCACTGCGCAAATCCGAGGCACTTGCCCTCCAGGCAAAACTGCAAGACCAGCGTTACAGCGCCTTGGTCGACAGCAATGCCGTGAGCCGTCAGGACTACGACAATGCCCGCGCGCAATCGCTGCAGGCACAGGCCGAAGTCGCCGCCAACAAGGCCGCTGTGCAACGGGCAAAACTGAATCTGGGCTATGCCACCGTGACAGCGCCAATTTCCGGGCGTATCGGTCGTGCGCTGGTCACCGAAGGTGCCCTGGTTGGCCAGGGTGAAGTGACACCGCTGGCGCGCATCCAGCAGTTGGACCCGATTCAGGTTGACCTGATGCAATCAACCCGTGACCTCGACAACCTGCGCGATTCATTCCGCGCCGGGGACTTGCAGCAGGTTGGCAAGAATCAGGCACGCGTTACCTTGATCCGCGATAACGGCAGCCTCTACCCAGTACCGGGCAAACTGTTGTTTACCGATGTCAGCGTTGACCCAAGCACCGGGCAGATCATCCTACGCAGTGAGTTTGCCAACCCGGACCGCGACTTGTTGCCGGGCAGCTTTGTCCGCGTGCGTCTGGAACAGGCGGTCAACAAGCAAGGCATCAGCGTGCCGCAACGGGCCATCCTGCGTGACAGCGCGGGGGTGGCGCAGGTACTGCTGGTAGATGCTGAAAGCCGGGTCAAACAGCAGCCCGTGCAACTGGGTGGCGTGATCAATGATCGCTGGATCGTCAACGAAGGCTTGAAGGCGGGCGACCGCATTGTGATCGAAGGCCTGCAACACGCACGTCCCGGTGAACAGGTGCAAATTGATGACCCGACACCTCCCCTCGCACACTCCACGGATCGGTGAGCATGCCGCAGTTTTTTATCGATCGCCCGATCTTTGCCTGGGTCGTAGCGTTATTCATTGTGCTGGCCGGAGCCTTGGCGCTGCCGAAGCTGCCCGTGGCCAAATACCCGGTGGTCGCACCGCCGCAAGTTGAAGTGTATGCGGTGTACCCCGGCGCGTCGGCGCATACCCTGGACGAGAGCGTGGTCAGCCTGATTGAGCAAGAGCTCAACGGCACCGACGGCCTGCTGTATTTCGAGTCTCAAAGCAGTTTGGGCAGTGCCAGCATTACGGCCACGTTCAAGCCGGGTACCGACCCGGAAATGGCTCAGGTCAACGTGCAAAACCGCCTTAAAGCGGTGGAGTCGCGTTTGCCACAAGCCGTTATCCAGCAAGGCTTGCAGGTGGAGAAAATCTCCTCGGGCTTCTTGATGCTGGTAACGCTGACCGCAGACCCGAGCAGCGGGCTGGATGAGGTTGCCCTCAGCGACTACCTGGCGCGCAACGTGATGAACGAGATCAAGCGCGTTGAAGGGGTCGGCAAGGCTCAGCAGTATGGCTCTGAACGGGCCATGCGGATCTGGATCGACACGCAAAAACTCATTGGTTTCAACCTGACACCGGCGGACGTCAACGAAGCGATTGCCAGCCAGAACGCGCAAGTATCTGCCGGCAGCATCGGTGATTTGCCGGGGCGCTCGACCCAGGAAATTACCGCCACGGTGCTGGTTAAAGGCCAACTGTCGAGCCCGCAAGAGTTCGGCGATATTGTCCTGCGCGCCAACCCGGACGGTTCCACGGTCCGGGTCAGCGATGTGGCACGGGTTGAGATCGGCAGCCAGGAGTACCAATACGGCACCCGCTTGAACGGCAAGTCGTCGAGCGCTTTCAGCGTCAAACTGGCACCTGAGGCGAACGCCTTGAGTACCGGCAATATGATCCGCGCCAAAATGGATGAGCTGAGCCGCTACTTCCCTGAGGGCGTTGAGTACAAGATCCCTTATGACACCACGCCGTTCGTCAAAGTCTCGATCACCAAGGTGGTGTACACCCTGATCGAAGCCATGGTGCTGGTGTTCGCGGTGATGTTCCTGTTCTTGCAGAACATCCGTTACACGCTGATCCCGACCCTGGTGGTGCCCGTCGCGCTGATGGGCACATTCGCCACGATGCTGGTCCTGGGTTTCTCGATCAACGTACTGACCATGTTCGGCATGGTCCTGGCCATCGGGATTCTGGTGGACGACGCGATTGTGGTGGTTGAGAACGTCGAGCGGATCATGCTCAGCGAAGGCTTGCCGCCACGCGAGGCCACGCACAAGGCCATGACGCAAATCAGCGGGGCGATCATCGGCATTACCCTGGTACTGGTGGCCGTGTTCATTCCCATGGCGTTTATGCCGGGCTCGGTGGGCGTGATCTATCAGCAGTTCTCGGTGGCGATGGCGACCTCGATTCTGTTTTCGGCGTTCTTGGCCCTGTCGCTGACGCCGGCCCTGTGCGCGACACTGCTCAAGCCCATTGCCAAGGGTGAGCACCATGCCAAGGGCGGCTTTTTTGGCTGGTTCAACCGCACGTTTGAGCGTCTGTCTGAAGGCTATGAGCATTGGGTGGTGCACCTGATCAAGCGCAGCGGCCGTTATCTGTTGCTTTACGGTGCCTTGCTGGTGGTGCTGGTGGTGTGTTTTGCGCGCCTGCCCTCCTCTTTTCTGCCCGTTGAGGATCAGGGCTTCATCATTACTGACATTCAGTTGCCGCCGGGGGCCAGCCAGGGCCGGACGATCGCGGTGGCCAAGCAAATCGAAGCTCATTACGCCGAGGAACCCGGGGTCAGCAACGTGACCATGATTCTGGGCTTCAGCTTCTCGGGTAGCGGGCAGAACGCCGCGCTGGCGTTCACCACCTTCAAGGATTGGTCGACCCGTGGCATCAAGGATTCCGCTTCGGCCATCGCAGATCGCGCAAACGCCGCGTTTGGCGAGCTCAAAGACGCCGTGGCGTTCTCCATTCTGCCGCCTGCGGTCAGTGGCCTGGGCACCTCCAGCGGTTTTGAGTTGCGCCTGCAAGACCGTGGCGGCGTCGGTTATGACGTGCTGATGCAAGCGCGCACCGAGTTGATGGCCCTGGCCGAGAAAAGCCCGGTGCTGGCCAACGTGCGCGAAGACTCCCTGGCCGAAAGCCCGCAAGTGCAACTCGAAGTCGACCGCAAACGGGCCAATGCGCTGGGCATTTCGTTTGCCGACATCGGTAATGTGCTGTCGACCGCCGTGGGCTCTGCCTACGTCAATGACTTCCCCAATCAGGGGCGCATGCAACGGGTTGTCGTTCAGGCTGAAGGCGATCAACGCAGCCAGGTTGAAGACCTGCTGAAGATCAATGTGCGCAACAACCTGGGGAAAATGGTGCCATTGTCGGCGTTTGTCGAAGCCCGCTGGATTCAAGGCCCGTCGCAAATGTCCCGCTACAACGGTTATCAGGCGGTGAGTATTTCTGGCGAAGCAGGCCCGGGCCACACAACGGGTGAAGCGATGCTGGAAATGCAACGTCTGGTTGACCAACTACCGGCAGGCATCGGCCTTGAATGGACGGGGTTGTCGCTGCAGGAAAAGCTCTCCGGCTCTCAGGCGCCGTTGTTGTTGGGCCTGTCGTTGCTGGTGGTGTTCTTGTGCCTGGCAGCGCTGTATGAAAGCTGGTCGATCCCCACCGCAGTGCTGTTGGTGGTGCCATTGGGCGTGCTCGGTGCGGTGTTGGCGGTGACGTTGCGCGGTATGCCGAATGACGTGTTCTTCAAAGTGGGCTTGATTACGATTATTGGCTTGTCGGCCAAGAACGCCATTTTGATCATCGAGTTCGCCAAGACCCTGTACGACGAAGGCCACGACCTGGTTGAGGCCACGGTGAAAGCCGCTCGCCTGCGTTTGCGCCCGATTGTCATGACTTCGTTGGCCTTCATCCTCGGCGTTGTGCCTCTGGCGATTGCTACGGGCGCCAGCTCGGGTAGCCAGCAAGCCATTGGTACAGGCGTTATCGGCGGCATGATCGTCGCCACATTGGCCGTGGTGTTTGTGCCGGTATTCTTTGTGGTGGTGATGAAACTGAGCCGCAGCAAACCGCGTAAACGTTAACGCCTGCTTCACGTGCTAAGGTTCGGCAATGCCCAGTAACATGGATTGTATTGACGATGCCGCACCTTGCACGCACTCACCCTCGCCTGACCGCTGGCACCTTATTGGGGCTGGCGGTCGGCATCTTTAATCCCGCCACCTCGTTGACCACCAAGTTTCTGTTGGGCTGGAACGCCGGTGTCTGGCTGTACCTGCTACTGACCTTGTGGTTGATGCTTCGCTCCAAGGTGGCCGACGTTAAACGCACCGCAGAAATAGAAGACGAAAATGCCAGCATGGTGCTGTTCACCGTGAGCTTCGCGGCGGTTGTCAGCCTGGCGGCGATTACTCTCGAACTCACCGGCAACAGCCAACTGCGTCACTCCGAGCAGTTGTTGCACTACGCCTTTACCGGGCTGACCGTGGTGGGTTCATGGCTGATGATCGGGGTGATTTTCGGCCTGCACTATGCGCGGCTGTTTTATAACAATGAAGGGACGGAGCCAGCCTTGCGCTTCCCCGAAGGTGAATTGAACCCGGATTATTGGGACTTCATGTATTTCTCTTTCACCCTGAGCGTTGCGGTACAAACGTCAGACGTAGAAGTCGCTACCCGCGAGATGCGCAAAGCAGTGCTGGGCCATTCGCTGCTGGGGTTTTTGTTCAATACGGCAGTACTGGGGTTTTCGATCAACATTGCAGCGGGGCTGTTTTAACACCAACCGCCGAACGTACAGGAGCGAGCTTGTCTCGCGATCTTTAGCGTGTTTAAAAGATCGCGAGGCAAGCTCTTTACTTAGTTGGCTTCAAGCACGCCACGACGAATCTGGTCGCGCTCAATGGATTCGAACAGCGCCTTGAAGTTGCCCTCGCCAAAGCCATCATCGCCTTTGCGCTGGATAAACTCGAAGAACACCGGACCCATCAAGTTTTCCGAGAAGATTTGCAGTAACAGGCGCTTGTCACCTTCAACCGACGAGCCATCCAGCAGAATACCGCGCGACTGCAGCGCTTCGACCGACTCACCATGGTCAGGCAGACGACCTTCGAGCATTTCGTAGTAGGTGTCTGGCGGCGCGGTCATGAAGCGCATACCGATTTTTTTCAATGCGTCCCAGGTCTTGATCAAGTCATCGGTCAAGAAGGCCACGTGCTGGATGCCTTCACCATTGAACTGCATCAAGAACTCTTCGATCTGGCCAGAGCCTTTGGACGACTCTTCGTTCAAAGGAATACGGATCATGCCATCCGGTGCGGTCATGGCCTTGGAGGTCAAGCCGGTGTATTCGCCCTTAATGTCGAAGTAGCGAATTTCGCGGAAGTTGAACAGCTTCTCATAGAAGTTAGCCCAGTAAGCCATACGGCCGCGATACACGTTGTGGGTCAGGTGGTCGATGATCTTCAGCCCTGCTCCCACTGGATGACGCTCAACACCTTCAATAAACACGAAGTCGATGTCATAAATCGAACTGCCTTCGCCGTACCGGTCAATCAGGTACAACGGCGCACCGCCGATGCCTTTGATGGCAGGCAGGTTCAATTCCATCGGGCCGGTCGGGATTTCGATAGGTTGAGCGCCCAGCTCCAACGCGCGGTTATACGCTTTTTGCGCGTTGGCTACGCGAAACGCCATGCCACATACAGATGGCCCGTGCTCTGCGGCGAAGTAGGAAGCAACGCTGTGCGGCTCGTTATTGAGGATCAGGTTGATATGGCCCTGGCGATACAGGTGCACGTCTTTGGAACGATGGGTGGCCACTTTAGTGAAGCCCATGATTTCAAAGATAGGTTCGAGCGTATTGGCTACTGGCGCTGCGAATTCGATGAATTCAAAGCCCATCAGGCCCATTGGGTTTTCGTATAGATCGGCCATTTTGGCGCCTCATCAGAGTCATTTTTACAATTAACAGTAGGTTATTTGCCAAGAATGCTGAGGGACACAGGTGGCGCACAGGAGATCCCGCGTACACTGCGCGCCAGGAAATCTCCGTAGATCAGTTGAAACCCGAATATCTTCATTTAGCCATCTCTTACGCGGTGGTGACGCCTGATGACAGGGGTCATTATTCTTGTATGCGTAAGCGGATTCTACATGGCGTAATCATGTTTGTCTTACATCATGTGAAATGACCCTGAACCAATGCTAGGCTTTGTCTATTCATCTCACCTTGCCGCAGTCGCCATCAGTCCTCGGGATCTTGAATGCAATTAACGCTCAAACGGACCCGAAAATGGACCGATCGCTACGCGCTGGTCGTACTCAGCGCGTTACTGCCCATTGTCCTGGGTGTTTTTATCATTGTGTGGCAGGCCAGCAGGTCACTGGAATCAGAGGCCAGTGATACCGCTAAAGAGGCCGTTCGCCAATTCGATCTCATGCTGGACAATGCCAAGCTGGCCGCAGATGTTGTATCCCCTCTCGCAGGCCAGCCGTGCGAACAGGTTGAACTGGACCTTCGTGAACAGGTGACGCGCCGCCCTTTTGTCCGCTCAGTGAATCTGGTCTGGAATAACCAGATTTATTGCACATCCCTGTTTGGCAACTTTAAAGAACCGGTCAATGCGGCTGACTATAACAACGGCGTGTTGTGGCTCATGCCCGGCAATGCGGTTACTCCAGACCAGCCGCTACTGGTTTATCGCCGCGAAAAAGACCAGGCCGGCGCCATTGTCAGCCTCTATGGCCTGCACTTGATCAATGTCTTGAGTCTGATCAACCCGTACACGCAAATGATGTTTCAAGTGGGTAATAACTCCATCGACCGCTACGCAGTGGTGCGTAACACACCGTCTGCGCCTTATCCTGTCGCCTCTGTAAGCGTATCGTCTACGCAATATCCTTATCGCGTCACGGCAGGGTTTAGTGAAGGCACGTTGTGGCGTTTTATTAAAGCCCGGTACCTGGGCTTAGTGGCCCTTTTTATATTTTTGGGCTGCGTTTCCGGTGCGACCGTTGTCTGGCTGCAAAAGCGTTTGTCTTTATCCTCACCCACCCACGAACTGCAACGCGGGCTGGAAGCCGACGAGTTCATTCCTTACTTTCAGCCAGTGGTGCGCAGTGACACACAACAATGGGCCGGTGCCGAAGTCCTGATGCGCTGGCAACACCCAACTGAAGGGTTGGTGCGGCCTGATTTGTTTATTCCACTGGCGGAACACTCGGGTCTCATTGTGCCGATGACCCGTTCACTGTTTCGTCAAACTGCACAGCTACTGGCGCCTCACGCCAACAGCATGGTGCCGGGCTTTCACTTGGGCTTCAACATTAGCGCTCACCACTGTCACAGCCTTGAACTGATAGACGACTGCCGTGCGTTGCTTGAGGCATTCCCGCCGGGGCGCATTACGTTGGTACTGGAGTTGACTGAACGCGAGTTGATAATACCCAGCATGATCACTCACCAGTTGTTTGCTGAGCTGCGCGCGATGGGGATCATGATTGCGCTGGATGACTTTGGTACCGGGCACTCAAGTTTGAGCTACTTGCACGAATTCAACGTCGACTACTTGAAGATCGATCAAAGCTTTGTCGCCATGATCGGGGCAAATGCATTGTCCAGCCCGATCCTGGACAGCATCATTGACCTGAGTGCCAAGCTGAACCTCGGGCTGGTAGCTGAGGGGGTCGAAACTCAAGAGCAAAGTGAGTATCTCGCACTTAAAGGCGTAGAATTTTTGCAGGGCTATCTATATGCCCGTCCGTTAACCGCTGAGGATTTCATTAAGTCTTTAGTGGAGCACTATCGAGTGTCGGTTTAAAGGTGCGAGGCGTTTTAACAGCAAATGCGAATATCGGCTGGCGCACGGGAAAATGACAACTACAATTTCGAACAGATTGAAGTTTATTGACAGTCAATAACAAAGCCCTGCTGATTCGGCTGAACTGTTGACTGGGGTCTCTGTCTACCCCTTGCATGCCTCGCCTCATTAATTCACTTCGGCCCAGTCAATGCCGAAGCCATGACCGGAGTAATGACCTTGTCCAGACTTGCTGAATACCGTGCTGCCGAAAAAGCCCTTCAAGAACAAATGGCCCAGTTGGAAGCCCTGAAGAATGATGCCGGGCTTAAAAAAGAAATCGAGTTCGAACAGAAACTTAAGGCGCTGATGAGTTCCTACGGCAAAGGCCTTAGAGAGATTATTGCCATCCTGGATCCAAACCCCTCCGCTGCGCGCCAAACAGCAGCACCAAAACAGCGCAAGGCGCGTGTTTTGAAAGTGTATAAAAACCCGCACACCGGCGAATTGATTGAAACCAAAGGTGGTAATCACCGCGGTTTGAAGGCATGGAAAGAACAATACGGCGCAGCCACTGTTGAATCCTGGGTTCGCACTTAATGCTTTAGTAGTATTAAAAACCCTGCCTGGCAGGGTTTTTAATATCACTAAACCCAGACATAACTAACGTGACTTACAGACAGTGTGAGACCCGTGCAACACGCGCCGTTAAGCAAAATGTTAATAATCACTCACGATCAATTGTCACAATGATGACCCTCGCAGAAGGCACAATAAGCCCATTTCCCGAGAACGGAGTCTCCCCGGATGAAAGGCCAAATTAACCGATGCCCTTTCACAGTTTTTTCACACGATTCATCACAGGATGGGGTTGTACGCCGGAATCCCAGAAATTTCCGTCAGCCCAGCTCCAGTCCCGCCACGAGCGCATCCAGGTCGATGAACTTGCCGTCAGTCTGGAAGGTGTAATGCCCGTTCAGCAGGATGTGCCGCCAGGCCGCTGGCGACATCTGCGTGATCAACGCCAGCGCCTTGGCATTGCCAGCTGCCTCGTACTTCGTCAGCAGCAGGGACAGGATCGCCGAGTTGTAGAAGATGATCGCGTTGCCGATCAGCCTGGCGCACTGGTTGCTGATCTCGATTTCGATGTCGGTGCGGCCGGTCAATTCCTTCTTCCCACCGACTTGGGCGATGGTCGAGCGTAGCTGGTGATAGGGGAGCCCGCAGAATTCGGAAAAAATCGTACGCTAAGGTTTTCCGGGCAATCGTAGCGGCCTGAACTTCCCGATCTCCAGCCTGCGGCTCTGCCGCCAGACGTAATCGCCAGTCAGGTTGATGTGCTCCCAGCCCAGCGGCAATAGGTATTGCAGCAGCTCGCCGCCCACCGACTTGCCAGCCTCGACCAGCCCCAAGTGATGCACTCCAGATACATCGTGTTCCATAGCACGATGGCCGTCACCAAGTTTGGGCTTCTGGCTCTGTAGCGCTGCGGCTCGAAGTTCCGATCCTGATTTTGCCTAAAACTGGACACTAGCTATTGTCTTTGAACAACGTCGATACGGTACGGGCAACATGGTCTGCACCGTCACTGATTTCACGCATAATAGTTGTTACAGTTGCGATCTGATCGTTGTTTTCTTCGGCGCTTCTAGCGATGCTGTTCATATCTATATTCAGTTGCTGAGTAAGCTTTCCGTTAGCAGTTACCACATTCTGGATTTCCACGGTGGCACTGCTAGTTCGAGCTGCCAACTGACGAACCTCGTCGGCTACTACAGCAAAGCCTCGGCCCATTTCACCCGCTCGGGCAGCTTCAATTGCGGCGTTAAGTGCTAGTAAGTTAGTTTGTTCTGCCACGCCTTGGATGATGGTAACAATTTTCTCGATATCTTTAGCCTGAGCATTTAGCTGTGTAATCGAAATAACCGCACCGTTTATTAAATTAAATGTACCCTGAGATAGTTCAATTGAACTAGCAAGGGACTCCATGCCCCGCACGGAAATTTGAGATGTCTCCTCGGCGGTGGTGAAGGAAAGCTCTGCGGCCTGACGGATTTCATCAGCCTTATGCTTCTGCGAGCTGACGTCGGTGGCAAATTTTAACACTTTCACAACCTGGCCGGCTTCATCAATGACGGGGTTGTAGGTGGCCTCAAGATAGATGGTCTCTCCCGATGCGGTCTTGCGCTCAAATTGCCCGCTTAAAAAAGTTCCTCCCTTTAAACTCTGCCAAAAATTTGGATTTTCTTGATAAAAATTATCGAAACAGAACATTCGGTGGTGTCGACCCTTGATATCGCTGAGGCGATAACCCATAGCACGGAGGAAATTCTCATTTGCATGCAGGATGTCACCGTTAGGTGTGAACTCGATCTCCGCCATCGAGCGGGAGATGGCTGCATGGACGGCTCTTAGTGAGAGTAACTCGTTTTCTCTCTGAGTGACATCTGAGCCAATCTTAATGATTTCAATAACTTTTCCATCTTGATTTTGAACTGGAATATAAGTAGCCTCAATCAATACTAAGTTACCGTCTTTGCGCAGCCGCCTAAATAAACCTGATTGAAGATGGCCGTCAGCCAATTTCTGCCAGAAGCGCGAATAATCAGCTGTGTTAGCATAATTCTTTTCGCAGAAAATTCTGTGGTGCTGCCCTGCTATTTCTTCGAGTTTGTAACCAAGCATCTCTAGAAAGATATTGCTCGCATAGATTACGCTCCCGTCTGGCCTGAATCTGATTTCCGCGACATTTCGACTTATTGAATCAAGCTGCCGCTGTAGTTCTGAGAGCTTATTTTCTGTGTCCAGCAGTTGTTTGTTTTTATTGAAAAACATAATCATTACCTTTGTGCAAATAAAATAATACTTGGGGCCCAATTTATACTGTATCGGTTAGCGCAACCGCTTCTTGAGAGCATAGCTCTTTATAGTTGGAAAATTAGCGATTTGCAGCCATGTGTCATATTGAGCTATACCCCATTCGGACACCGACTACACAACCTAAGGGCTTGCAGGCTGTCAGCAGGGCTTATCGTACGATTTTTTCCGTTTTCTCTATGCCCCCCTGATTGATCACGAAAAATCACGCTGCTATCTGCTGGCAAGGTTCAAGCTGCAAAACGGCGATCAACGCTACCTTCTAGAAATAGATACCTCAGACAACCGGAAGACCATGTCAACGCGGATCATGGGCTTCAAAGCAGGTGTTGAGGCAGGAAAATGCATAGACAGGATCTTGAGGGAGACAGTGAAAGGCTCGTTGCGTTGGCCAGGCACCATGGCGAAGTACTGTGAGCCTTTGCACTCTGTGCATCACCCGAAAGAAAGCTCACCTGGGGCCAACCATGCCCGGGTGTTCGACTGGAAGCAGCGGATACGCGCGGCCCTAGGCTGATTGCAGAATACACCGCAGTTCGGCTGCGATACATCTTGTCGCGCACTGCGTGCAGCCTCCCCGAAACTGCCCGGAGCCGTGCCAAGGCGATATAGGCCCCTTGGGAGTCGGCAAGACGCATCTGGCCATCGCACTGCGCTATCGGGCGGCGCAGTGCGGCATCAAGACCCGCTTCATCACTGCGGCCGACCTTGGTGCTGCAACTGGGCGCGGACCAGCGTAACCGTCCGGGCATCCCGGCTGGCTTGACCCCGCCAAGCTAAGAGATGGTGGCAGTTCGTGGATGCCGTTTCCCGGGTGCACGCGATCCGAGACCACGCGATCAAGCAGGAAAACGAGCACCTGGGCTTGCCTGACTGACCGCAGGCCGGCGACGACAAGGTGGAAAAGTTCGGCGTGTGGCTCTGGCGGCAACGATCCCGCGAAGGGCGGACGGTGCTTGAGCTGTTGAACGTAAGCGTGCGGGCAAACCGTCTTGCGCGACTATGCCGGATGCCACCTATGCGGCAGCAGCTCTGCAATCTCACTCGCCCGCTGCGTCGGCAACCGTGTCAGCACATCCTTGAGATAGGCATACGGATCGTGCCCATTATTACGGGCCGACTGGATCAAACTCATGATCGCAGCAGCGCACTTGAGCATGCGATCCCGCGCCGAGCATTTGAGAAGGCAACGGGATGAACGCTGGCTGGATAGCCGTGGTTTTCTGGGTATGCAGCCGAATCCATTTGTGGACGAGGTTGGCATTGAGGCTGTAGCCCAAGGCGATGTTTGCGATGGAGGCACCGGGTTCAGAACACTCCTGAATGACCTGGGCCTTGAAAGATTTGCTGTAGGTACGGCGCTGAGGGGGCATGGAAAATCCGCTTGATGGGCCATGGCCTTCGGCGGCGGTGTCGGGAAGGTGTGTTGGCCGGACGGATACTGTTGAACTACGCTGTCTGGGGCAACGGAAGTGTTTCGGCCCGACTCTGGAACGCGATCCGCAGCGACGACTGGGCAATTCCGCACGTTGGCCTGAGCAGTTGACCTGCATCAATGGGGCGGGAGATCGCTGTACATTGACTCTTGAAGTTTGTCCTGGTAAGCGCAATATCTTGCAAAGTCTTGCAAGGATTTCCTTGGCCGGAACCGCAAAGCGACGCGATTGGAGAGGGTGAGATGAAAGCGCACCTACAGGTGATTTTCACGCTCGATGAATTGGCTGCGTACTTGAAAGTCGGCAAGCGGACGCTTTATCGGCTCGCCGCGCACGGGGAAATTCCGGCTTTCAAGGTGGGCGGGACGTGGCGGTTTCGTCAAAGTGAAATCGATCAGTGGATCAATGATCAGACCCGAGCCGGAGCAAAGAAGGAGGTGATGCGCAAGCGTGAACAGCAGAAGTCATCCGAGCAGCCCGTGTCGCCTGGGCGCACTGCCCGTCGCAGCAGGCAAAGGGCTTGAGTAACTCGTTTTTCAATTTTTCTGGAGGTATGACATGGACATCGATTTCAAGAAGTTGGCTCCCTGGAACTGGTTCAAGAACGAGCAGCAAGAGCAGCAGACCGCCTCTTCCCTGCCGGTGCAGCGCAATGACCTGCCAGCGGCGAGCGGGCCAGTCAGCCCGATCCTGCAACTGCATCGCGAGATCGACCGGCTGTTCGATGACGCGTTCCGGGGCTTCGGTTTTCCGGCGCTGGCCATGCCGCGGCTGCCATCCGATTGGTCGGGCATGCTGAAGCCGGCCCTGGACATCCAGGAAACCGACAAGCAGTACAAGATTGCCCTGGAAGTGCCCGGTGTCGAGGAAAAGGACATCCAGATCACCCTCGACAACGACGTGCTGGTGGTGCGTGGCGAGAAGCGCCAGGAACAGGAGAAGAAGGAAGGTGGCTTCCACCGTGTGGAGCGCACCTACGGCAGCTTTCACCGCGCCTTGAACCTGCCTGACGACGCCGATCAGGATTCGATCAAGGCATCGTTCAAGAACGGGGTGCTCACGGTCACGATCGACAAGCGCGAGGTCAGCGCGCCGAAGCAGGGACGTTCGATCCCGATCAACAGCTGACGTCGCCGGCTCGTTCGTCACAAGAAAAACCCGGTACGAGACGAGGTGTCGCGGCTCGCGATGCCTCGTCGCCTCAACCTTGTCAACCTTCTCAGGAGCATCAGCATGACCAGAAAACAATGCCAGGTCTGCGGCCAACCCGCCACCGTGCGGGTGGAAGCCAATCTCGACGGGCGTCACAGCACCATGCTGTTGTGCGACGACCATTACCGCCAACTGGTGCGCCAGCAAAAGCGCACCGTCTCGCCGCTGGAAGCCTTGTTCGGCTCGCGCAGCGGCCTGTTCGAGGACTTCCTCGGCAGTGACTTCTTCCGCATCGGCGACGACGCGACGCCCTTTGCCGCCGATACCGATGACGTGGTCGATGCCGTGTTTGGCGAACCCGCCGCCGCAGGTTCGGGTGCACCGCGCCGGCGCGGCAGTGGGCTGGCCAGCCGCATCAGCGAACAGTCGGAAGCCCTGCTGCAAGAGGCCGCCAAACACGCTGCCGAATTTGGCCGCTCCGAGGTGGATACCGAACATCTGCTGCTGGCGCTGGCCGACAGCGACGTGGTCAAGACCATCCTGGGTCAGTTCAAAATCAAGGTCGATGACCTCAAGCGGCAGATCGAGTCCGAGGCCAAGCGCGGGGACAAGCCGTTCGAGGGCGAGATCGGCGTGTCGCCGCGCGTGAAGGATGCGCTCAGCCGCGCCTTCGTGGCCTCCAATGAACTCGGCCATTCCTATGTCGGTCCGGAGCATTTCCTGATCGGTCTGACCGAGGAAGGCGAAGGGCTGGCCGCCAACCTGCTACGCCGCTACGGCCTGACGCCGCAGGCGCTGCGCCAACAGGTCAGCAAGGTGGTCGGCAAAGGCGCCGAGGATGGCCGCGCCGAGACGCCGACCAACACGCCAGAACTCGACAAGTATTCGCGCGACCTCACCAAGATGGCGCGCGAGGGCAAGCTCGATCCGGTCATCGGCCGTGCGCAGGAGATCGAGACCACCATCGAGGTGCTGGCCCGGCGCAAGAAAAACAACCCGGTGTTGATCGGTGAGCCCGGCGTCGGCAAGACCGCCATTGTCGAAGGACTGGCGCAGCGGATGGTCGCCGGCGAAGTGCCCGAGACGCTGCGCGACAAGCGTCTGGTGGAACTCAACATCAACGCCATGGTGGCCGGCGCCAAGTATCGCGGCGAGTTCGAGGAGCGCGTGCAGAAGGTGCTCAAGGAAGTGACCGAGCACCAGGGCGAGATGATTCTCTTCATCGATGAAGTGCACACCATCGTCGGTGCCGGCCAGGGTGGCGGCGAAGGCGGGCTGGACGTGGCCAACGTGTTCAAGCCGATGATGGCGCGCGGCGAGCTGAACCTGATCGGCGCCACCACGCTCAACGAGTATCAGAAGTACATCGAGAAGGACGCCGCGCTGGAGCGTCGTTTCCAGCCGGTGATGGTGCCCGAGCCGACGGTAGCGCAGACCATGATGATCCTGCGCGGCCTGCGCGACACCTTCGAGGCGCACCACAAGGTCAGCATCACCGAGGATGCGATCATCGCCGCCGCCGAGTTGTCGGACCGCTACATCACCGCGCGCTTTTTGCCTGACAAGGCCATCGACCTGCTTGACCAGGCGGCCGCACGCGTGAAGCTGTCGGCCACGGCTCGCCCAGTGGCCGTACAAGAGCTGGAGTCCGAACTGCACCAGTTGCGGCGTGAGCAGGACTACATGGCCTCGCGCAAGCAGTACGACAAGGCCGCCGAGCTGGGCAAGCGCATCGAGGCAAAAGAGGCCGAACTCAAGAAGCTCATCGAAGATTGGGAGCGCGAGCGCGCCTCGGGCAGCGCCGAAGTCAAGGCCGAGCATGTCGCGCAGATCGTCTCGCGCCTGACCGGCATTCCGGTCAACGAGCTGACGGTGGAAGAACGCGAGAAGCTGTTGCATCTGGAACAGCGGCTGCACGAGCGCCTGGTGGGCCAGGACGAAGCGGTGCGCGCGGTGGCCGATGCCGTGCGGTTGTCGCGCGCGGGGCTGCGCGAAGGCGGCAAGCCGGTGGCGACTTTTCTGTTCCTCGGGCCGACCGGCGTGGGCAAGACCGAGCTCGCCAAGGCGCTGGCCGAGTCCATCTATGGCGATGAAGGTGCGCTGCTGCGCATCGACATGTCCGAGTACGGGGAACGCCATACCGTGGCACGCCTGGTGGGCGCGCCTCCGGGTTATGTGGGCTATGACGAGGGCGGCCAGCTCACCGAGAAGGTGCGTCGCAAGCCCTACAGCGTGTTGCTGCTGGACGAGATCGAGAAGGCTCACCCCGACGTCTACAACATCCTGCTGCAGGTGTTCGACGACGGGCGGCTCACCGACGGCAAGGGCCGGGTGGTGGATTTCACCAATACCATCATCATCGCCACCTCGAACTTGGGCTCGGACATCATCCAGCGTCGGCTGAAGGCCCGTAGCGCCGCCGGCGAGGAATACGAGAAGACCAAGTCCGAGGTGATGGACGTGCTGCGCGGACACTTCCGCCCCGAGTTCATCAACCGCATCGACGAGATCATCGTCTTCCATGCGCTGGGCAAGGAGGAGATCCGCCATATCGTCGGCCTGCAGCTCGATCGTGTGGCCCGCAACGCCGCCAGCCAGGGCGTGACGCTGACCTTCGATCAGACCTTGATCGACCACTTCGCGGAGGAAGGCTACAAGCCCGAGTTCGGTGCGCGTGAACTCAAGCGCCTGATCCGCAGCGAGCTGGAAACCGCGCTGGCACGCGAGATGCTCGGCGGCGGAATCGGCAAGGGCGATCACGCCAGCGCACGCTGGGACGACAAGGCCGAACGGGTGGTCTTCGAGCGCCAGGAGCCACCCGCAAAGCCGGCCGAGCCTGAGAAGCCCGATGTCGCGAACGTGGCCGAGACGCCGCCGAGCGACGCGAGCAAGCCTGCGCGCAAGAAAAAGTCAGCGGGCGGCGAATCTTGAGTCATGGGGAGGCTGTCGTGATCCTTCAATTGACCCAAGGACTTGTTCTTGATGGAAACGAAAAGTAGCAGGCGCTATTCAGAGTGCGCCGGCGGCTCTGTTCGGTGCGTCATCCAATTCGCCGGCATTGTTCAAGGAGAACCGATATGTCTGCATTGACTCCGTGGGACCCCTTCCGGGAACTGGATGAATTGCAAAACCGCCTGGCGACGATGTTGGGACGGCCCCCCCAGCGACAGGGCGCCCGTACCGGCAACGAAGCCATGACCACGGCGGACTGGGCACCAATGGTGGACATCAGCGAGGATGAGAACGCATTCCTCCTCAAACTGGATCTGCCGGAGGTCCCCAAGGATGCCGTGCGCGTCAGCGCGGAAAACGGCGTACTCACCATCAGCGGCGAGCGCAAACTGGAAAAAGAGGAGCAGGGCAAGAAATTCCACCGCATCGAACGTGCGTATGGCCGCTTTGTGCGCAGCTTTGTCTTACCTGACAACGTTGATCCGACCAAGGTGACGGCTTCGATGAAAGACGGCGTGCTGGAAGTGCGGCTTGTCAAGGCCGAGCAAGCCAAGCCGAAGCAGATTGAAATTTCAGTCAATTAACTTCAATTGGAGTCCAACATCATGAATATCAAACAGCCCCAATACATCCGTTCCGCACTTGCCCTGGCGGTCTGCATCGGACTGAGTGGACCGGTTTTGGCCCAATCGGCGGCAAGTCCAAGCGCTGCAGCGCCCTCTGTCGCACCCAAGGCGGCGCAGCCACAAGTAGACGACAAGGCCGCCCAGGAAGCCGAAAAAAAGCGTTCCGAGCTCACTCAGGACGCCATCACGGCGCTCACCAAGACCCAGGAGGCTTTGACCCTCCTTGATGCAAATAAGACCAAGGAGGCGCTCGCTGCGCTGGAACTGGCCACCGGAAAGCTGGAACTGGTATTGGCACGCGACGCCAAACTTGCTTTGGCGCCGGTCGATGTACGCGTCATCACCCATGATATCCACGCCAACGTGGAATCGGTAAAGAAAGCGGTCAAGTTGTCTCGGGAGTTGTTGGGTGATGGCGAGGTGCAAAAGGCCCGGCCCATCGTTGCCAATCTGGCCAGCGAAATCGTGATCGAAACCGACAACCTGCCCATGGCAACGTACCCGGCAGCGATCAAGTCGGCTGCACGGCTCGTCGACAGCGGCAAGATCGACGAAGCCAAAGCAGAGCTCGCCCGAGCACTGAACACGCTGGTGGTCATCCAAGTTGTACTCCCTCTGCCCGTGCTACGGGCCGAGGCCGCGATAGCAAAAGCTGAAAAGCTGGCCGAGACTGACAAGCGCGATGCCAAGCAGAACGAGGAGCTCAGCACCTTGCTGTCGTCCGTGCGCACGGAGATCGAGCTGGCGCAAATCCTGGGTTATGGCAAGAAGGAGGACTTCAAACCCATCTTCGATCAGGTGAAGTCCATTGAGCAAAAGTCGGCTGGTGGCAAAAGCGGCAATGGATGGTTCGACGAGTTGAAGACGCGCATCCAAAAGCTGTTTTGAGGTGATGAAGGGGCCGACTGCTCCATCGGTCAGTCTCGCGATATTCGCAGTCGGCCCCAATAGATTCCCCTATTTTCACTATCTCATACGAGGCATATCACCATGAATGAGCAAACATCGAATCCCAACGCGATCAACGAAGGCACGAACGAACAGGCCGCGGTAAGCAGCCTTCCTGCCAGACCAGAGCCCAAGCCTGAAGTCGTCACGGAGGTACAGCCTGAGGTTCAGAAGGAAACGGACTCGCAAGCGGCAGACAAACGTAAACAAGTCCTCGATGAGGCCGTCTCGGCCTTGGCGCTGACCAAATCAGCGCTGGCGGCCCTGGACGAAAAAGAATCCGCGCGAGCACTGGCAACGCTGGCCGAAGTGACGGGAAAGCTGGAGCTGATCGTTGCACGCGAACCCACGCTCGCCCTGGCCCCCGTTGATGTGCGCACCATCGTGCACGACTTGTTCGCCAACACGGAAACCGTTGAGGCGATGACTGACGAGGCGCTGGATGCCCTCAAACATGGCGAGGTGCAACGCGCTCGTCGCGTGTTGGCATTGCTGGCCAGCGAAATCGTGATTGCGGTCACCAACATCCCTCTGGCGACTTACCCGGCAGCCGTGAAATCCGTCGTGCCGCTGATCGATCAGGGCAAGATCGAAGAGGCCAAGGCCGCGCTGCAGTTGGCGCTCGGCACGCTCGTCGAGACACTCAGCGTCATCCCGCTGCCCATCCTGCGCGCCAAACTGCTCGTCAAGCGCGCCGAGACCTTGACAGAAGATGGCCAGCGCAGCGAGGCGTCCGGTGAACGCCTGCAGGACTTGTTAAACGAAGCCCGGCAGCAGTTGGAAATGGCAGAACTGCTGGGCTATGGTAAAAAGAAGGACTTTGAGCCCCTGTACTCTGAACTCAAGAAAGTCAAGGAAAAGACGGCCGGAGGCGGGAGCGGAAAAGGCTGGCTCGATGAAATCAAGGCGAGACTGTCAAAGCTGTTCTAAAACCGCAAGAGAGGGGCGAATAGCCCCTCTCTTCGCCATGAAGGCTTGATTTTCCTGATCTCATGATCCATCAAGGAGATATCGCATGAATGCAAATACCATCGCCGATTCGAATGCGGATAACCCTGCCGATGCCGTGTGTTCACTGACCCAAAATTGGTGGTTGTTTGCGCTGCGCGGCATATTCGCGTTGATTTTTGCAGTCCTCGCATTCTGGATGCCACACTCGGCTTTGTTCGCCATGACGATAGTGTTCGGCGCATTTTCTTTGGTCAATGGTGCGTTCAACCTGGTTGCAGCGGTGCGGCAAATGCGGCAAAAGCAGCGCTGGGGCTGGCTGTTGTTCAGCGGCATCGTCGGCATACTCACCGGTGTCGTTGTGGTAGTTGCCCCTCTGGCTGCCACTTTGGCGTTGGCCTATTTCTTGTGGGTAAGCGTGGCATTCTGGGCAATTTTCACCGGTATGCTGGAGATATCCGCCGCCGTTCGTCTGCGCCGGGAAATCAAGGGCGAGATCTGGCTTGCCCTCAGCGGGCTGCTTTCCGTGCTCCTCGGTGCGATCATCCTATGGATGTTTTTTACCCGCCCGATCGAATCATTTCTGGCCGCGGGCTGGGTATTGGGTTTCCATGCTGCGATCTTCGGTATGACTCTTTTGCTTCTTAGTTGGCGTTTGCGCAAAGCGCGTCAGCGGTAAGGGCGTGAAAAACCAAACCGTAAGATCATCTTTGAAAATCAACATATCCAATCACCCGGGTCCACTCACCTGGGCGGACAACCCTAAAGGGCTTGAGCATGCGTATACAATATAGCTATCGACTCGTCGAAAAAGAATTTCATGAACCTTGGCGAATGTCTGTAGAAAAAGCGGTTGAACCCGCTCTCAAGCCGCTGATCGAAAAGCGCTCCGAAGATTCGGTACGTCTTCAAATCGTCCTCGAACGCGCGAAAAAAGGATCTCGCTTAACGGCCAGTGGCCACATGCACTTGCCGGGCAAAAAAATCGTCAGCGTCACTGCATCGCATAACGATCTGACGCCTCTCGCGCACATGCTAGCGCAGGCGTTGTTCCGGCAGGCCAAGAAGCACTTTGATCGGCTGAGCGCTCAGGATCAAATCAAGCGTAAGGCGCGTCGTGAACGCTTGCGCGAGCTCAAGGCGCGGATCGACACTCAACCTGCCTCTGTCGTCCAGCAAGCACGCGGGATAATCGAGACGCTGCTGCCGAAGGTTGAGGCCGTTGCGCAACGCGAGTTGGCTTATCTGCATGCCGCCGGTGATTTGCCTCGCGATTATCCGACGCTGCACGACGTGGTGGACGAAGCGATTGCTCTGGCTGAATCGGTATGGACATCCGTTCCAGAAGAAAATGCCGCTTACCTCGATCTTTTGAAGCATCTTTTTGCCGTCATTGATCGCGAAGTGGCAAACAGCCGGCAATATGGCGAGGCCGTTTCGCTGGATGCGCCGGTCGAAGCGGATGCGCAGGACATGGCGGAGGCCATGGTAGAGGAAGAGTTCTACGAGTTTTATCAGCCTGATGACGCACTCAGCCTGGCCGACGTCATGGCTGATAGTCGGCTTCCCGACCCAGCAGCAATCGCCGAACAGGAGGAAATTGGTGACAGATCGAGCGAATTCGCATTTGCATTCGACCTGATGAAGGGTATGCCGCACTTGTGGCGCCGCATTTTTCTGCTTATCCGGGTGGATGGGCTGGATGCAGGCTGCGCTGCTGAAATCCTGCGGATGCCTAATAAGATAGATGCTGTCAGAGCGGGGCTCATTCAAGCCGAAGCCTTCATTGCGGCTCACGTGGAAGATGCCGGCGTGAGCGAAGACGGGAACGATTGGATCAAAGGCGTAAATTGGTCGGCGATGTCGGTGATCCGAAGCGAGGCAACCTCACCGCAGTCCAAGGAAGCGAACCATGAAAAATGAACTCCACATCGTCTGCCCACATTGCCAGTCCATCAACAGCGTGCCGGCCGCCAAGCTCGCGGATCGTCCCAACTGCGGCCGCTGCCAGCAGCCCTTGTTCACCGGCGAGCCCATCGAGTTGACGACGGCGACGTTCTCGCGCCACGTGGAGCGCAGCGATCTGCCGCTGCTGGTCGATTTCTGGGCGCCCTGGTGCGGGCCGTGCAAGATGATGGCGCCGCAGTTTCAACAAGCCGCGCGCCAGCTCGAACCCGGGATCAGGCTGGCAAAGGTGAACACCGAGGCTGAGCCCCACCTGGCCGCGCAGTTCGGTATCCGCAGCATTCCGACGCTCGCCCTGTTCCAGGGCGGACGTGAGATCGCCCGCCAGGCAGGCGCCATGGGCTCGCAGGACATCGTGCGCTGGGCCTCTGCACAGGTGGGACGCTGACCGATGCAGGATTTGCTCGGCACTACCCTGATCCTGCTGGCGGCGTGCAGCCTCGCGGTGGTGGCGACGGCGGCGTTCAGAGTACCCGCCTTGCTGGGTTACCTCGCCGTCGGCGCCTTGCTGGGCCCCTCGGTCAGCGGTGTGATCGCGCCGGGAGAGGCGTTGACTTTCATATCCGAACTGGGTGTGGCCCTGCTGCTGTTCATGGTCGGACTGGAATTCTCGCTGGGGCACTTCTGGCTCACTCGCAAGACCGTACTGGCGTCCGGCAGCTTGCAGATGGTCGTCGTGGCCGCGCCACTGACCCTGGTGCTGATCGGGTTGGGTCAGCCAGCTCAGAGCGCTGCACTGCTCGGCGCCGCAGCGGCCATGTCGTCCACGGCGCTGGTCAGCCGACAGCTGGCCGACCAAGGCGAGCTCACCACCCGCCACGGCCGCAGTGCCATCGCCGTGCTGGTCTTTCAGGACCTGGCCAGCGTGCCCCTGCTGGCCCTGCTGGCGATCTGGGCGCGCGGCGACTCGCCGAAGATCGAGAGCGTGCTGCTCGAAGTGTTGGGCGTGCTGGTGTTGTTCGCGGCAGCGGCGGTTGCCTCGCGTCGTCTGTTGCATGGCCTGCTGGGCTGGGTGGCGCGGCAGGGCCACGAAGAATCCTTCGTGCTGGTCTCCTTGTGCGTGGTCGTGGCGGCAGCCGCTGCTGCACACGCCGTCGGCGTATCCGCCGCCCTGGGGGCCTTTCTCGCCGGCATGGTCCTGGGCGAGAGCGACTTCCGGCACCACATGGAAAGCCACCTCAAGCCCTTTCGTGATGTGCTGTCGGGCCTGTTCTTCGTGACCATTGGCCTGCAGCTGGACACCGCGCAGATCGTGGCCGCACCGCTGGCGGTACTGGGTTGGCTGTTGGCCTTGGTGCCTCTCAAGATGGGGCTGAACTTTCTGGCGCTGCGCGCAACCCGCCTGTCGGCGCTCGACGCCTGGCGCGCAGGCATCGTGCTGGGTCATGGCGGCGAGTTTGCGCTGCTGCTCCTGGGCATGGTCATGCAGCAGCACCTGATCGCCGCCACCATGGTGCAACCGATGCTGGTGGCGCTGGTGTTGAGCATGGGGTTGGCACCGCTCCTGATCCGACACCATGACCGATGGGCGCGGGCTTTCAGCCGCTCGGGCGCACTCGGTCAGCCACCGCAGGCCGAAGAAGGCGAAGTCGCCGAGCGGGCGCGGTCGTTGCGCGACCATGTGATCATCTGTGGGGCGGATGACGTCGGGCTGCTGCTGAGCCGAACGCTGCGCCTGGCAGGCATACCGCATTTGCTGCTGGAATCGGACCGCCAACGGGTCGAAGCGGGGCGTGCGATGGGGGCGCCGGTGTCGTATGGCGATGCCAGTCGGCTCGACACCCTGGCCGCCGCCGGATTGGCCCATGCCCGCCTGGTGGTGCTGACGTTTGCCCGTCCGCAGACGGCCCTGCGTATCGCTCAGGCGGTTCTCGACCGCCGCCTGAGCTTGTCCGTGGTGGTGGCCACTGAGCGCGTAACGGATGCCCAGCTTTTGCGTAATCTGCCCAATGTCAGACTGTACCCGTTGTACCTGGCTGCGGGACTGGGACTGGCCGAGCAGGTACTGTTGATGTTGGGCATCAACGCCGACCAAGTCGACCACCGGATCGAGGAATTACGGCAGGCACTCAGTCAGTCAGGCGGGGATAGACCATGAACGGGCCGACCATCTGGCTGATGGTGTCGCTACTTGCCAATGTTGGCATGGCGGTTGCGTTATGGCGTTTTGCTCGTACCAATCGCCACAGGCGTGACGAGCTGAAGCATCGCCAACAAGCGAAAATCGACGACAACGAACGGATCGCCATCGCCCTGGAAGGCGCAGAGTTGGGATTCTGGGAGTGGGATCTTGCCACCGACAGCTTCAGGCTTTCTGCCCGCAGTCTGGCGATGTTCGGCTTGACCTCCGACGAGGAGATTGGCGCCACCCATGCCGCATGGCAAGCGCGTATTCATCCGGAGGATTTACCGGTCGTTCTGGCAAAGGTGCGCGCTTACCAAGAAAATCCGTCGGAGCGATTGGAGTGCGAGTACCGCGTTCGTCATCGATCCGGCGTTTGGATTTGGGTGCTGGATCGCGGTCGTTGGCTGGGTGACACGGGCAGGCAATTGATGGTGGGCTCTCTGCTCGACATCTCTTCTCGCAAGGAAATGGAGCAGCGGTTGCTGCGCATGGCGATCACCGACCCCTTGACCGGCTTGTCGAACCGGCGGGCTTTTAACGAACGATTACAGCTGGAATGGGCGCGCCTCAAACGCAGCCCGGAGATACAAGCAGCACTTGTGCTCTGCGATATCGATCACTTCAAGCGCATCAATGATACCTATGGGCACGGATGCGGCGATGAGGTGCTCAAGCACTTTGCTTCACGGTTGAGGGAACATGTTCGCGCAACCGACATGGCTGCACGGATTGGGGGGGAGGAATTCGCTGTGTTGTTGGAAGCGGCATCGATAGAAGACGCCCAAGTATGGGCGGAGCGATTTCGTCAGGACGTTGCGGCGACAGCGCTGGTGTGTGGAGAGGTGTCGATCAGCTATAGCGCCAGCATGGGGGTGGCTCCCCTCGACGTCCGCTTAAACTCTTCCGAGCAGGTGATGCAGCAGGCGGACAGCGCGCTCTACCAGGCAAAAAGACAAGGGCGCAACCAAGTTGTGGGTGCACAAGTATTTCAGAATTGAGAGGAGTGGCGATGAAGGAAAAGCAAGCAGACCCGATCAAAACATTTCGCGCCCAATGGGCAGTGATGACGTTCTACGAGCGCTTCGAACAGGTGATCGCGCTCGCGCTGTCCGCAATCATTGCCGTGATTATCGTGGTCTCGCTGCTGCAGCTGATCTCGATCGTCTTCAGCCTGCTGATCATTGATGCGTTCAATACGGGGTTGTACGCCGGAATCCCAGAAATTTCCGTCAGCCCAGCTCCAGTCCCGCCACGAGCGCATCCAGGTCGATGAACTTGCCGTCAGTCTGGAAGGTGTAATGCCCGTTCAGCAGGATGTGCCGCCAGGCCGCTGGCGACATCTGCGTGATCAACGCCAGCGCCTTGGCATTGCCAGCTGCCTCGTACTTCGTCAGCAGCAGGGACAGGATCGCCGAGTTGTAGAAGATGATCGCGTTGCCGATCAGCCTGGCGCACTGGTTGCTGATCTCGATTTCGATGTCGGTGCGGCCGGTCAATTCCTTCTTCCCACCGACTTGGGCGATGGTCGAGCGTAGCTGGTGATAGGACTCAATGCGGTTCTGCGAGCGGTGAACATTACGCTCCAGTTGCGGGTCGCGCAGGTAGCGCAGTGTGTAGATACTGC
>NZ_WIVZ01000140.1:0-333 GCF_009600325.1 Pseudomonas sp. FSL R10-2189
AGGCCCATCTGCGCCACATTGGCACCATGCACAGCTTCAAGCATCGAACGCTGCATGATTTCCAAGGCACGGCCCGGCTCTGCTTTTGCCAAGCGTGCAGCCTGAGCAATTCCCAAAATCATGGGGATGTTGCCCTCCATAATCTCGGTTACAAAGCTGGCTGCAGCCACACCAGTCGCATCGTTAAGCTCATTGAGCGCAGCCTTGAGTTCATCGGAAATAGTCAAAGCCATCCGATTTTGTGGCTTGCGTTTTTTGGTAGTCATATTGCACCGGTGAGTTGCTTCTCGTGACTCATGGTATTGTGTGATTTGACGATCCGTCAAGAGCAGC
>NZ_WIVZ01000141.1:0-330 GCF_009600325.1 Pseudomonas sp. FSL R10-2189
GGGAGCCGGATTTGAACCGACGACCTTCGGGTTATGAGCCCGACGAGCTACCAGACTGCTCCATCCCGCGTCTGTGGTGCGCACTCTACAGTGATGAGCGAGTGAGTCAACCTTTAATGCATAAATGGGCCAAATAAGTACTTGGCTGTAGGAGCGAGCTTGCCTCGCGATCTTTTAAACGATCAAAAGATCGTGAGGCAAGCTCGCTCCTGCGGGTTTTGGTGCATAAAACCAACGCGCACAAAAAAGGCCGCTCTTTCGAGTAGCCTTTTTCGATGTTTGGTTGCGGGAGCCGGATTTGAACCGACGACCTTCGGGTTATGAGCCCGA
>NZ_WIVZ01000142.1:0-325 GCF_009600325.1 Pseudomonas sp. FSL R10-2189
CACAATTGGCCGGTGAGCGCGGTTTGCCGTACGCCTTCGCGTCACATTTCGCACCGCGTTTAATGCATGAAGCGATTCGTGTGTACCGCAATCACTTCAAGCCTTCAGCCGTTCTCGACAAACCCTACGTGATGCTCGGGGTGCCCTTGGTCGCTGCCGATACGGATGAGCACGCCGAGTACCTGGCAACCTCCGTGTACCAGCGAATTCTGGCGCTGATGCGCGGCCAAAGTCTGGTTCAGCGTGCGCCTGTGAAGACCATGGATGGCCTGTGGCTACCCCACGAGAAAGAGGCAGTGATGAGCTTTTTGGGCCTGGCCATGGT
>NZ_WIVZ01000143.1:0-325 GCF_009600325.1 Pseudomonas sp. FSL R10-2189
TTCATTTACCGCGACTACAAGTGGCGTGATCTGCCCAAGCTGATGCATCGGGCGGTGCGTACCATTTCCATCGTGATGATCCTGATCGGCTTTGCTGCCAGCTTCGGTTACATCCTGACGCTGATGGAAATCCCGATGAAGATCACCACCGCGTTCCTGACCCTGTCGGATAACCGCTACGTGATCCTGATGTGCATCAACGTCATGTTGTTGTTGCTGGGCACGGTGATGGACATGGCGCCGCTGATACTGATCCTCACCCCGATCCTGCTGCCGGTGATTATCGGTATCGGTGTCGACCCGGTACATTTTGGCATGATCATGC
>NZ_WIVZ01000144.1:0-324 GCF_009600325.1 Pseudomonas sp. FSL R10-2189
TTGGCGCGGGCTTCCTGCAGGTAGTTTTCGCCAAAGTCGCGAATGCCCGCGGCATGGGCTTCACGCAGCGCGCCAGCAGGTTTGGTCTTGCTGACAGCGAGTAGATGAATGCTTGTTACATCACGTTGCACAGCCAGTGCGGCTGCACGGATGCGCGCCTCAACCCGGGCAATGTTGCCTGCTATCGTGGACATTCGTGTAAGCCCGCTGTTGTGAAAGTCAGCGGCATTCTACTGGAATTGGGGGGGGGGGATGGATATCGCTGACCTGGTTGGCATGCAGCCGCTGGAAGCGGCTGCATGATTTGCCTGCGCTTAGCGTTGC
>NZ_WIVZ01000145.1:0-314 GCF_009600325.1 Pseudomonas sp. FSL R10-2189
ATGCTCGTTTCCAAGCATCGGATTTTGCGGCCTGTGGGCTAAAGGTCAATGCGTCAGTCTTAACTGACTGGCATTAGGCGTTAGCCCCCTCTATATAGGTGTGTTTTTGGAGATATAGAAGTTAATTGATAGAGTCGCTCAATTAGCTCTTGACTCGCTGTTATAGCGGCCTATAATTCGCACCACTTCCGGCGCAGTCGAAACGGAAAACTCCTTGAATATCAACGAGTTGGATGATTTTGACGGTGCCAGCTTCAATTCATCGAAGCAGGAAATGAGGTGTTGACAGCAGCGTGTAACGCTGTAGAATTCGC
>NZ_WIVZ01000146.1:0-312 GCF_009600325.1 Pseudomonas sp. FSL R10-2189
GTGCTGATGTTCGCGGGTGTTGTTGCCCGCCGCATCGTAAAACCACTGCAGTTTGCAGGTCGGGTTGGTGGCCAGCAGCAGGTTGCCGTTGCCATCGTAGGCAAAGGTTTCGGTCTGCCATTGCTTGCCACCCTGGTAGGCGGCGTGGCGGGCGCTCAGGCGGCCGAGCGGGTCGTAGTCGTATCGGCAAACCCGGTCGCCGTCGGATCGGTGGGTCGGCTGTTGGCTGCCGTTTTCGTACTGGTAGTGAATGGTTTGCCGGTCGAAGCCGGTTTCGCTCAGCAGTTTGCCTGCCGGGTCGTAGGCGAAGGT
>NZ_WIVZ01000147.1:0-308 GCF_009600325.1 Pseudomonas sp. FSL R10-2189
TCGCAGCCTGCTGCTGCAATCGGTGTTTTTCGCCATCACCCTGCAAGGTGCACGGCTGGGCGACGCGACCGTGGCTGCGAATGCGCTGCTGCTCAACGGCCTTCTGTTGGCCGCCCATGCGCTGGACGGTCTGGCCCACGCAGTCGAAGCCTTATGCGGGCATGCAATCGGCGCCCGTGACCGGGAAGCGTTGCGCCGTTCAATGGTGGTGGCTTGCGGCTGGTCGCTGCTGGCCAGTGTCGCATTTGCCCTGCTGTTCCTGTTCGGCGGGCATCTGTTTGTGCAGATGCAAACCGACATCGCCAGCG
>NZ_WIVZ01000148.1:0-308 GCF_009600325.1 Pseudomonas sp. FSL R10-2189
TCATAGTACCAAACGATGAATTTACGCCCCATCTGGTGGTTGGCTAGAACCTGGTCACGCCATTCCCGTAACGTGACAGTTTCTAATGCATGCTCCCCAAAGCATACGGTTGCAACATAGCATTTTGACGGGCTATAAGCGATTACATGCAAGCGGCTAACTGGCGTATCAACACTATAATTTGCGGATTTTACTTGTCCGCTAGCTATAGTTCTGCGCATTAGATTTAACTCTCGCACCGCATTATTAAGGAGCATATCTGTCTCGATTTTCATCGATTCAGCCAGCATTAGGCGCGCTGCTGTAAC
>NZ_WIVZ01000149.1:0-303 GCF_009600325.1 Pseudomonas sp. FSL R10-2189
GCCATTGGGTGTGGCCTGCCCCAGCTGTGTCTGTTCGGCATCCGGCGCAACAGGCGCCTTGCCACGGCCCGGAATCAAAACGGCAGCAGCGACAGCCACTACCACTACTGCACCAATGGCCAATACGTGTTTCTTCGGCATCTTGAACCCCATACTTGGACGCTTGACCGCTGAGCGGCTGGCAATCATGGCTTCGATCATTGCATCACGGGCAACCTGGTTGATAATCCCGGGCCAGCCTTCAGAGCTCTCGTGTATATCTGAGATCTGCTGAGCGCTAAAGAGTTCGATCCCGCGCCCGGC
>NZ_WIVZ01000014.1:0-125461 GCF_009600325.1 Pseudomonas sp. FSL R10-2189
GTTAGCGGGAGGCGAATTCTACAGCGTTACACGCTGCTGTCAACACCTCATTTCCTGCTTCGATGAATTGAAGCTGGTACCGTCAAAATCATCCAACTCATTGATATCCAAGGAGTTTTCCGTTTCGACTGCGCCGGAAGTGGTGCGAATTATAGGCTGCAAAAATTCTGAGTCAAGGGTTAATTAACGCCCTCTATATATAAGACAAATTCAAAAGCATATTGCGCACTATATTGCACACTGCGCGCCACTTGAGCATGATGCTTGACCTCTACACACTTATCGCCCAGGCATACCCCGCAATGACACAGTCCTCTCGTAGCCTCGTATCGACGCTATTACCTGTTGGTCTACTCCTTATCGCCATGGCCTCAATCCAATCAGGTGCGTCGCTCGCAAAAAGCATGTTCCCCGTTGTGGGCGCCCAAGGCACGACAACCCTGCGCTTGATATTTGCCAGCATCATCATGCTACTGATACTGCGCCCCTGGAGAGCCAAGCTCACCGCCAAATCGCTCAAGACCGTCATTGTTTACGGTATAGCGCTGGGCGGCATGAACCTGCTTTTCTATATGTCGCTGCGTACTGTCCCGCTGGGGATTGCTGTTGCACTCGAATTCACAGGCCCGCTGGCAGTCGCTATCTTCTCTTCACGCAAGGCCATCGACTTTGTGTGGATAGGCCTGGCAATTACCGGGCTTTTACTGCTTATCCCTCTAGGAGAAGGCGCACAAGGCATTGACCTCGTCGGCGCAGCCTATGCACTCGGAGCTGGCGTGTGTTGGGCGCTGTATATCCTCTTCGGGCAGAAAGCAGGCGCAGACAACGGCGTCCAGACAGCAGCCTTGGGCGTCATTATTGCGGCACTGTTTATTGCCCCCGTGGGCATTGTTCATGCAGGCAGCGCGCTATTGACCCCAGCCCTGATCCCGATCGCCCTTGCTGTCGCGTTATTGTCCACTGCCCTGCCCTACACGTTAGAGATGATCGCTCTTACGCGCATGCCTACCCGTACGTTTGGAACCCTGATGAGTATTGAGCCTGCCTTTGGAGCGCTGTCGGGGCTACTGTTTCTGCATGAGGTTCTGTCTGTCACACAATGGATAGCTATTCTGTGCATTATCATGGCCTCCGTCGGTGCGACCCTCACAATGCGTGGTCACTCAGCACCTGTCAGCACAGACAATTAGTCACCTATTTGACACAGTTCTGGTAATTGACTCTCATTTAGAGGATGTTTATAGGCCGAATGTGTCACTTGGGGCGATTTCGGATAAGGACATCCAAAGGAGCAACTGAATGATCAACCGCTCACCGCACCACGTAAATCTGACGTAAAAGCTTTAAGGACAGGAATGAAACGATTTTTGGTAGTTTTGGCCGTGCTTATGATCTCCGGCTGCGCTGCGACCTCCGAAACCGCCGTCAAACGTGGCAAGCGTGGCTTGCACATCAACTGCTCTGGTTTATCGTCATCTTGGGATAAATGCTACGCGGAGGCCGTAAAGGCGTGCGGAGACAAGGGATACCGCGTTGTTGCCAAGTCAGGCGATGGTACTGAAGAACCTGGGGATTACCCTTTCGGATTGAATCCCGCCGGCTATACCAGTCGCAGCATGATCGTCCTTTGCAGATAACAGCCCAAGTCTCTGTCACGTAACCCACTCAGTCGATTACGTGACAGAGCGCCCTCGCGCTTTAAGAAAGTGCTGCTGTTCGAGCCTGCAACCACGCTAACGCATCACCCTCAAGCAATGGGCTCAATCGCTCACAAACCTGCTTGTGATAACCATTTAGCCAGTCAAGCTCTTCACGCGTCAGCAGTGAAGCCTCAAGGCAACGCGTATCTATCGGGCAAAGCGTCAGGGTTTCAAACTTGAGAAACTCACCAAACTCCGAGGCGCCAGCCTCGCGATTCAACACCAGGTTCTCAATTCGCACGCCCCAACGCCCCGGGCGGTATGTACCCGGCTCAATTGACGTAATCATTCCGGGCTGCATCGCTGTGTGCGGTGCTACGACTGCCTGATAGGCAATCACCTGCGGCCCCTCATGCACGTTCAAGAAGTAACCGACGCCATGCCCTGTACCGTGTCCGTAATCAACGTTATCAGCCCAGATCGGTGCCCGGGCGATGGCGTCGAGCAAAGGTGACAGAATCCCCTTTGGAAACTGGGCACGCGACAAGGCAATCACACCTTTAAGCACACGAGTGCAGTCATGCTTTTGCTCGCGGGTAGGAGTACCGACAGGCACCATACGAGTGATATCGGTGGTACCCCCCAGATACTGACCACCCGAGTCAATAAGCAATAAGCCATCCCCCTCAATGACGGCGTGCTCTTGCTCGGTCGCGTGGTAATGCGGCATTGCGCCATTGGCGTTAAAAGCCGCAATGGTATTGAAGCTCAGCGATACAAAGCCCGGGCGACGTGCACGCGCAGCGCTCAACTGCTCATCAATGGTCAGCTCCGTGATGCGCTCACGACCCAAGGCAGCTTCGAGCCAGGCAAAAAACTCGCAAAGCGCGGCGCCATCCTGCTCCATGGCCTGACGGATGTGAACTGCATCATCAAGGCTCTTTTGCGACTTGGCGAACGTGGTTGGATTCAACCCCTCAACGAACGTCACCTCACGGCTTACGTTGTTGAGCAAACCGCAAGTGACGCGTGCCGGATCTATCAGCAGTCGGGTCGTGGCAGGCAGTGCAGCCAGAGCCGAATTGATCTCGGTGTAATCACGCAAATTGACGCCATCGCGTTGAAGGGTGTCACGCAGTTCAACCCCCACCTTTTCCAGATCAACAAACAACGTCGCCCGGTCCAGCTCAATCAATGCAAACGAGACAAAGACCGGGTTAAAAGAAACATCAGACCCACGCAAGTTAAACAGCCAGGCAATATCATCCAGCGTGGCGATAAAATGCGCATCGGCGTTACGCTGCTTAAGCGTTTCGCGCAGCTTCGCCAACTTGTCTACTCGGCTCACGGTGGCTTGAGGTGGTAAATGTTCATACACCGGCTGTTTAGGCAGCGCGGGACGATCAGCCCACACCAGGCTCAATACATCGATGTCGATACGCAGAACAGCGCCACGCTCTTTGAGCTTGCTCTCCAAAGTGCGCGCGGATGCCAACGCCAGAACAGCACCATCAACCGATACTGTCGACCCTTGCGGAGCTTGTTCTGCCAACCAGTCCAGAGGGCTTGGCTGACCAGGTTGCAACTTGACCAGTTCGATAGTGCTACCGGCAAGCTCTTTGCCAGCTTGCTCCCAGTAACGGCTGTCAGCCCACAATCCGGCAAAGGTCGGCGTCACGATCAACGTACCGACTGAACCGTGAAAGCCTGACAGCCATTGACGGCCCTGCCAGTAGGCAGGCAAATACTCGGAGAGGTGTGGGTCGGCCGAGGGAACCAACAGCGCATAAATGCCGTTCTGTTCCATCAAAGCGCGAGTCCGCGCCAAACGCTGCACCACAGATTCCTGATTCAACGACTGAATACTCATCCTCTCTCCTGCTGGCCACGGTTGTTTTTCTTCGTCGCGGATAATGGAGCAGTCATCAAGACTGGGCAACCGCCCAAAAAGGTGCAGGCGCTGCAATGGCAACCTTGATGGCGTTTACCGCGACATCAATGTCCTGCTCGCGGGTAAAACGCCCAAGACTCAAACGAATGGTTCTCGCCGCCTTAGCTGCATCATGGCCCACAGCAAGCAGCACGTGCGACGGGGCTTTGCTGGCCGAATTGCACGCCGAAGTTGCCGAGTAGGCCAGCACTGCGCTGAGTGCCGAACTATTAAAGTGCCCTTCACCAAACGTCAGGCTCAAGGTATGAGGGATTCGTTGGGTCGGACAACCATTAGATTGCACACCCGGCACATCAGCCAATTGCTCAAGCAAACGCTGGCGAAGGCCCTGAATATGCGCAAGCTCCTGGGTAAACGATTCACGGGCAATGGCAAAAGCTGCGCCCATGCCGGCGATCTGATGGGTTGCCAAGGTGCCGGAACGCAGTCCGGACTCATGGCCACCACCATGGATCTGGGCCTGCAAACGATCTTGCGCACGTGTCCCGACATACAGAGCACCAATCCCTTTGGGACCGTAGAGCTTGTGCCCCGAGAACGACATCAAGTCCACCGCCCACTCTTGCAGGTCGATGGCCACCTTGCCGGCACCTTGTGCCGCATCAACATGAAACAACGCACCGTGCTCGCGAACCAGTCGCCCGATAGCAGGAACGTCATTCACCGTTCCCAGCTCATTGTTGACCAACATCAGCGACACCAGCAGCGTGTCCGAACGCAGCGCAGCACGGACTTTTTCAGCACTGACCAGCCCGTCGCTGTCTGGGGCCAGGTACGTCACATCGAAACCTGATGTCTCTAAAAAGTGCGCGGTATCCAGTACTGCCTTGTGCTCGATCTGGCTGGTAATAATGTGCCCGCGCGATTCGCGGCTGGCCTGGGCAACGCCCTTCAAGGCCAGGTTATTGGACTCGGTAGCGCCCGACGTCCAGATGATGTGCTCTGGTTGTGCGTTGACCAACTGCGCGACCTGCTCACGGGCGAGCTCTACCGCCTGCCGGGCAGACTGGCCGAAAGCATGTGAGCCAGACGCCGGATTTCCAAAATTGCCTTCAAAACCCAGGCACTCGACCATCACCTGAATGACACGATCGTCCACAGGCGTGGTGGCGGCGTAATCGAAATAAAGAGGTCGTTTGTTCATTGTGCAAACCCACTGAGCGCATTCCGGAATCAGGCAGTGCTTGATAGCAGAAAAGTGAAACCGCGTGAAAAGCGCGGCATTTAGAAATAACCGATTGAACAGCTCAAACAAAGAGGCAGCGCCGAGAAAACCTGTAGGAGCCTTCCTAAACTCAGCCAAACGCTAATACATAGCCTTATAAAGCGCTAAAAGTAGGGTGTTATGCAAGTCCGATATGCCATAAGGATATATAAATATGGAATTACGTTAGTTTACGGAATATCAAAATCCCCTTATAAAGTCGCCTTCGGCTTTCCTTTTGTGGGCAGAGCCCCCGATAAAAGGAGCTGTCCATTGCAGCTTTTAACATTACCGTCGACTCCGGCACTCGCGACCTCCATAAGGGCCACGGCCCAAGTGTTTGAAGATCCCGTGTCCAAGGCGTTACTGGCTCATCTGCAACAAATAGCTCCCAGCGACGCCAGCGTCTTGATCATTGGCGAAACAGGCACTGGCAAAGAGCTGGTAGCCCGACACATTCATCAACTCAGCCACCGTCATCAGCAGCCTTTTGTCGCCGTCAACTGCGGCGCATTTGCCGAGTCGCTGGTCGAAGCCGAATTGTTCGGTCACGAAAAAGGCGCCTTCACCGGTGCATTAGCGGCCAAAGCGGGCTGGTTTGAAGAGGCTGACGGCGGTACCTTGTTTCTGGATGAAATCGGCGACTTGCCGCTGCCCATTCAAGTGAAACTGCTGCGCGTATTGCAAGAGCAGGAAGTCGTCAGGCTCGGCTCGCGCAAAAGCACACCGATTAATGTCCGCGTCCTGGCGGCCACCAACGTCAACCTGGAGCAGGCCATCGAAGCGGGGCATTTTCGCGAAGACCTCTACTACCGTCTGAATGTCGTGAGCCTGGTGCTGCGCCCATTGCGCGAGCGACCAGGGGATATCCTCCCGCTGGCCAGACACTTCCTGCATACCTATCGGCAACGTCTGCAACACGGCCCGTCGACGCTCAGCCCATGCGCCGAAGAAGCCCTCACCCAACACCCATGGCAGGGCAACATCCGCGAACTGGAAAACGTCATGCATCACAGCTTGTTGCTGTGCCGCAACCAGACCATCTCCGTGCAAGACCTGCGACTGTCACCTTCACGCGTAAGGCGCCAGGAAACACCCGGGCCGTCATACGCGCATTCGCAAGACAGCACCCAAGACCTGCTGCAACGCGCGTTTCGCAGGCTGTTCGAAGAAGAGCCCGGCGCGTTGCATGAAACGGTTGAAGACAGCCTGCTTCGCGCTGCCTACGAGTTTTGCCATCACAACCAGGTGCATACCGCCAAACTGCTGGGCTTGAGCCGCAATGTCACACGTACACGCCTGATCAAGCTTGGCGCTTTATCCGTGAACACTCGCCGCTCTGACTCACCGCCCTCCTCTCCCTATTTGCAGCAGTCCATCTAGTTAAACAGCAGCAGCCTTATGACGGCTGCTGCTGAGCCGAACGTATAGCGCAGACGTACTGATCAGCCGTTGCCTGAGCAACCTTAGCCCGTGATAAAAGGCCTGTCGCCGCTTCCCGCGGTTATGGGTAAGATGGCTGCTTCCTTCAGCGCATCGCGCATACGTCCCGCCGAATTAAGTCGACCTCATGCCTTTTGATCTCAGCCTCAGCGTAGATTTGACCACCCTCGCCATTTTGGCCGCCGTTGCATTTGTCGCCGGTTTTATCGACGCGATTGCGGGCGGTGGCGGCTTGCTGACCACCCCTGCCCTGCTGACCGCCGGCCTACCGCCGCACCTGGTACTGGGGACCAACAAACTTAGCTCTACATTCGGTGCAGCCACAGCCAGCTTCACCTTTTATCGGCGCAAACTGTTCCATCCACGCGAGTGGAAGCTGGCTATTTTCGGCACCCTGACAGGTGCCCTGATCGGCGCTATCGCCGCCCATTACATGCCGGCTGAATGGCTCAACAAAATGTTGCCGGTGATCGTCTTCGGCTGCGGGCTGTACTTACTGTTTGGCGGCACGCCTAAAACCCCGATCGACAACGACGCGCCGATCAAAAAGAAATGGCAACTGCCACAAGGTATTGGCCTGGGTTTCTATGATGGCGTAGCGGGCCCGGGAACCGGTGCGTTCTGGACCGTCAGCAGCATGCTGCTTTACCCCATCGACCTGGTGAAGGCCAGCGGGGTCGCCCGCAGCATGAACTTCGTCAGCAACATCGCTGCGCTGTCGATCTTCATCTTCTCCGGGCACGTGGACTGGATCATCGGTCTGACCATGGGCTTTGCAGTCATGATCGGCGCCTTCTTTGGCGCCCGCAGCGCAATCAGCGGCGGGGCCAAATTCATTCGCCCGGTGTTCATCACCGTGGTCCTGGGGCTGACAGTGCGCCTAGCCTGGCAACACTGGTTCGACATGGCCTAAACGCCGCGCCACGTACAGGTCGATGAGATAACGCGCGATCGAGCGCGACGCCGGCAATGGCGGCAAGTGGTGAATGTTGAACCACTGCGCATCTTCAATTTCGTCGGCCTGGGGCACTATGTCACCGCCCGCATACTCCGCATGAAAGCCCAGCATCATCGAGTGCGGGAACGGCCAGCACTGACTGCCCACATACTGAATATTCTTGACCTGGACCTGCACTTCTTCGTGCACCTCGCGAATCAGGCAGTCTTCGGCCGACTCACCCGGCTCGGCAAAACCGGCCAAGGTGCTGTAAACACCTGGCACAAAGCGTGGCGAACGTGCCAGCAAGACTTCATCGCCACGGGTAATCAGCACGATCATGCTCGGTGAAATACGCGGATAGCTACGCATGTCACACGGCGCACAATACATCGCCCGTTCCCTCGGCACCTGCGTCATGGCCTGTCCGCAACTGCCACAAAAACGGTGCTCACGGGCCCACGTGCCAATTTGCGCGGCGTACCCCAACACCTTGTACAACGTGGGGTCGCCTTGCAGCATAAACGCACGCAAACCCTGCCACTGGCAGCCCTGAACCTGGGCAGTGCCCTTCAATTCCAGCAGGTAGACCGGCTCGCCGTCCAGATGGCCAATGCCATGCTCAGCCAAAACCGGCAGGTCCTGACGCTTGAGCCATTCACGTGGAAACAATGGGCCATTGTCGTCGAGCAAAAAACCCTCTGGGCCACGCGCCACGGCCAAGCCGCCAGCAAAATCGGTGTCCAGTACTGCCGTAGTCCAACGCGAAGTCATCACAACATCCCAGGTCAAGTTGAGGTGCGACGCGGCGACCGCGTCAATCCTGAAATTCAGGCTTTTGTTTGCTC
This sequence comes from Pseudomonas sp. FSL R10-2189, assembly GCF_009600325.1. Lineage (NCBI taxonomy): Bacteria > Pseudomonadati > Pseudomonadota > Gammaproteobacteria > Pseudomonadales > Pseudomonadaceae > Pseudomonas > Pseudomonas sp. FSL R10-2189. Next base: position 8,024 of record NZ_WIVZ01000014.1, read on the forward strand.
ATATGTGCTGCTATGGCCAAACGCAAGTCCGTGGATTGCAACATGGTCGCGTTCCAGGTGGCAACATATTCAAGGCCATCATCAACACGATGATCACGCATGTAACTGATCATTTGCTTGGTCCCGCCCACCGCAATCGGCGATTTGCCGGCGATGTCTTGCGCAATGGCCATGACCCCTTCCAGCAAACGCTCATGATCACTGTAGACCCGGTTGACCAGGCCAATACTGCGCGCTTCTTCAGCGTCGACCATGCGCCCCGTATACGCCAGTTCCCGAAGCATGCCGTCACCAATAATGCGCGGCAAACGTTGCAAAGTGCCGACATCAGCGGCCATGCCCATGTCGATTTCCTTGATCGAGAACTGTGCATCTTCTGCGGCATAGCGCATGTCACAGGCCGCGATCAAATCAATGGCGCCCCCCAGGCAATAACCCTGGACAGCGGCCAGAACTGGCTTGCGACATTGATCAACAGCATTGAACGAGGCCTGCATTTGCAGGATTTTACGCCGTAGCAGGCGAGCGTTACGCCCCACATCCTTGCCCAGCTCATTGGCCACCGACGCCAGCAACATCAAGTCAATGCCGGCCGAAAAGTGCTTGCCGGCGCCACTGATCACCACTACGCGTACGGCATCGGTTTCATCGATCCACTGAAAAATCTCAATAATCTCAGTCCAGAATGCCGCATTCATCGCATTGACCTTTTCAGGTCGATTGATCGTCACGTGGGCGATGCTGTCGTTTAACTCAACCTTGAAAGCCTGGTACTCGGGCATAACCTGAATCCTTTTTGGGGCGTTGTCGCCGGTCAATGAGCGAGCGACTATAACAAGCAGCGCCCCCCGGAAAAGACCGTGATTACGCCAAAAACCGGACAAAGTGACGTCTTCGATCAGCCATCAAGGCTTCAGGACAAAACGCTCAAGTGCCTGCGCCACGCCGTCGTCCTTGTTGCTTGCGGTGACATACATCGCCTGCTTGCGGATCGCCTCGTCTGCCTGGCCCATGGCAACCGACAGCCCGGCACGCTTGAACATCGCCGGGTCATTGCCGCCATCGCCCAAGGCCATGGTGCGCTCCAGCGGCACCCCTAAACGCGCAGCCAAGGTGGCAAGCGCCTCGCCCTTGTTCGCATGCAAGGCTGTCACATCTAGATAAAACGCCTGCGAGCGGCTGGCCAACGCCTCGCCACCAAAAACATCTTGGAGCTGATGCTCAAGCTCGACCAGCAACGGAGCATTACGGCTGGCCGCGACAATTTTGTCGACCCGCTGCAAATAGTCGCCAAAGTCAGTGACCACCCGCGGAGCAAAGCCCAGCGCATTCTGCTCCTGCGCCACCATGGGCCCATCCGGGTCGCGCAACAACCATTGATCATCGGCAAATACCCAGACTTCTACGTCGTGGTCAGCCAGTAAACTCAACGTCGTTTTCACTGCCTCATAGGGCACGGGATGCGTTTGCAGGTAACTGCCATCAGGGTTAACCAGCACCCCGCCGTTAAAGGCAGCCGTTGGCAACTCGATACCCAGCTGTTTGATCTGCTCACGCATGCCTCGCGGCGGTCGCCCAGTGGCCAGCGTGAAGTACACGCCCGCAGCCTGCAGCGCTTTTACCGCCGCCAACGTGCGCGGACTAATGCTGTGATCGGGCCTGAGCAAGGTGCCGTCCATGTCGCACAGCACCAACTGAATCGGCTCTTGCGTCGGCGTGCTCATTCGATGTCCAGCCATACGCGGCCATCGCGGGCCAACAAATCCCTGGCGGCTTGCGGCCCGTCTTCACCGGCTTTGTAGAAGTGCACGTCCGCCTGCTCACGCCAGGCATCGAGAAAAGGCTGCACGCCGCGCCAGCCGTTTTCGATGTTATCGGCCCGCTGAAACAAGGTTTGATCGCCAGTCAGGCAGTCATAAATCAAGGTCTCGTAGCCAGTAGACGGCTGCACCTCAAAGAAGTCCTTGTAGGCAAAACCCAGCTCAATATTGGCCATGTTCAGACCCGGGCCAGGACGCTTGGCCTGCAAGTCAAACCACATGCCTTCATTGGGCTGGATGCGGATACGCAGATAGTTGGGCTTCAAGCGTTCCACTTCGGTATCGCGAAACTGTGCGTAAGGCGCGGGTTTAAAGCAGATCGCAATTTCGGTGTCACGCGCGCTCATGCGTTTGCCAGTGCGCAGGTAAAACGGCACGCCCACCCAACGCCAGTTGTCGATCATCACTTTGAGGGCGACAAAGGTCTCCGTCGCACTGTCTTCGGCCACGTTGTTTTCTTCACGATAACCGGGCACAGGCTTACCACCCGACTCGCCCGCCGTGTATTGACCACGCACCGAGTTTTTGCGCGCGTCATCAATCGACCACGGCCGAATCGCGCCAATCACTTTGGCCTTTTCGCCGCGCACCGCATCCGCGCCAAACGCCGCCGGGGGCTCCATCGCCACCATGGCCAACAGTTGGAACAGGTGGTTAGGCAACATGTCGCGCAAGGCGCCGGTGTTTTCGTAAAAGCTGCCACGGGTCTCGACCCCGACCGTTTCAGCGGCCGTGATCTGCACGTGGTCGATGTAATGGTTGTTCCAGAACGACTCAAAAAGTCCGTTGGAAAAACGGCTGACCAAAATGTTCTGGACCGTTTCCTTGCCCAGATAATGGTCAATCCGGTAGATCTGCTTCTCGCTCATGACACTCAACAGGCAAGCGTTTAAGGCTTGCGCCGTATCGACATCCGAGCCAAAAGGTTTTTCAATCACTACCCGGCGAAAAGCCTCCGGGGTTTCTTTAAGCAGCCCGCTGGCACCCAGCCGCTGCACCACTTCGCTGAAAAAGCGCGGGGCAGTGGCCAGGTAAAACACCGCGTTGCCCGTGCCACTGGCGAAAATCTTCTGCTCCAGCGCCGCGTAGGTGCTGTCGTCAAGGAAATCGCCCTGCACATAACTGATGTTTTTCGCCAAGCGGGCCCACAAGTCAGCATTCAGGCCCTGACCATCAGGATGGTTGACCTTGCTGGCGGCCTCCGTGCGAATGAAGTCCTCCAGCTTCTTGGCAAAACCCTCATCACTGATCGCATTGTGGTCAACGCCCACAATGCGTAAGCCATCGTCCAGCAAACCGTCCCGAGTCAAGTTGTACAGCGCCGGCATTAACAAGCGCTTTACCAGATCACCATGGGCCCCAAACAGAAACAGTGTGGTTGGAGGCGCAGGTTTAACGTTGGATTTGCTGGACGGTTCGGTCATTTTTTAGGCGTCTCCACATGGCCGCCGAAACCAAAGCGCATGGCCGACAACAATTTGTCGCCATACAGGCTTTGCTGGCGCGAGCTATAACGGGCAAACAGGGCGTTCGACAGAACCGGCACCGGCGTCGACTGCTCCATGGCAGCTTCGATGGTCCAACGGCCTTCACCGCTGTCAGCCACGGCGCCCGAATAACCGTCCAACGGTGCGTCAACGGCCAGGGCGTCGGCGGTCAGGTCCAGCAACCAGGACGACACCACACTGCCACGACGCCACACTTCAGCGATATCGCCCAGGTTCAGATCAAAACGCTGGTCTTCAGGCAGGTTTTCGCCGCCTTTCATCTTCATCAGGTTGAAGCCTTCGGCATACGCCTGCATCAAGCCGTACTCGATACCGTTGTGCACCATTTTGACGAAGTGACCTGCACCCGCCGGGCCTGCGTGGATGTAACCGCGCTCGGCGCGATCGTCATCAGACACACGGTCCTTGGTCCGTGGAATATCGCCCAGGCCCGGGGCCAGCGCAGCAAACAGCGGGTCCAGGTGTTTAACCACTTGCGTGTCACCGCCGATCATCATGCAGTAACCGCGTTCCAGGCCCCAGACGCCGCCCGAAGTGCCGACGTCGACATAATGAATGCCTTTTTCAGCCAGCGCTTTGGAGCGACGAATATCGTCTTTATAGAAGGTGTTGCCGCCATCGATGATGATGTCATCGGCGTCGAGCAGTTGGCTCAGGGTATCGATCGTGTCTTCGGTCGGTGCGCCAGACGGCAACATGACCCACACAGCGCGAGGCTTGGCCAGGCCAGCCACCAGCGCAGGCAGGTCAGCAACGCCGGTGGCGCCGTCCTGTTCCAGAGCACTGACGAAGTCGGTATTGCGGTCAAAAACCACGGTGGTATGCCCATTGAGCATCAGACGCCGTGCGATGTTCCCGCCCATACGGCCCAATCCAATAATTCCCAACTGCATGTACTGTTGCTCCCAACGGCAAATAAATAGGTGTACAGCACCTTAGTTCAGCAATGCTCAAGGTGCTCGGCTAAGGATTAGTCCTATCGCATGGCGCATAGTTTCGCACAAGCAGCGGGGCAGATTCCCGATTGAATCCACTCAGCGGACGGATGAACGGCGATCTGCGCAAAAAAACACCAAAAACCCCTCCCCAACCGTAGGAGCGAGCTTGCCTCGCGATCTTTTAAAAGATCAAAAGATCGCGAGGCAAGCTCGCTCCTACGACCATCACCCCTCGAAGCTTCATCTTCCGCACAAAGTTTTCACATGACTTTTGTGACAATTGATCACTTTTTGGCTGTTTTATTTTCAGACAGCCCACACGCGTTGTGCCGGGTCATCCGGCGTCAACCATTCAAGCTGTATTGCGCTGGAGTGTTGTATGGGGTTGTTTAAACGCAGTAATGCATCTGCGAAGGGGTTCGATTGGGCTGGTTTAGGCTGGTTGTTTCTATTCTTCTGGTACTTTTCCGGCATCACTCAACTGTTGATACAGCTCACCGGTACTTCGGGCTTTTCAGGCTTTCGCCAGGCATTCGTGATGAGCGCCCTGTGGTTGGCGCCGATGCTGATGTTCCCCGCCCGCACCCGGATCATGGCCGCGGTGATCGGCGTGGTGCTGTGGGCCTGCTCCATGGCCAGCCTTGGCTATTTCTTTATCTACCAGCAAGAGTTCTCGCAAAGCGTCATCTTCATCATGTTCGAGTCGAACACCTCTGAAGCCGGCGAGTACATGACGCAATACTTTGCCTGGTGGATGGTGCTGGCCTTCCTGGCGCATACCGCGTTCGCGGTTTTCCTCTGGACACGCCTGCGCCCGGTGTACCTGCCCCGCGCCCAAGCCTGGGCCGCAGCCCTGGCGATCGTGCTCGCAGTGGTCGGCTACCCGCTGATCAAACAGACCCTTAAACACGACACCTTCGCCTCAGCTCTCGAAAGCTTCGAAAGCCGCGTAGAACCAGCCGTGCCGTGGCAAATGGTGGTCGCTTATCGTCGTTATCTGCAACAACTGGACAGCATGCAGGGCATGCTCGCCAGCGCCAGCAAAATTCCGCCGCTCACCAACCTCACAGATGAAGAAGCAGGCCAACCGACCACGCTGGTTCTGGTCATCGGTGAATCCACCAACCGCCAGCGCATGAGCCTGTACGGTTACCCTCGCGAAACCACGCCCAACCTGGACAAGTTGCGCGACCAACTGGCGATCTTTGACAACGTCGTCACGCCGCGTCCTTACACCATCGAAGCCCTGCAACAAGTGCTGACCTTCGCCGACGAAGAAAACCCGGACTTGTACCTCAGCACTCCGTCGCTGGTCAGCGTGATGAAACAGGCGGGTTACAAAACCTTCTGGATCACCAACCAGCAGACCATGACCAAACGCAACACCATGCTCACCACCTTCTCCGAGCAGGCTGACCAACAGGTCTACCTCAATAACAACCGCAACCAGAATGCCCGCCAATATGACGGCGATGTCCTGGAGCCCTTTAACAAGATCCTGGCGGACAGCGCACCACGCAAACTCATCGTGATTCACTTGCTCGGCACTCACATGAGTTATCAGTACCGCTACCCGCCGACCTTCGACAAATTCACCGACCGCACCGGTGCGCCTGCCGGGTTGAGCGATGACCAGATCCCCACCTACAACAGCTACGACAATGCGGTGCTGTATAACGACTTCGTGGTGTCGAGCCTGATCAAAGACTTCGCGAAAACCGACCCGAACGGCTTTCTGCTGTATTTGTCCGACCACGGTGAAGACGTGTTCGACTCTGTGGGCCACGACACTCTGGGGCGCAACGAGGCCAAGCCAACCGCGCCGATGTACACCATCCCCTTTTTGGCCTGGGCATCGCCCAAATGGCGTGAAGACCACACCTGGGATTTCGCCGGTGATCTGGACCGCCCTTACAGCAGCTCACAGTTCATCCACACCTGGGCAGACCTGGCCGGGTTAAGCGCTAAAGAGCTGGATGACAAGAAGAGCCTGGTCAGCGACGAGTTTGTCGTGCGCCCGCAATTGATAGGCGACCCCTACTCTCGCCCGCAAAAAGCCCTGATTGATTTCAGCCTGATCAAGCCAAAAGCGGCGCCAGTGCAAAGCGCGGTCAATTAATAGATGCACAACGGGGCGCCCTTGGCGCCCCGTTGTTATTGCATAAGCCCGCTGTTACAGCGGCTTGTTCCAAAACAGCATACGCCCGTGGGCCGGGTCCAGTTGCCCTGCGCTAAACCCGAATTTGCGGTAAGAACCCTGAGCCACAGGGTTGCCTTCCAGCACTTCGAGGGTGATTTTGCAGCAGCCGCGTTCCCGCGCAATGGCCTCGACCTTTTCCAGCATTTTTTGGCTCAGACCCAAGCCACGGTAGGTATCGACCACTGACACGTCGTGCACGTTGACCAGCGGCTTCCCGGCGAACGTCGAAAAACCTTCAAAACAGTTAACCAGCCCGGCGGCCTTGCCATCCACAAAAGCCAGCACGCTGAATGCATGTGCACGCTTGGCCAACTCGCCCGGGAGTTGTTCCAGCACCTGGGCTGATAACGCCTCGCCGCCACCCATCGGGTCCTGCGCGTAGTGGTTCAAAACGTCTCGCAGTGCTTGAGCGTGAACCGGGTCCGTATAGTTTGCTTGTACGACTACCACTTGCGACATCGCGCATCTTCCCCAAGGTCTGATTTTATTTTGAGAGCCTGCGACCTTAGCGTGCCAGCGGTGACGCAAACAAGTATTCGTCTCAAGGGCGCTGTGGCGGGTCAATGCTCTGCATCAGTTCAACAATATTCGCGGCCAGCGCGTCGGCATCCTGATAAATGCGGATATGCCGGAACTGCGCGTTGTCGCGATGGTATTGCGCGGCATCGACAGCCGGCCCACCGGCCATTTTCTGGCTGATCAAAAGCAAGTCAAACTCACCAGGTTTGGCGTCGCGCAGTCCTTTTAGCGCATCAACTGCGCGCAAAGGAGCTACTCGGTGGTATCCCGCCAGATTGAGCGCCCTGTCAATTTTTAACGCCTGCTCGGTATCAGAGTCTGCGATCAATATTCGTAAAGACTTATTCGGCATAGTGGTTTAACCGTCGTCACACGTCGTTGCGTTGAATGTTTAAACAAAACAGCCCGTTTCAACGATTAATAGGTGGGGTGCCTTGTTTTTCAAGCCCCGCCTGTCTCCAGATCACTGCGCTCCCTGATGCTGCATGTGCTCCTCCAGAGCGCGGGCAAAGCGCTCCATCTCTGCATGCAGCGCATCCACACACGGGAGAATTAACGCCGGATCGGCCAAAGCGCTCGCGGCCTCAAGTTGCTCGCAACAACGCATCAAGCCTTTGGCCTGGACCAGTGCAACAGCTCCTTTGATCTTGTGCGCCAGCGCAGCCAGCCCTTGAAAATCATCGCTGACAAAAAGCTGCATCAACTGCACAAGATCCTCTTCGGTATTGACGGCCATCTCCGTCAGCAACTGATGCACCAACGCGTCATCGCACTGAGCCAATTGTTGGAGGTAGGCCAAGTCAATTTCATCGTGGCCTTCGGCAAGCGGTTCGGCGTAAGACACGTTTGCAGGACCTGGAGTTCCGAAGGCCAGGCACAGACTCAAGTCCTGCAGGCTGATCGGCTTGAACAAGCACTGATCCATCCCCGCTTGCCGACAACGTTCATTTTCTTCGGGCTGGGCATTGGCCGTCAGGCCCAAAACAAGGCATGGTTCAAGCGCCCGCCCAGCCTCGTCGCTGCGTATGGCGCGGGCCAAATCGTAGCCATTCATGACCGGCATGTTGCAATCGGTAATGACCACGTCAAACCTGCCCGCGCGCCACGCCACCAGGCCTTGAGCACCGTTCTCGGCATCAATGACACGGTGCCCCAGGTAACTCAATTGTTGAGCCAGCAGCATCCGGTTGGCCGGGTAGTCGTCCACCACCAGAATGCTCATCGAGCCCGGCGAGGCCAGCCCTTCTACCTCGTCATCTGCTTGCCCGGCATCGGGTTCAAGGCGCGGCACATTGAGGCTGATAACAACGTGAGTGCCTTTGCCCAGCTCACTGCTCATCTGAATCGTCCCGCCCATCATTTCGCAAAGCGTGCGGCAAATCACCAGCCCCAGCCCTGAGCCGCTGCGAGCCGATTGATGATTGTTGCTGGCTTGGACAAACGGGCTAAACAGTCGACGTAGATCCTCCTCGCCAATACCTGCTCCGGTGTCATCAACCCGTATACCAATCTCTACCTGCGACCCGTCAGGGTGAGGCTGCACGTTCAACGTCAGACGGACTTCACCCTGCTCGGTAAACTTGATGGCATTGCTCAGTACATTGGAAACAATTTGTTTAAAGCGCATCGGGTCGATCAACACGTCGATGTCTGCAGCCGATGTAGCGGGTTCATACACCAGACTCAGATGTTTCTGCCGGGCCAAACCATCAAACATACGCACGACCGACATCACCAACGTCTGCACATTGGCGCGTTTGGGGCTCAATGACAGATGCCCGGACTCAATGCGCGCGATGTCCAGAATATCGCCGATCAACTCCAGCAGTTCGCGAGCAGCCCCCGACGCCACCTCAATGGCCAGCCGGTCCATAACGCCCTGATCAGCTTTTTTCATCGCCAACTCAAGCATGCCGATCACTGCATTCATGGGCGTGCGGATTTCATGGCTCATGGTGGCTAAAAACGTGGTTTTGGCGCGGTTCGCCTCATCGGCCTGTTGCTTGGCAGTTTGCACTTGCTCCAGCAATTGCTGGCGCCTGGCGACACTGCGACGCAAATAGGCAATCCAGCCAAACGCGAGCAACAGCAGCACTGCTGCAATGGCAAAGCCCTGGAGAATCGCAGCCCGATTACGCAACCAATAGCTTTCGCCTTCCGGCGAGTCATCGCGCCAGCGATTGGTCAGCACGCTCATGTCTTCAGGAGAAATACTCAGCAACGCCTTGTCCAGAACCCCATGCAGTTCTGGAGCATCGCGCGCAGTGGCAAAACCGATCTGTGCGGGCTGAGTGCCCACCGTACTGGTGATGTGCAACTGCCCGTTAAAACGCCGCGAAATCATGTAGCGCGCACTGATCAACGCGTTGATGGCACCATCCGCTTTACCTGCAACCACCATCGCCATGGCATCGGCAGCGTTGTCTGCCTCCAGCAGTTGGATGCGGGGGTAGTGCCGCAATACAAACTCGCGCAACACATTGCCTCGCACCAGCACCAGGCGCTGGCCCGCCATCTCATCCAGCGTGTCAGGGCTCTCAAGTCGGGTAGAGGTCACCAGCACAAACGGCGTGGTCAGATAAGGCCGGGTAAACAGCAACTGTGATTCACGATAGACGCTAGGAGTGAAGGCGCCGATGACATCGGCTTTGCCGCTGCTGACCAGACCGATCAGGTCTTGCACCGAGTCGCCTTTAACTACCTCGAACTCAAGGCCGGTGCGCGCGCTGATATTAAACAGCACATCGGCGCTGACGCCTTTAAACACACCCTGCTCGTCAATAAACGAAAGCGGCAAGTATTGATCATTGATCGCCACCCGCAGGCGCGGATGTGCATCCAGCCAACGCTGTTCACTGGCGGTCAGGTTCAGCCGCGAATGGCTACTCACTTGCGGCCCTTCCGAACTCCAGCGGCGCAGAATCGTCATCCGCTCACTGGCCGGAATCGCCGCCAGCCCCGCATTGACTATGCGCAGCAACCGGGCGTTATCGCGCGCCAGCGCAAACGCAAAAGGGCTGACATCGATGCGCGAGAAGTCGGCCAATTGCACATTGTTGAGGTAGTTTTTATTGATCAGGTAGTTGGCGCTGATGAAGTCCCCCAAGTAAGCATCAGCCTGACCAAACGCCACAGCGCCAATGGCACTCAGTGTTGAGGGATAAAGCTGCAACTCGGCCTTTGGGTAAAACGCCCGGACTTCTTGTGGAGGCAAATAGTGATCTAGCATGGCCAAGCGCTTGCCAGCCAGATCAGCCGGCATCACCGGTTGGTTGGCGCTGCGCGTTACCAGCGTGGGCGAGTCGTCGGCATAGGCCTGGCTCAGCACCAGTGCGCGATCTTGCGCTTCAAAGCCGTTGGCGCTGCTGAGCAAGTCCAGCTCGCCGCGCTTGAGCGCGTTTATCGCCAGCGACCTTGAGGCATACCGTTTAACGTCAACATTAACATGCAACAACTCGGAGAGTAGCTGCATGTAATCCGCCGTCAGCCCTTCAAAGTCCTGATCATTACCGGTCATGTCAAAGGGCGCGTAATCCGGTGCCGAAATGCCCAGCCGCAAGGTGTCGTGCTGTTTAAGCCATTGCCAGTCGGGCGCCTCAAGCACCACGCTGTAGGCTTCAACATTTGAGCGGCCCAACAACTGCAACGACTGCACCGTCGGCTGCGCCAGTGCGTAAGGCCATCCCAGAACCAGCGACACGATCAACAGCCCGTGCCGCACAAAAAGCTTCATTTAAATCAAGCCATTACGTTTGGCAAACTCTGCCAGATAAACAACTGACGTCATGTTTAATTTTTCAATCAACCGTGCCTTATAGGTACTGATGGTCTTGCTGCTCAGGGTCATATCCAGTGCTATTTGTTTATTACTTACACCTCGAGCAAGTTGCTGCAAAATAGTTAACTCGCGGGCCGATAAACTTTCAATCAATTCGATGTCCGTCAATGTTGCATCACTGTTTCGAACCGAACTGATCGCCAGGTTAGGGAAAAACGTATAACCGTCCATGATCGTCCTGACCGCCCGTTGCAACTCGCTGAGTTCCTGGTTTTTCGTCACGAACCCGGCTGCACCGGCCTTCATACAACGCTGCGAATAAAACAGCGCCGCTTGGGAGGTCAGCACCAAAATCCGGCAGGTCAGCCCGGACGCCTTGATACGGCTGATCACCTCCAGACCGTCCAGACCCGGCATGGTGATGTCCAGGACCACCAGATCGACCGCATGCTGGCGCGCCAACTGCACCGTATCAATTCCGTTAGTCGCTTCAGCCACGACGGTGTAACCCTGATTCTCCAACAGCAGTCGCACAGCCGTGCGAATTAAGGAATGATCATCGGCAATCAAGACTTTATACATTTGAACCCCTGCCAAAAACTGCCAATAACAGGACGTGGGCGGCTTTATCTATTTTTTTGAATAGATAACTCCGTAACTTCCTCATGATTAACATGCTTATGAATACAAGGGAAAGTATAGGATATTTCCTACAAACCTCCCGTGCGTCCTCACCGCTACTTGAACGCAACATCGCGATACCCGATTGAAATCAAGCCGCGAATAATCACCATTCGGGTGCAACTTAGGAGAAGGGAAAGAACCACACAGGATGTAGGAAATTTCTTAAATGATGGCGCGTGCCCGAGATTAAATGCCTCCAAGGGGCATGGGCTGCGATCGTTACATGACCGCAGCCCACGCTTTGAAAGCCTTTACTGCCAGCCGAACTTACGGATGTAAAAACCCTTAACCGCTTGGGTCAGCGCCATGTACGCCAGCAAAATCACCGGCAGGAAAATGAAGTACAGCGGTGGCAGCGCCTCCAGTTTGAAGTAGCTGGCCAGCGGCCCCATCGGCAGGAAAATACCGATGGCCATGATCACCCCGGTCATTACCATCAACGGCGTCGCTGCACGGCTTTGCAGGAACGGAATTTTCGGTGTGCGGATCATGTGCACAATCAGGGTTTGGGTGAGCAGCCCGACCACGAACCAGCCCGACTGGAACAGAGTTTGATGCTCAGGGGTATTAGCCTTGAACACGTACCACATCAGGGCGAAGGTCAGCACGTCAAACACCGAGCTGATGGGCCCGAAGAACAGCATGAAACGTCCGACATCCGCTGGCTGCCAGCGTTGTGGTTTTTTCAGCATTTCGTCATCGACGTTATCAAATGGAATCGCGATCTGAGACACGTCGTACAGCAGGTTTTGTACCAGCAGGTGCATCGGCAACATCGGCAGAAACGGAATGAACGCACTGGCGACCAACACCGAGAACACGTTACCGAAGTTCGAGCTGGCGGTCATTTTGATGTACTTGAGCATGTTGGCGAAGGTGCGACGGCCTTCCAGCACGCCCTCCTCCAGCACCATCAGGCTTTTTTCCAACAGAATGATGTCCGCCGCTTCCTTGGCGATATCCACCGCGCTGTCCACTGAAATCCCGATGTCAGCAGTGCGCAACGCCGGGGCGTCGTTAATTCCGTCCCCCATAAAGCCCACCACATGGCCGTTAGCCTTGAGCAAACGCACAATGCGTTCCTTATGAGTGGGTGTCAGCTTGGCAAATACGTTGGTGGTCTCGACCGCAACCGCCAGCTCGGCGTCAGTCATGCGCTCAATGTCATTGCCCATCAGCAAGCCTTGTTGCTCCAGGCCCACTTCGCGGCAAATCTTGGCCGTCACCAGTTCGTTGTCACCGGTCAGCACTTTGACTGCCACGCCATGCTCGGCCAGCGCTTTGAGCGCAGGCGCGGTGCTTTCCTTGGGCGGGTCCAAGAACGCAACATAGCCGATCAGCGTCAATTCCTGCTCATCTGCCAGGCTATAGGTGTCACGGCCCGCAGCCATCGAACGCGCAGCCACCGCGACCACGCGCAAGCCTTCCTCGTTAAAGGCCGCCGTTACCTGGCGAATACGCGCCAGCAGTTCGTCGCTGAGGGCCTCTTCCAGATCGCCATGGCGAACGGTCTTGCACACCGACAGCACTTCTTCGACCGCGCCTTTGCAGATCAACTGGTGCGGCTGATCCTGCTCGGCCACCACCACCGACATGCGGCGGCGGGTGAAGTCGAACGGAATCTCGTCAACCTTGTTGAACGCTGTGCCCACGTTCAATTCGCGGTGCACTTCCACATGCTCCAGCACCGCCACATCCAGGAGGTTTTTCAGGCCTGTCTGGTAGTAGCTATTGAGGTAGGCCATTTCCAGCACGTCGTCGGACTCTTCACCCCACACATCCACATGGCGCGCCAGGAAGATCTTGTCCTGGGTCAGGGTCCCGGTTTTATCGGTGCACAGTACGTCCATCGCGCCAAAGTTCTGAATCGCGTCCAAACGTTTGACGATGACTTTTTTGCGCGACAGAAACACCGCGCCCTTGGCCAGGGTCGAGGTCACGATCATCGGCAGCATTTCAGGGGTCAGGCCCACCGCCACCGACAGCGCGAACAACAAGGCTTCAGTCCAGTCACCTTTGGTAAAACCATTGATGAACAGCACCAGCGGCGCCATCACAAACATGAAGCGGATCAACAACCAGCTGACTTTATTGACCCCGGTCTGGAACGACGTCGGGCCACGGTCGGTGGCCCCGACACGCTGGGCCAGCGCCCCAAAGTAAGTGCTATTACCCGTGGTCAGGACCACGGCGGTGGCGGCACCGGACACCACGTTGGTGCCCATGAACAGAATATTTTCCAGCTCAAGCGGGTTGATGGTCTGGCTGTCAGAGTGGTGCGCAAACTTCTCTACCGGCATCGACTCACCGGTCATGGCCGCTTGGCTGACAAACAAGTCCTTGGCGCTCAAAACCCGGCAATCAGCCGGGATCATGTCCCCAGCCGACAGTACGATCAGGTCGCCCGGGACCAATTGTTTGATCGGCAACTCAATGCGTTGCGCGCCCTTGATTTGCTGGGCCGCGCCGTAGAACTTGCCAAACATCGGCGACGCTTCTGCACTGAAGTCCCGACGCATGACCGTGGCGGTGTTGCTCACCATCGCCTTGAGAGCATCGGCTGCTTTGTTCGAACGGGCTTCTTGCCAAAAACGCAGCAGGGTCGACAGCACCACCATGGTGCTGATCACCACTGCCGCCTGGATGTCATCGGTGGCCAGCGATACCGCCGCGAGCAAGGTCAACAGCAAGTTGAACGGGTTTTTGTAGCAGTGCCACAGGTGCACCCAGCGGCTGAGGGGCTGCTCGTGTTCAATCTCGTTGAGGCCGTGGCGGTCACGCAGTGTCTGCGCTTCGGCTTCACTCAGGCCATCGGTGTGGGTGCCGAGCTTGTCGATCAACGCCGCGCTTTCGGTGTTGGCCGAAGCCACCAGGGTTTGCGCCAGGGTAGGCGGCACTTCACGGCTGACCGTGGTGTTGGTCAGGCTGTCGAGCAATGCCAGACGACGAAAGTGCCGTCCAATGTGGCGAGTGCGTAGAAAGCCTGCGAAGAATTCTTTCAGGGTGTGTTTCATGGTGCTACTCCTGCGCTGCCTGCGTAGTCACCCTGTTCAGCGTGATTACCCAGGCGGCCTTAAACTCGAACCGTCATTCATTTTTTAGTCTCGGTCAGCGGGCCTGATGCCCGCCGTCAATTACTGGCGTACACACAACCTGGTAGGGCTGGGCGGTGCTGGCGACGGCGAATGGGCGTAAAAAAGTGCTTCATGGTGCTTCCCCTAACGGTCAACGCAGCCTGAAGGAGGCACAGCCGAACGTGCGCCCCGTGCCTGAGGCACGCGCGAACGTCGTGTTGCACTACGCAACACGTTTCAGTGTCTAGAGGAGGGCTTCGGGTTCGGGGTCTTAACCCCGTTCAGGATGCCGCTGCTCGCTGGTCAGCAAGCAACGACAGGGGAATCTGCGCGTTATCTTGCCGAGAATACGCCGGTCTTCATAACCGGCCGACTACTGTCACTCGAACTGTACCCACTTAGGATCTGCGCTCTTGATGAAAACGTCGGCAGCTTACTCCCGGCATTTAGGAGAGTAAACCGTAGGAAAGCTTCCGTTTTATGAATCAGATTTATCTTCAGGAAGGGTTCAGTTTGCGCGTACCCACATCTCTGCGTAGCCGTTGACGAGCAGCGCGAGGCTCGTCAACGACTACAACCGGCAGTTATATCGCCGCCGCCAATACCCGCTCATCCGTCAGGCTGCCCTGCTTGTGATGTTGGTCATGGGCGTACAACGAAGCGCAGATTTCTTGCGCGCGGATCGGCAATACCGACAGCAAGGTGTCACTCAAACCATGGCTGGCCTGACAAAAACCCTGCATGTAGATCCCGGCCTTGCAGCGTTTGTCCGTGACGATCCGGTAGTCGCGATCCACCTCAAAATCACCCAGGTATTGCGCCAGCGGCGCCAGCAGATGACGGTGCATTTGCCGCTCATAGCCGGTGGCCAGAATCACTGCATCGTAGTGCTGCTCGCTAACGTCACCGCTGGCGCTGTTGCGCAAGACCAGCTTGACGCCCTGCTCGTCTGGGGTTGCACTTTCAATGCTGGTCAGGCTGCGGAACACATGGCGGGCAATACCGGACACTTTCTGACGATAAAAAATGCCGTAGATGCGCTCGATCAAGTCGATGTCCACCACCGAATAGTTGGTGCTCTGGTACTCAGTGATCAGCCGCTCGCGCTCGGCAGTGCCCTGCTGGTACACCAGATCGGTGAACTCCGGCGAAAACACTTCGTTGACGAACGGGCTATCATCCGCCGGTTTCAATGCCGAACCGCGCAACACCCAATCCACCTGCGCCGACGGGTAGCTATCGTTCAGGTCGATAAACGCTTCGGCAGCACTCTGCCCGCCCCCAATGATTGCGATACGCATCGGCTGGCCTTTAACGCAGGGCTGGCGGCTCATGCGCTCAAGGTACTGGGAGTGATGAAACACCCGCGCATCGTCTTTCAACGCCTTGAAAGCGGCCGGAATGCGCGGCGTACCACCCGCGCTGACAACCACGGAGCGCGTCGTGCGCACATGGTGCTGGCCCTGGCTATCACGGGAGATGACCCGCAGCGCTTCAACCTGCTGCTGGTGCAGCACCGGCTCGATGGCCAGCACTTCTTCGCCATACCGGCTCTGCGCTTCAAAGTGTGAAGCCACCCAACGCAAGTAGTCGTTGAACTCCATCCGGCATGGATAGAAGGTCCCAAGGTTGATGAAATCAACCAGACGGTCGTGGGCTTTAAGGTAATTGACGAACGAATAAGGGCTGATGGGGTTGCGCAGCGTCACCAGATCCTTGAGGAAGGAAATCTGCAGCTCACTCTGGGTCACCAACGTGTTGCCGTGCCAGCGATAGTCCGACTGTTTGTCTAAAAACAGCACATCCAAGGGACCGTGCACCTGCCCGCTCTCTTCCAGGGCGATGGCCAGGGCCAGATTGGAAGGCCCGAAACCGATGCCGATCAGATCATGAACGACGGCCGAAGCGATTGCCTGTGTCATTTCCAGTGTCCTCTGGATTGCCCCTCAACAGAGGGATTAAAAAACCCGTAACCCGACTGTTCTGTTGCAGATCAGCAGGGCGTCTGTTGAGTAGGGACGAGGACACGGAAAAAAAATTTAAGGCGTGTCCCACTGCCGAATTCGAATCCGGCAATGCTTCATGGCATTTACGATGTGCTTCTCGACCACGCTGCGCGACACGCCCAGGCGTTCGGCGATTTCAACGTGGGACAAGCCTTCCAGCTTGCGCAGCAAAAAGCTCTCACGGCACGCCGCCGGCAATTCCGAGAGCGCCTGCTGGATCTGTTGCAGGCGCTGACTCTGGTCCATCAGCAGTTGTGGCGACGGGCTGAAAAAACGCTCTTCGCTGTCCAGCACCTCCAGTGGTTCAGACTGGCGCAAGGCGCTGCGGCGGTGACCGTCGATCACCAGATTGAGCGCGGTGCGATACAAAAACGCCCGTGGCTGCTCAATCGGCTCATCGCTGGTGCGCTCCAGCACCCGTACATAAGCGTCATGCACCACATCTTCTGCCGCTTGAGCATTGCCCAATCTGGCACTCAAAAAGCTCACCAGTTCGCGATAGTAGTTTTCCAACAGGACTCCCGGCCGCAGCAGCGCGGCAACATTCCATGAGCGCAGAAACAGACCGAATGAGTTAGCGGCATGATGATGGCACTTTTGCTGGCGTAATTTATAGTAATTCTCATATAGATTTAAAGCCTGTTGCAAAAACAGCCGGGAAATATTTAGTCACAGACACAGGATTAAACGCCTAAATATCTAGCTAAATCCTTCGTTTACTCAACAGCTCCCCGTGTTTGTCGATTGCTCGACAGCGATTGCCCCGGGCTTTTTGTGCCAGTGCAACGAAGACGGGCCGATCCCCATTGGCCGGAACCCTGAATGAAACGCCCTCGACAGACCCGCCGTGCGCTCTTTATTGCCCTGTTTTTACTGATGGTTGCCGCGTTGGCGGCATGGCCCTTCCTGACCACTGGCCGCGACGCTTATGACACCGTGCCCATCACCCGCGGTGACATTGAAAGCAGCGTAACGGCACTTGGCACGCTGCAGCCTCGGCAATATGTGGACGTGGGCGCGCAGGCCTCCGGGCAGATCAAGACGATTCACGTTGAGGTGGGTGACGAAGTCAAAGAAGGCCAATTGCTGGTCGAAATTGACCCGTCCACACAAAAAGCCAAGCTCGACGCCAGCCGCTATGCCGTTGAAAACCTCACGGCCCAGCTCCAGGAACAGCGCGCCTTGCACGACCTGGCCAAACAGAAATATCAGCGCCAGCAAAACCTCGCCAAAGGCGGCGCCACTCGCGAAGAAGACATTCAGTCAGCACTGGCTGAAGTGCGAACCACCCAGGCCCGAATTGATATGTTCCAGGCGCAAATCCGCCAGGCCCAGGCCAGCTTGCGTAGCGATGAAGCCGAGCTGGGTTACACGCGTATCTACGCGCCCATGGCGGGGACTGTGGTCGCCCTTGATGCGCGCGAAGGCCAGACCCTCAATGCACAACAGCAAACCCCGTTGATTCTGCGCATCGCCAAACTCTCGCCGATGACCGTCTGGGCCGAAGTCTCCGAGGCCGATATCGGCCACGTCAAAGCGGGCATGCAGGCGTACTTCACCACCTTGAGTGGTGGCAATCGGCGCTGGAACAGCACCGTGCGACAGATTCTGCCGGTCCCGCCCAAACCGCTGAATGAAGCCAGCCAGGGCGGCGGCAGCCCGGCCAGCTCGGGCAAAAGCGGCAGTGCGCGGGTGGTGCTGTACACCGTGCTGCTGGATGTCGACAACAGCGACCAGGCGTTGATGGCAGAAATGACCACCCAAGTGTTCTTCGTTGCCGATCAAGCTAAAGACGTGTTGCTGGCGCCGATTGTCGCGCTGCAAGGCAGCACCGAGGGCAATCGGCAGAGTGCAAACGTGGTGACTAAAAACGGCAAGATCGAACACCGCGACATTCGTACCGGTATCAGCGACCGCCTGCGCGTGCAAGTGCTCGAAGGGCTAAACGAGGGTGATCATTTGCTGATCGGCCCGGCCACCGGCAACGGAGGCTAAATGCGTACTCCCCTGATCGAGCTGCAAGACATCCGCAAGGTCTACGGCGGTATCGACACACCTGAAGTTCACGTGCTCAAAGGCGTCAGCCTGTCGATCCACGCCGGTGAATTCGTCGCCATTGTCGGCGCGTCGGGCTCGGGCAAATCCACCTTGATGAACATCCTTGGCTGCCTCGACCGCCCCACCTCTGGGCGCTACCTGTTTGCCGGCGAAGACGTTGCCCACCTCGCCAGCGATGAACTCGCCTGGCTGCGCCGCGAGGCGTTCGGCTTTGTGTTTCAGGGCTACCATTTGATCCCCTCGGCCTCGGCTCAGGAAAACGTCGAAATGCCAGCCATTTACGCCGGTACACCAGCGGCCGAGCGGCATGCCCGCGCCGCCGCCCTGCTCGACCGGCTGGGCCTTGGAACACGCACCGGCAACCGCCCGCATCAACTGTCGGGCGGACAGCAACAACGCGTATCCATTGCCCGCGCGCTGATGAACGGCGGGCACATCATTCTGGCCGACGAACCCACCGGCGCGCTGGACAGCCACAGCGGCGCCGAAGTCATGGCGCTGCTCGATGAGCTGGCCGGCCAGGGCCATGTGGTAATCCTGATTACCCACGACCGCGAAGTCGCGGCGCGGGCCAATCGGATCATTGAGGTGCGCGACGGCGAAATCATCAGCGACTGCGCCAATGGTGCCGCAGCGCCGACCCGCGAAAATCCCAAGGCACTGCAAGCAATTGACCTGCGTCAGCGCCTGAATGAAGGCAGCGAAACCCGGGACGCCTGGAAAGGCGAATTGGTCGACGCCCTGCACGCGGCCTGGAGGGTCATGTGGATCAACCGCTTTCGCACCGCCCTGACCTTGCTCGGCATCGTCATCGGCGTGGCATCGGTGGTGGTGATGCTGGCTGTCGGCGAAGGCAGCAAACGCCAGGTCATGGCCGAAATGGGTGCGTTTGGCTCCAACATCATCTACCTCAGCGGCATGTCACCCCGCCCCCGGGCGCCGCTGGGGATTGTCACGCTCAATGACGTGGCCGCGCTGTCGACCTTGCCTCAAGTAAAGATGATCATGCCCATCAACGGCGCCGAGATCGGCGTGCGCTATGGCAACGTCGACCACACGATGTACACCGGCGGCAACGGCATCGATTTCCCGGCCATTTTCAACTGGCCGGTGGTGCAAGGCAGCTTCTTCAGCCAGGCCGATGAAGACGCCGCAGCCGCCGTGGCGGTGATCGGTAAAAAGGTCCGCGACAAAGTCCTCAAGGACGTGCCCAACCCCATCGGGCAATACATCCTGCTGGAGAACGTACCGTTTCGCGTGGTCGGAATCCTCGCTGAAAAAGGCGCCAGCTCAGCGGATTCAGACAGTGACTCACGCATCGTGGTGCCCTACTCCGCCGCCAGCGTGCGTTTGTTCGGCACGCACAACCCGGAATACGTGGTGATTGCCGCCGCCGATGCGAGCAAGGTCAAACAGACCGAAAAATCCATCGAGCAATTGATGCTCAAACTCCACCACGGTAAACGAGATTTCGAGATTACCAACAACGCCGCGATGATCCAGGCCGAAGCCAAAACCCGCAACACGCTGTCGTTGATGCTCGGCTCAATTGCCGCCATTTCGCTGTTGGTCGGCGGCATAGGGGTGATGAACATCATGCTGATGACCGTGCGTGAGCGCACCCGCGAGATTGGTATTCGCATGGCCACCGGCGCCCGCCAGCGTGACATTCTGCGCCAGTTCCTGACCGAAGCCCTGATGCTGTCGGTGGTCGGCGGTCTGGCAGGCATCACCCTGGCCTTTATCATCGGCGGGGTGTTGCTGCTGTGCGATGTGGCCGTGGCGTTCTCAATGGTTGCAGTCTTCGGCGCGTTTGCCTGTGCGCTGGTGACCGGCGTTATTTTCGGTTTTATGCCCGCCCGCAAAGCTGCCCGGCTTGACCCGGTCACAGCCCTTACCAGTGAATGATCGATTGATGAAGCCGTCTTTGAGTCTGTTGACCACGTGCCTGTTGCTGGGCGCGTGCAGCCAAACCCCGCCGCGCGACGCGCACCCGGTGCAACCGCCCCCGGCCTGGCAATCGCCCCACACGCAGGCCAGCCAACTGAGCAGCCAGCAATGGTGGAGTCATTTCCGTAGCCCGGCCCTGGACCGTCTGATCGCTCAAGCACGGATCGGCAGTTACGACCTGGCTGCAGCCATTGCCCGCGTGCAGCAAGCCCGCGCCACAGCCGTTATTGCTGGCGCCCCGCTGCTGCCCGAAGTGAAGTTCGCCAGCAGCGCCAACCGTGAAAAACTGCTGCGCGGCAAGGGCTACAGCCAATTGGACGCCACCGACAACAACAAGGCAGTGGACTCCTTCGACGCCAACCTGACGGCCAGCTACGAAGTGGACTTTTGGGGCGGCAAAGCCGCAGCCCGTGACAGCGCCTTGCACACGCTCAATGCCAGCCAGTTTGACCAGGCCACCGTCGAGCTGACCTTGCTCAGCGGCGTCGCCAGCAGCTACGTGCAAACCCTGGCCTATGACGAGCAACTGCGCATTGCGCGGCTCAACCTGACCAACGCCCAAAACGTCTTGCACGTGGTCCAGACCCGCTATGACGCAGGCTCTGCCACGGCCCTTGAGCTGGCTCAGCAAAAAAGCCTGGTGGCTGCTCAACAACGGCAATTGCCACTGTTGGCGCAACTGGCCCAGGAAGCCCGTATTACCCTCGCGGTCTTGTTGGGCGAACCCGTGCAACGCCTCACCTTGGGCGACACGGCATTTGCCCAATTGCAGTGGCCAGACATCGGCAGCGGGCTGCCCAGCGCACTGCTGAGCCGACGCCCCGACATTGCCAGCGCCGAGGCCAAACTGGCCGCGGCCTCAGCCGATATCACCGTCGCGCGTGCGGCCATGCTGCCCAGTCTGACCTTGAGCGCGACATTGGGCTCAGGCGCGGACCGCTTTGGCGACATGTTGCGCAGCCCTTTCTACAACCTGACGGCCGGGTTGGCCGCACCGATCTTCAACAACGGCCGCCTCAGCGCAGAACGCGACAAAACTGTGGCGCGTCAGCAGGAGCTGTTGCAAACCTATCACGGGATCATCATCAGCGCCTTTGCCGACGTTGAAAAAGCCCTCAACAGCGCCAGCGGCCTGGACCAGCAACGGCAATGGCAAGACGAAGAACTGCAACAGGCGCAACAGGCCTTCGACATTGCCCAAAGCCGCTACAAAGCTGGCGCCGAAGTCATGCTGACCGTACTGGAAACCCAACGCACGCTGTACCAGGCACAAGACCAGCACGTGCAACTGCGCATGGCCCGCTTGCAAGCCAGCATCGCGTTATACAAAGCGTTGGGCGGGGGCTGGCAGGTGCAATAACAACCAAAAGATCGCGGTGTAGGAGCGAGCTTGCCTCGCGATCTTTTGATCTTCCCTGGGAGCTCACACGGGCTTAACCACCAAATGCCGCGCATACCACGGCCGACGCGGTACCCGGCGCAGCAAGTCGCCAATTTTCTTGTCATCGCCAAAGGTAATGCGCAGCGCGAGCTTCATGGTTTCCGGGTCCATCTCGACGCTTTTGCCCACACTTAACCCCGGTGTGGTGCTGCAACCGTGGGTGTCCGGGCCTAACCACGGGTCATCGATTTCAACCCAGCGCCCCGGCGCAAACCACGGCACACCGTTGACCTCCAGGCGCGTCAACTCGCCGGGATGAAAACGTTCGTGGGCACGAAACCAGTCCTCCAGACGATCATCGATCCAGCCATGAAACCGCCAAAACACCGGGTTGATGTGAGACGAAAACGGGTCCCCCAGAAAATCGTTTTCCGCCACGTACCAACGCGCCGCGAAGTCTGCCGGATCCCGCGCCAAGGGTACTGGCGCGCCGTTGGATGGGTCACGTGGCACCGATGCCCAGCGCATGTGCAACCAGTCATGCAGGCCCAGCTCTACCTCAGAGCCGAATTGACCCAAGGTCAGCGTCGACAGATAGCGCGGGTCCCGATAGCGTGACTCCCAGACTTCGAAGTTGCTGTGATACGTCTCGGCCTGTTTGATGTCACTCAGCCATTGGGTGTAGGTGTCATCGCCCTCTGCCAGCCAGGTCGGCGGCAAGGCGCTGCCATCATGGTTGTCGAAATAACGGGCAAACCCGGCACGGTCGCGTTCAAGCTCGGGCTGCGGCATCGGGAACGAAGGCCACGACGGCAAGTCCTGCATTGAGCGTGCAGCCCTCAGCATGTGCCGATGCATGAAAAAAAAGTCGACGCCCGACCCGTTACGGTCTTTGCGCGGGCCGCGCGCATCGCGCTCCTTGTCACGCTGACCGGGCTGCCAGCCAATACCGCGCAGCGCATTGCGCTTGTCCTCGGACAGCTCATGCCAAGTGTCACGCGAGGCATGCCACAGCTGGTGAAACAAACGATGCTCAGGCGACACCAGCCACTGCAATAACGTGGGGTTGAGCGGGATGCGTTGGCGGGCCTCGGGAAAAGTACGCTTGAGCGCGACAAAACGGTTGTCTTGCTCGGGCAACGCCAGCGCTCGGTCCAGACGCTGCACGCGACCACTCAGGGTGCCACTGCCAGCGTTGCCAAACATGCCCCAGACTTCATCAAGACTGAAACTGAACTCGTAATCTGGCTGGCCGTTGGCGGCGTCGCTGCGGGTCAGGCGCCAGTACATGCGCTTGGGGTCCGGCTCAACCAGGTCAGCCAAAATGCGATAGCGCGGCGTTTGCTCACTGTGCAGCACCTGTGCTGTGTCCAGATAACCGCGCACCCCGCGCCCACGCGGCGCAATATCCAGCCACACTTCAAGGTCATCCGCAGGCAAACCGTCCAGCCCGGCATCACGGCCAGTGAAACGGATCGTCCACAACCCACGCAATTGATCGGCGATCTGCTGGCCCGCCGTGTCCGCCAAATCGACAGTTGCTTCACCGGGCGTAATCGGCTCATCGACCCGGGTCAGCTCGCGATGCCCAAAATACACCGCAGGCGCTGCTGCGCCGGTGATCGCCAAGCCAGCGATAAACCATCGTCGAGAAATCGTCATTGCACTACCTGTCCAAGCCTGAATGCAGGCGTTATCCAAGCTAGAACGTTTGCTCAACGATGAAATTTAACCCGCATGGGGATCGTTCATTCATGCCTTGCGGTCAAGATTGCTTTGCGTGGGCTATGGTTTTTCCCACCGCTCAAGCCGTAGATACTCACCCCATTCTTACGACCACCCAGGAGTTATCCATGACAGTCCCAGCATTCGGCCTCGGCACCTTCCGCCTCAAGGGCCAAGTGGTTATTGATTCGGTTACCAACGCCATTGAACTGGGCTACCGGGCAATCGACACGGCGCAAATTTATGAGAACGAAGCCGATGTCGGCCAGGCCATTGCCAGCAGCGGCGTTGCGCGTGATGAGCTGTATATCACCAGCAAAATCTGGGTCAGCAACTTTACTAAAGACAAGTTGATTCCAAGCCTCGAAGAAAGCCTGAAAAAACTGCGCACCGACCACCTGGACCTGACCTTGATTCACTGGCCTTCACCCAAACATCAAGTGCCGGTCGCAGAATTTATGGGGGCACTGCTAGAGGCCAAGAAACAGGGCCTGACCAAGGCCATTGGCGTGTCCAATTTCACCATCGCGCTGATGAAAGAAGCGATTGCCGCGGTGGGTGCCGAGAACATCGCCACCAATCAGATCGAACTGCATCCCTACTTGCAGAACCGCAAAGTGGTGGAGTTCGCACAAAGCCACGGGATCCATATCACCTCATACATGACCCTGGCCTACGGCGAAGTTCTGAAAGATCCGGTGATTGTCGATATTGCCACACG
This sequence comes from Pseudomonas sp. FSL R10-2189, assembly GCF_009600325.1. Classification (NCBI taxonomy): domain Bacteria; kingdom Pseudomonadati; phylum Pseudomonadota; class Gammaproteobacteria; order Pseudomonadales; family Pseudomonadaceae; genus Pseudomonas; species Pseudomonas sp. FSL R10-2189. The sequence continues at coordinate 32,386 of NZ_WIVZ01000014.1, forward strand.
CCACAACGCCACCCCGGCACAAGTGACCCTGGCGTGGGCGATGCAACTGGGTTATTCGGTAATCCCGTCGTCAACCAAGCGCGCCAACCTTGAGAGCAACCTCAAGGCACAATCGCTCAAGCTGACCGCAGAAGACATGGCGCAGATTGCCCAGCTGGATCGCGGGCATCGCCTGACCAATCCGCAAAGCGTGGCGCCTGAGTGGGATTAAACGCTAAACACCTGTAGCCGCTGCCACAGGCTGCGGCTACCGGATCAATGCACACCAAAGCGCTGCAATTGCATTTCTTGCAAGCGGCTCAAGGTCCGGCGGAAAGCGAACTCCAGGTAGCCCTGGGTATACAACTGGTCCATCGGCACTTGCGCCTCAATACACAGCGGTACTTTGCGGTCGTAGCATTCGTCGACCAGCGCAATAAATCGCCGCACGCTGTCGTCATAGATCGACAACTGCGGCAGATCGCGATCACCCGCCTCGACCTTCACCGGTCCATCTTCCGTACCACGGGCGATCTTGCCCTCGCGTTGCTCGGCACTCAGGCAAGGCACGTCGCTGAGCAAAATCACCGTGTATTGATCACAGATCTGCATAAATTCCGTGGCCGCCAACGGTTGCTCGCACAACTCATGAAAGCTGCACCACAACACCCCCGCACCGGCTCGCACAACGTTCAGCGAGCGATGACCTACAGCAATCGGAGCATCCGAAGTTTCCTTACCTTGTGTCAGCTCCGTGAGCACCTGCCCGATCACACTCGGCTGATCTGCTGCTTTCACCCAATAACGTTGCTGCGCAATGCCGGGATGCAGGCGATGGTCTTCAGCGCCGTCCACCGAGACGACGTCCATGTGCTTGAGAATGGCGGTGATCGCGGGGGCAAAGCGTTCTTTGTTGTGGCCGTGGCTGTACAACTGTTCCGGCGGCAAGTTCGAGGTGCACACCAGCACCACGCCCTCGTCGAACATCACTTGAAACAACCGCCCGAGAATGATCGCGTCGCCAATGTCATTAACGAACAACTCGTCAAAACACAGCACTTTCAGTTCTTTGCCCAAGTCCTTGGCGATGATCTTGAGCGGGTCAGCGACGCCGGTTAGCTGAAACAGCCGTTGATGCACCCATTGCATAAAGTGATGGAAATGCTGACGCCGCGCCGGGACGCGCAAGCTTTCGTAGAACTGATCCATCAGCCAGGTCTTACCTCGCCCGACCGGCCCCCACAGGTACACGCCTTTGACCGAACGAGCCCCTGAGTGCAAGGCCTCGTGAGAGCGCTGCAACACCTGCACCGCCTGCCATTGCGCAGGATCCTGGACAAAACCTTGCTGTTCAACGGCCCGTTGCCAGGCACTGAGGGGGGACTCGACATTCATTGTTGGGTTTGGCTCCTGAATCAGACGCGGCAGTATGCCAGCGGTTTTTGTCCGACAGGCACTTAAACGATTAATTGCTGAGCCGACCCTGCGTAGGAGCGAGCTTGCCTCAAGATCTTTTGATCGTTGAAAAGATCGCGAGACAAGCTCGCTCCTACAGGATTGTTACCGATCCTGCATAAGTGCATGGCAGCATTCGGTCTTTAACCTGCCCGGCAAAACCTTATGATTGAACCACCCCCTAGAAACAACATTGAAACAGGGCACGGTACTTCGTGGCAGACACACACTCAGTGGTCTGGCAACTTCTACCGCCATCCGGCACTTGAAGTCAGTTAGTCGTGATTGTTTTAAGGTCTTATTGAAAATGAAACGTTTGATTGCACTTGCTCTGATGGGTCTGTCTACTTTGGCGATGGCCGACGACCTTAAAGTTGCACAACCCCAACCTGCCGTTGAGCAATACACCTACGCCACCGACCTGGACATTGCCAAAGTCATTAACGTGTCGCCTGTCGCCGATGTGTGTGGAGTGGTTCCGGCAAAAATGACGTACGAAGACCATCAAGGTCAGCGTCACATCATCGAATACCGCGTGATGGGTAACGGTTGCACCAACGGCTAACACCCGCAGCAACCTCAGCCTCAGATCAGCCCCCGCTTGACGGGGGCTTTTTTATGGCTGGGCTCATTGCGATACGCCTCAGCAAACACCTCGGTTATCGACTTACGTGGTGAGCGTTTGATCAACGCTTTGACCTTGGCGCTCAAACGAAGCAGCTCGGCGCTGGGCTTGGCCCATTGCTCGGGCGGTAACGGCTCGGACCATTCGCGCATCGCCTCGGGCAGCACTTTGCGGCCGACCTTGGCGATGCGTTTTATCTCCCATTCCACTAAATGGTTGGGCAAGGTCCATAACGTCATGACGTGGTAGACGTACCAAAAAAAACCGTAGATCCACCCCACTTCTTTCTCCCGGATACGCCGATGCAAACTGGCGCGGGCATTGCGAAACGTGTGCAGGCCTTCATGGGGCGGGTCGCCGGGAGCCTGAATTTCCAGCGGGTCCTGGATGGCGTGCAGATCGTTGAGTTCGTACTCCATGTAACCGCGCACAGCCTCCCAATTGGCAATCGCCAGTTGCAGGGCGCCGCACTGGAATTCGACGCTGACCAGTTCGCCTTCATGCACAAAGCCTATGCCCATCCCATAGTGGCGGGTCACGCCGTATTGAGTCGCGCTTTGGCCTTGAACCACCCAGGCAGACAGGGATTCCCAAGGGACGAACAGCGGTTGTGTGGCGCCGTCGGGCATAAAACAGACTTCACGGCGCTGGCGGTTGAAGCGGGTGGGGATTACTTGGGTGAAGAGTTTGTGGTGGTGGAGCCAGATGGCGAAGCAAAGGGCTGAGGATCCAAGCCACCCACTAATAGCGATAGGCAGTGCTGCGAAGAATGAGTCAATAACTGCATACCACGCATCCTCAAAACCACTGCCGAGAAATACAAAGCCTAGACCGGCAATTAGTGGGATGCCGAAAGCTATCAGACATAGAAAAGTAAACGGCCCGCCCAAATTGATTTGATACGAAAAAACATTCGGCTCACCGCCACCAAAGTCCAAGTAAATGTCGTTGTGATCACTGATATAGGGACAGCACGGATCTGCCGCAGTGGGCAGCGGTAAAGGGGCCAAGTAAGTTTGTCGCCCAGCAAGACAAAGCTCTATATCACCCGATTTTTTTGGGGAGGTTTCCACTGGTTGTTGAGGTGATATCGACTTGGAATTGTTCATTGCAAAGGCTCCATTGCCATGACATCAATCCCTAACAAAGGCATTTCTACGCTCGAATCGAAATGCTGCTTCGCCGGGAGAAAGCACCCGCCTTCAACAGGATTGAAGCGAATACGGTAATTACGTCGAACCAATTGCCCCTCGTCATCTAGCGACTGCAGCACAAGCTCAATCAATAATTCCTCGGAAATATTGCCAATCGTACGCTCAGGAGTACGTGGATAAGTCAGTTTGATCAATAAGGGTGCTGGCCCGCTCTGTTCTTTTTCGGGCTTGCTCACCATTCGATACAACCCTGCCTGCACCTGCTCCACAGGAATATCTCGATCCCCCCAAAGAAAGGTTTGATTGCACTTACTCCAATGGCGCTGTCTACCTGGACATCACTAAAGTCATTAACGTGTCGCTTGTCGCCTATGTAGGTGAAGTAATTCCCGCAAAAATGACTTATGAAGACTATCAAGGGTGGGAGCGGGCTTGCTCGCGATGCTCTCAAGAGCGCCTCATTTACTCGGCAAATACGCATCATCGTTAACGACCATCGCGAGCAAGCCCGCTCCCACAGAGGCAGAAATTGCATAAGTGAACAGCATTGCCGCATACCGGGGGCTCTGTTTGAACAGGTTGCAGCCCAGTGATTTGAGTCGTCATAGCCGCTTAACCACGCTGCCGCGAGTTGGGCTCGCTGCGATACGCCTCAGCAAACACCTCAGTAATAGGCTTGCGCGGTGATCGTTTGACCAACGCTTTGACGTTGGCACTCAATCGGAGCAACTCGGCACTGGGCTTCGCCCATTGCTCGGGCGGCAGCGGCTCGGACCATTCACGCATCGCCTCGGGCAGGGCTTTTCGACCGACCTTGGCGATGCGTTTTATCTCCCATTCCACCAAGTGGTTGGGCAGGGTCCATAACGTCATGACGTGGTAGACGTACCAAAAAAAGCCGTAGACCCACCACACTTCTTTCTCCCAGATACGCCGATGCAAACTGGCGCGGGCATTGCGAAACGTGTGCAGCCCTTCGTGGGACGGGTCACCGGGAGCCTGAAGTTCCAGCGGATCCTGGATGGCGTGCAGATCGTTGAGTTCGTACTCCATGTAGCCACGCACGGCCTCCCAATTGGCAATCGCCAGTTGCAGAGCTCCGCACTGGAATTCGACGCTGACCAGCTCGCCTTCATGCATAAAGCCCATGCCCATCCCGTAGTGGCGGGTGATGCCGTATTGGGTCGCGCTTTGGCCTTGAACCACCCAGGCAGACAGGGATTCCCAGGGGACGAACAGCGGTTGTGTGGCGCCGTCTGGCATAAAACAAACTTCGCGGCGTTGGCGGTTGAAGCGAGTAGGGATTACTTGGGTGAAGAGTTTGTGGTGGTGGAGCCAGATGGCGAAGCAGACAGCTGAGGTTGCTAGCCACATTTTTATAGCAATGCCCCACGCCACCAAAAATATTCCTCTCACTGCCTCCCAGCTTTCATCAGTTCCGTAACCTAAAGTTAATGCTATAAAGCCACCTAATAATGGAAATCCAATTGCGACCAAGCAGGCACAGCTAAAAGGCCCTCCTAAATTGACTTGATATGAAAAAACATTGGGCTCACCGCCACCAAAGTCCAAGTAAATATCGTTGTAATCACTGATATAGGGACAGCAAGGTTCTGCCTCTGTGGGCAGCGGCAAAGGAGCCAAGTAGGTTTTTCGCCCGGTAAGACAAAGCTCTATGTCGCCCGCTTTTTTTTGGGGTTCTTCAACTGATTGTTGAGGTGATGTCGATATGGAGGAGGTCATTGCAAAGGCTCCAATGCCATGACTTCAACTCCCAACAAAGGCATTTCTACGCTCGAATCGAAATGCTGCTTCGCCGAGAGAAAGCGTCCACCTTCAATAGGATTGAAACGAATACGGTAATTACGCCGAACCAATTGCCCTTCGTCATTCAAAGACTGCAGCTCAAGCTCAATCAATAACTCCTCAGAAATATTGCCGATACTGCGTTCAGGATTGCGTGGATAAGTCAGCTTGATCAATAAGAATGCTGGCCCGATCTGTTCTTTTTCGGGCTTGCTCACCATTCGATACAACCCTGCCTGCACCTGCTCAGTTACAACCTCGCGCTGCTCAACGCGAGCGCCTCGATCCCCCCGAAGAAACGTTGTGATTCGCTGTGCGCCGATCTTAAGGCCATGACTGGCCCTTCCATCCAACTTGTCTTGATAGTCGGCCAGGGTCATACCCGGCAGGATCACGAAAATCTCACCCGGCTTGGCGCCGCCCAACATGCTTTGCCAAAACGATTCATCGTCTGAACGTTTGACTTCTACAAAGGGCGCCTGCTGCTGCAACGTCAAGTAATGCTGAAACTCTTGAAGGCTGAAATCTATCCGTTTATCAATATCCAGCCCCCACGGGGTACTTTGTAGCCACTGATCATGGCCACTGGTGTTGTAGCGGTTGTAAAGCCAAGTGCCCGCCAGCTCCAGTATCGTGAAAAATCCACCGGCCCAACTGGAACGAAAAAAGACGCTGCCAAGACGAGCGCCAGCAACCTTCCACGCCGTCTTACGAGCCTCACCTTTGGCAGCCATCAGTACTTGATAACCGGCTTTTGCGGTATGACCAAAACCATAAGCATTAGTGGCGGCCAAACCTCCCGATGCGACCATTGCGATCAAGGCACCATTTTGGGCTCCGCGATTGCCAGTAAGTACGGCTTGAGACCATTGTTTTTGATAACCGTTGAAACTTACTAAAGCCGCAGCAAAACCCAAAGCATAAGTTACAAAGCCCAATCCAATATGTAACTTACCCATGGTGACCTGCAGTCGGCTAAGAGAGTTTCTTGCGAGAACTTCCCCGAGTTTTTTAGCCTGAGCACTTAAGGCGGTATCAAATATGCCTTGCGCAGCTGCAAAACCAGCCGCACCCGTTGCAAGTGCAGCACTCACAAAAGGCACCCAAACCCTCTTATCACTCGAAACAGCCATTGTTTCTTTTAACACCTGCACCAAATTCACCGCCTGCGCCACAAACAGCAACAACGCCGCGCCATCCCCCAGCACGTTCATGACCGGCGCGCGCTGGACACCTTTACGAAAGTTATCCATCAGCCCGGCCACTTGCCGTTTGCCTTCATTCGGGAAGATGACTGTCAGCCCTGCTTTGCCCTGTGTCGAACCGAAAATCCGCGCATGTTCATCCGGCAATTCCGGGATGGGACTAAGGCTGGCTGCCAGTCGTCTTTGCTCCAGGTCCAGCCGCTGGCTGTCGTATTGAATTCTCTCCAGCAGTTCCCGGGAGGTCTGCGATTTATGCCCGTATTGACGATTGGATTGGGCTCGCTTCTTTTTAAGCAGGGCTATTTCCTGGCGCAGTTTGAAGGTCTCACCCAACGTTTCGCGTAACGCGGCTTGTTCTTGCGGTGTCGCGAAATGGAACGTCACGCCTTCGGTTTTGGCCGCCTGCACTATCCGCGATTTCAGGGCGACGGGCAGTTTGCGCAACAGTTCTTCAACGTCGGGCATGGCGTTGTTTTTGAAGAACTCGTCAAAGTTGACCAGCACGTTTTCCAGCCCGCGATTAAGCGCCGGGGTCAGGGTGTTGAGGGCGGCATTGGCCACTGAACGGGTACTGTCAGGGAGGTCGTCCAGCGCCGGTAAGCGGTTCTGTTCAATGCTGCGCAGGCGGACCAGGAGTTCAGGGCTGTTGTTGAACAGGACCATGCCCGCCGCCAGCAAAAACGCGTAGTGCACCCACAACGAGGTTTGGTCGCTGTAGGGCAAGGTGTAGTACAGCGGGCGGCTGAATTGCGGGTTGCGCTGGCTGTACGCCAGCAGTTGCTCGCAGGCGTCGTCGCTGCGGCAAATGTCTTTGAGGCAGGCATATTCAGTGGCAAACGCGTGCCCGGCGTGGCCGATGTCCATCGGGTCGAAGTACCAGCCCGCTTTATGAAATGCACCCGAGCACGTCAGTTTGACCCGGTCGGCAGTAATGGCATCGAGCAGGTGATTCCAGCGCGTCAGCCCGGCTCGATGGGCGAGTAATTCTCGGTCCATTGCTTCGCGGTCGATCAGTTCATTGACGCCGCGCTGGCCAAATTTTGCGCCGTACAGCAGGTCATCAACTTGATTGAATCGGTGCTTGCCCAGAGCTACCAGGGTTTCGAAATGTGTGTCGACAAAAGCCACCGGGGCGACCTGAAAATGTTCGCGGGTGTAGAAACGACGGTCGACGTCTTCTGCTGCGCTTCGAGCATTTGAGCCCATGGCAGTGCCTTTTAAGCGGTCCTCATTGGCCAGCATCTGCGCCCGTTGACGCAACACCTCCAGCTCCGCCGGCACCGGGCTGCCCGCTGGCGGCGTCATCAAGCCACCTCTTTCGAGGTACTCAATAATCGCGGCATCGGTCACCCCGTGTTGCGGCTCAGCCATGCACAGCAAATCATCCAGCAGCGCTTTGTGCGCCGGGTCCGTGCTTTCACCGATCAGCGTTTTGACATCCAGCGCATTGAGCTGGCTGAGGGATTCGATGTAGCACGCCAGTACGTAATCGCGTTCGTTATGGCCCTGTTTCGCCCCACCATTGCTCCAGTCATCGATCCAGCCAACCACATGGTCTTGATAGTTGGCCAAGTCGCGCATGACGCCCAAGGTGTCTTCCAGCACCAGATACAGCGTGTCGTGCCGGTACTGTGGATGAATGCAGCCGGTGAGGCGGTTCATGGAGGTTTGAGCGAAACGCGCGGGGGTTTCCCACAGGTAGGGCAAACGCTCATGTTCGGGTAACTCGGCATCCAGCCGTTGCTGGGTGCTGCTGGTGTGCCCGGCCAGCGTGGTGGCAGGGTTCTGTTGCTCTGCCTCGATCCGCTCGGTCGCGACTTCGGCCAGCCAATGCTCGGTCATGTCCGGGGTCAGCAGGTGTTGCCCGCCGGTGTCGCACGTGGCCTTGCTCAAGTCGACCGCTTGCATGAAGTGATTACGCTCGGACGTTGAGTTCAGCACCTGCTGGCACTTTTTCGCGGTCCACGGGACTTCGGAATACGTGACGTACAAGGTGCTGGTTGTGGGGTAAATCAGCCTAGGTTCGTGGATCGGCTCTTCACGGTCGTCGTCTAATACCTCGCGACCTTGCCACAGCATGGCGCTGACCAGCCCGTCTTCAATACGGTACTCGGACAAGGTGCCGCTGCTGCCCTCAATCACGTATAACCAGCCATCACGTAACAGCCGAATACCCAGCGGCCGGGCGTCGAGGCTGTAGGGCATGGCAACCTCGCTCGCGGGGTCGAGTGCCGGGTTGTCGACGATGGCGTAGCGCAGCGGGATCAACTGCACGGTGGTTTTCATCAGCGGGCAGGTGCCCATACTGTTTCGCGCATCGTCGCGGGAGAGGTTGACGTTATTGGGGTTTTTGGGCCAGAACGGCTTTGACATCTTGGAGCCTCCAGCGAACGCAACGCTCGCCTACTAGATCCACACGAGATATCAAGCACCGTGCCAGAAACAAAACACCCCATATAAAACAAACGTTTGGCGCCGACCACTGGCCAAAACCAACACCGCAACTGGCACAAACAGGTTAAAAGTGCGCAAAAAGCTGCACAGTACTGCGCAAGAAGTTGCGCAGCTCGCTACAACCCTTTATTCACGGGGCTTACAGCACGTTAACCCATGTAAAAATAGCATTTAACTGCGCAAGTTTTTGCGCACTCGTAAAGCGCAGGTGTGTATTCAGAGTTAATCTCGATACAAATTAATGGCAAGGAGCCATTTACATGGACGCGCCGCCCACCTTGCATACCCAGCGCTTGATCCTGCAGCCCTTGAGTCTGGCGGATGCTGATGCCATCCAGCAACGCTTCCCGCATTGGGAAGTGGTGCGCTACCTGAACGATGTCGTGCCGTGGCCGTACCCGGATGACGGCGCCCTCAGTTACCTGCGTGACGTCGCTCTGCCAGCCATGGCCCGCGGCGAAGAATGGCACTGGACACTACGTTTGCGCACCCGGCCAGAAGAGGTCATTGGCAGTATCAGCTTGATGGATCACGTCGATAACCACCGGGGGTTCTGGTTGTCACCGCCCTGGCAAGGTCAAGGGCTGATGAGCGAAGCCTGCACTGTGGTGGACGCTTACTGGTTTGAGACGCTGGGCCGCGAAGTGATGCGCGTGCCCAAGGCCGCTCCCAACGCGGGATCTCGGCGTATCTCGGAGCGTGGCGCAATGCGTCTGGTGAGCAGTCAGGAAGGCAGCTTTGTCGGTGGCAAATTTGCGTGCGACTTATGGGAAATTACTCGTGAACAATGGCTCGCACACAGAGCCAGGCGCTAAAACAAAGCCCGATCCGCACAGGCAGGATCGGGCTGCAAACACTCAGTGAGTGCCTGGACTGAAATCGGCAAAAATCAGTCTTTCTTCTCGGACTTCACATTACCCTTCGAGTCGAAAATGATTTCGTACTCAAGACCATCAGCCGCTTTAATACCTTCTGCTTTCCAGAGGTCATTGGCCGGGTCTTGCGCTTCAATTTTCTTGATCACGCTGTAACCGTTTTTGTCCTTGAGCACTTCAATGACCTCTTTGGAGAACGCCCAGTTCGGATTCGTATTCTGCTGCGCCATCGCAACGCTGGAGCCCAGCAAAACAGCAGTGGTGAGCACAGCAGCAAAAGTTTTCTTCAACATGTTCTTAACTCCATTAATTGATGTTGCGTCTGGTACCAAGATGCCGAAGTAACCGTAGCAGAGAAAAAACCCGGCATCGCAATAAATGACATCCTTTTGACATGGCTCATGTTCTCGTTAGCACAAGCGCAGGGTTAGAATGCACCTCACCAAGGAGCGCACATGAGCGAAACACGCCTCACAGAAGCTGAATACGATGCCATCACCGAGGCTGCGGCTCAGTGGTGTATGCGCTTGAACGAGCCTGACTGTACTGACCAGGAACGCGCCGCTTTTTCTGTGTGGTTAAACGCTGATCCGCTGCACGCCTTTGAATATGAAGCAATGCTCGACATCTGGGACACCAGCGAGCATTTGCCACGGCCACAACCCGCTGTCGCACAGGTCGTGCCCCTGCCCCGCAAGGCTCAGCGCCGCCTTTGGCAGCGTGTGGCCATAGCGGCCGCCATTGCTCTTGTCGCGTTGCCTGTGGCGGCCTACAGCGGCTGGCAACTCGGGGTGATTCCCAGCGCGTATAAACGCCTTGAGGCAGGCAACAGCGTGGTCAACGCGACATTGCCCGATGGCAGCCAGGTCGAACTCAACCTGGGCAGCCAACTGACCTACCTCAACTACAAAGATCAGCGCCAGGTCACTCTGAACAAGGGCGAGGCGTTTTTCAAAGTGAGCCACGATGTGACGCACCCGTTTGTCGTTCAGGCGGCTGACGGGCGTATCCGGGTTACCGGCACCCAGTTCAATGTGTGGATGTACGAAGATCAGGTGCGGGTCACGCTGCTGGAAGGGTCAGTTCTGGTCACCAGCAACAAGAACCTGAGTGGCGACGGCTTGCGCCTGGAACCCGGCATGCAGGCCAGCTACAGAGGGGGCGACTACGCGCCGCAAATCAGCCAGACCTATGCCAATGCCCCCGACCTGGCCTGGCGTAATGGCAAGCTGATTCTCGACAACCTGACCCTGGCCGACGCCTTGCCCATGATCAACCGCTACCTGAGCACGCCGCTGTCACTGGCCGACACCGCCACTGGCCAGCTGCGGATTGGCGGGGTCTTCAACACCAAAGAGATCCCGAACCTGGTGGCGTCCTTGCCCAAGGTGTTGCCGGTGTATGTGCGCGTCGATCAAAACGGCCAGCCGGTGATCAACGCCCTGCCTCGCGGCTAGAGCGCTGCAAATTACAAATGGCCCCGAAGCGTGGTCAGCTCATACTGTGGATCGGCCTTGATCTGCGCCTCGGTGAAGGGCAATCGCGGCCACTGCTTGTTTGAGAACGCCTCAGTCTGATCCCGCGAATGCTTTGAAGCCGGGTCGCTGGCGATCGAAAAAGCCAGCAAGCCCTGCGCCTGTGGACCGTGCTCGTCGAAGGTCACGGTCTGCAAGTAGCTGGTGCCACTGACCACCTCACGTATGCCACCCTCGACCGGAACACTTTGCATGGCGTTGTACACCCCCAGCGTGGCCGGGCCGCCGTGGATCGGAGTTCGCTGACCTGCACTGTTGACCCCCTGGATGTCACCCCAGGTCATCTCCGGCGCTAACCCCTGCTCCGCCACGGTTGCTGCTGACGCCTGCAACGCGTGCTGCACGGCTTCGACCACGGCCGGTTGCTCCAGGTCCAGACCACGCGGGGTGTGCTGCGGGTCTGCCGGGTTGAAGGGCACCCGCCACACCTCCGGGACATCAAGCAGTTGAGCCATGATGTTCTGAAAGTGCACCAGCCCCATCCCGCTGTTCAGATTCGCCTGTTGATCCCACGCCTTGAGGCTGGCACACACAGGGCCTTGCCGGGCTTCACACACGGTCAGCAGGTCGGGCATGACTTGCCCCGCCAGGTACACCCGGTCGTCCATCACCATGCCTTGCAAATCTGCGACGCTGACACGCCCCGGCTGACTCAAGCGTTGCAGGGCAAAACGCGCACGCGGCCCCAGCGGTTGGCCGTCCTGGCTGATAAGCGGTGAAAACCCGCTCAGCGGCGCGTTGGGGTTGGCCATCCAGGCCGAGTCGTTGGAGTGCTGCACATAATCGTTACGGCGCAATTGCGGCAACTGGCTGGCCGGGTAAATACCTGGCTGCGCCGCGCTCGGGTCAATCGTCCAGTCGCAGGCACTGCGGCTGCCATCGAGCAAAATCATTTCAAGGCCCGCACGCGGGTCACTGCACGCCGCCAGCTTGGCCTTGTCCACATAGGGCACCACCGACACGTTCATGTACAACGCCTGCCCTTGATCATCTACCGCCAAGGTGTTGACCCACGGAATCCCTTGCAGGGTGTTTACCGATGTCTGCAGGGCATCGAGGTTGCGCGCCTGATTCATCGCGTACCACTGCTGCAAGACCCGGTCATTGTTCAGGTTGGCATCACGCAGGCTGAATGCCACGTGATTATCCCAATCGAGCTTGCCCGGCCATTGCACCACCGGCCCGAATACCGAGCTGTAGAAGGTGCGCGACACCGGCACCAGGCTGCCATCGGCCTGCTTGACGTTGACCGTCAGGGTTTGTTTCTCCAGCGCTCGCGACTGGCCGTCGAGCAGGTAGCGCGTCGGGTCTTTAGGGTCGAGTTCAAGTCGATACAAGGTGAAGTGCCTGGACGTATCCACCGTATGGGTCCAAGCCACGTTCGCATTGAAGCCGATGTTGATCATCGGCAAGCCCGGGAGAGCCGCGCCCATCACATCCAGCTTGCCGGGGATGGTCAATTGCATCTGGTAAAAGCGCATGCCGCCCACCCACGGGAAATGCGGGTTGGCGAGCAATATTGCATGGCCGGTTTGCGAGCGTTCGCTGCCAATGGCAACCGCATTGCTGCCGCGATCCAGGGCAAAACGCTGCATCCGCTCGCTCGCCACGGCAAAGCGCTCAGCCTCTAGGTTTTTAGTTGTAGCGTGCGAGGCTGTGAGCGGTGGCGCAGCAGCCACCAACGCTTCCCCGAACTGGCCGACACCACCTTCGACCAACAAGCGACGGGTCAACTTGACCACATCAGCCGTGGTGATCGGCCGCACCGAGGGGTTATCACATTGCTCAGGCAGGTTTTTGCGTTCACCGAGCTGACGGTTGTAACCGGCCACATAGCCTTCGATCAGGTCACGCACTTCAGGCGTTTGCGCTTGCCAGAAAGCAGCCACGGCCTGTGGGGTATTGAGCCAGGTAAAAAACAGGTCGCTGGAGAGGTTATCGCGCTCTTCGAGGGTCATCTGCTCAGGGCCAAAGTACCTCGAACGCTCGCCGTTGACGGTGACCACTTCATTGGCCAGCAGGCACAAGTTGTCCTGGGCGTAGGCATAGCCGATGCCATAACCCAACCCGCGCTCATCGGCCGCGCGAATATGCGGCACCCCAAACGTGGTACGACGAATCTCGGCACTCACCTCGCTGGCGGGTGTCTGAGCCCATGCGGACACACTCAGGCTCAGGCATAACGCAGCACAACACGACTTGCTCAGCGGCTTGGAAATACTCACGCGGACTCCTGCTCGATCAGTACAAAAGGCCCGGCTGCGTCATCGATTGAAAACCGCGGGCCGGGAACAGCCTGTACAAGAAACGAAGCAGGTTAAAAAAAATTAATAATCGCCTAAAACCCCCGGCCACACGGGACCGAATCGCGATTGAGAATAATTCACGACAAAATTTCTACATTTTGATGTTCATGATTTACGCCGCTCATTCGTCTAGTTAAGTAAGAGCGCTTTTTTATTTTCCTGATCAGGCTCTGAAAGGAGTTTTTGCATGCAGAACCCGCAATTGCCAACGGATGGCAACCAACAGCGTCGCAATACCGCTTTTCAGCCTGACCCAGGCCTGCTGGAAGCGCTTGCGCCTTTGCAAGGTAATGAACGGATCCGCCAGCTACTCAAATGCTTCGGGCTACGAACCAGTCTGGTGCGGCTCAAGGTCATCGATGCCTTGCTGACGGCCGCCGGGAACGACCGCAGGCTGGGGGTGCGAGGCATGCACAGCCATTTGCTGGCGCTGGATATCCCGCTGTCGTTTCTGAGTGTGCGTGAAGTGCTCAAGCGCTTGTGCAGCGAAGGCGTGGTGGTCCTCAACAGCGACAAGAGCTACAGCCTGCATCCACAGGCTGAAGCCGTGCTGATGGGTAAAATCGAGGCTTAAAGCTTGGTCTTGCGGCGCATCACACCGTTGATCACCACCACAACCACAGCCACGCCAATGGCGATGTACTGGAAGGTTTTTTCGGTGATCACGCCGGTGTTTTGCAGATACGACAGACCAAACATGATGCCCAGCACCACCAGAGCGATCAAAATCGAGTACACCAATCGTTGCTTAGGAGTCATTACCTGTTCCTGAAAAATAATGTGAATTGCCGGAGATGAATTGAAACAAACAGGGTCTCATCTTACAGCCGGGGAAGCTTTTTAGCTGCCACCGGCTCAACCCTGAGGATTTACAGATGTTACGTCGTGTCATTCGGCTGGTTCCGCTGTTGCTCATCCTGGCCATGAGCGGGTGCGTATTTTTCCCTGAGCATGGATGGCATCACGATCACCGCTATTACGGTGGTGGCCCTGGGTATTACCAACGTTAAGCCTGTACGCCTCGCGATCTTTTAAACGATCAAAAGATCGCGAGGCAAGCTCGCTCCTACAGCCGTTTACCGTTTAAAACCGCTGTCGGGCCGGCTGCACAGGTCTACCAGCCAGTCGACAAACACCCGCACCCGCGGTGACAGTTGCCGATGCGGCGGATACAACGCCGTCAACGCCAGACGCGGCGGCAAGCAATCACTTAGTACCTCCTGCAAGCTCCCTTCCCGCACCTGTTGCGCCACGTGATAGCGCGGCGTTTGCACCAATCCATAACCGGCCACGCACGCAGCCAGGTAGCCCTCGGCACTGTTGACCGAGACTTGCTTGGGCAGGTTGATCAAACGGACGTCATCGCCAAGCTGAAACTCCAGCCCATAGCGCTTGCCCGAGGCGCTGGAAAAATACTCAATCATGCGATGCCCGTTCAAGTCGTCCAGCGATTGCGGCACGCCATGGGCTCGCAAATAATCCGGGCTGGCGCAGGTCATCTGGTCCATCTGCACCAAAGGTCGCGCCACCAGTGAATCGTCGACAGTCAGGCCGCCGCGGATCACGCAATCCACGCCTTCGCGAATCAGGTCGACGGGCCGATCATTAAGACCGATTTCCAAATCAATCTGCGGGTAACGCCCGGTAAATTCCGGCAGCGCCGGGAACACCACCAGGCGCCCGACGGCTGCTGGCATCTCAACCCGCAAGGTGCCCTTGGGCTGGCTGCCCCGGAACAATCCCTCGGACTCTTCAAGGTCCGCCAACAACCGCACACACCGCTGATAATACGCAGCGCCATCGAGGGTGGGGCTCACTTGCCGAGTGGTGCGATGCAACAGCTGCACCCCCACATGCGCTTCCAGTTGCTTGATCAATACCGTTACCGATGCCCGGGGCATTTGCAGGCTATCTGCGGCCTTGGCAAAACCACCCAGCTCGACGATACGGGTGAACACCAGCATCGCGTTAAATCGGTCCATGCCTCACCCCTATTATTTAGAAAATACGAACAGTGATAGCGTTTCTACCCGGTTTATCCGCTGCGTGTCGAGGTAAACAATAGCGCCACCCCCACTCAGGAGCACCTCACATGCACACTCGCCAACTCGGTAACAACGGCCCGCACGTCAGCGCGATCGGTTTAGGTTGCATGGGCATGACTGACTTCTACACCACCGGTAGCGATACCCGTGAAGCCGTGGCCACCTTGCACCGCGCGCTGGAGTTGGGCATCAACCTGCTCGACACCGCCGACATGTACGGCCCGCACACCAACGAAGAACTCATAGGCCAGGCGATCCGTGGCAAACGCGACCAGGTATTTCTCGCCACTAAATTCGGCATTGTGCGCGATCCAGCCAACCCGTCGGCCCGTGGTATCAGCGGGCATCCCGACTACATTAAGGCATCTGTAGAAGGCAGCCTGAAACGTCTTGGGGTCGACACCCTCGACCTGTACTACCAACACCGCATGGACCCGAGCGTGCCGATTGAAGAGACCGTGGGTGCGATGGCGGATCTGGTCAAGGCAGGCAAGGTTCGTTATCTGGGCCTGAGCGAAGCCTCGGCGGCCACCCTTGAGCGTGCACACAAAGTGCACCCCATCAGCGCACTGCAAAGTGAGTACTCGCTGTGGAGCCGTGACCAGGAAGAAAACGGCTGCCTGGCCACCTGTGAGCGCCTGGGCATTGCCTTCGTGCCTTACAGCCCGCTGGGGCGAGGCTTTTTGACCGGTGCCCTGAAAAGCCCGGATGACTTCGCCGCAGACGACTTCCGACGCACCAATCCGCGCTTTCAAGGTGATAACTTCGGCAAAAACCTGCGGCTGGTGGAGCAAGTACAAGCGCTGGCCGCCGACAAAGGTGTCACCGCCGGGCAATTGGCCTTGGCTTGGGTATTGGCACAGGGCGACTACCTGATCCCGATTCCGGGCACCAAGCAACGCAAATATCTGGAAGAAAACGTTGCCGCGCTGGACGTCAAGCTGAGTTCAAGCAAATGGGCCGCCCTGGCCGCCATCTTCCCGGCGGGCGCGGTGTCGGGTTTGCGTTATGGCGAAGAGTCGATGAAGCATTTGAATCGCTGAAACAGCACGGCGTAAACCGCGTAGTCGCTGACGAGGCACGAAGGCTGCGATACGGGCCGCAGGACCGCCGTCCAGGGTCGCTTCGCAACCCATCGCAGCCTTCGTACCTCGTCAGCGACTACCTGGAATTATTTTTGCTCTAGAAATCCCGTTTGTAGAAAACATCCAGCGAACTGGCCAGGCCGCTGGCCACTTCGACGTACACCCGCTTGCTTAGTTTGTAACGCAAAGCAATGGTGCTGGCCGGCTCAAACACGCCATAACCGTAACGCACGCTCAGGCGCTCGTTGATCTTGCCACTGGCCACCAAAGCGGTGTTGTCGCCGCTGCCTTCGGTATCCAGTTCGAAATCCTTGAGCCCAAGGTGGTTGGCCAAACTGGTGGTCACCCCCGAGCTGCCCATCAAACCCAACCCCAACGCCGCTTGCGCGAGCATGTTGTCGTCTTCCCCGGTTCCGGTCAGTGGACGCCCCAGAATCAGGTAAGACAACGCCTGCTCCTGGCTCATGGCCGGCTCGGAGAAGATCTGCGTGGTCGGCTGCTCTGCGCTGCCGGTAAGGCGAATCCCGGCAATCACGTCATCAGTCTGGCGCACCGCTTCGATGTCCAGGTAAGGCTGAGAAATCGGCCCGGCAAACAATAGGCGAGCCCGGCGGATGGTCAGTTTCTGGCCATAGGCCCGGTAGCGGCCATTGATCAGGCGCAGTTCGCCGCGGGTGTCCAGGTTGTTGCCGATATGAAACTGCCCCGCCAGATCGGCGTTCAGCCCAAAACCGGAGAACGTCAGCAACTCCTGGCCCACCACCACGTTGATGTCCATGTCGACCACCATCGGTGGCGACGCGGACTCATCGCCGGTGTCTTGCCCGACGATCACCGTGTCATCCGACACCTTGACCGTTGAAGGCGGCAACTCGCGCACGGTGATTTCACCTTTGGGGATATTCACCGTGCCCGCGATCAACAAGGTGTTGTCCGGCTTGAGGGAGATTCTCAGGTCCGGGGCAACGTCCAGTTTGGCGTAGGGTTCAACGGTGACCGGCAAGTGGTTGCCCTTGAGCAAGACATTAACGGCCATCGTCTGGCCCCAGGCGACATTCCCGGTAATCGTGCCCTGCCCTTGCTTGCCGCTGGTCCAACCACCGTCCAACTGCATGGCTTCACCCATGATGTGGGCCTTGAGCTGCAGGTTTTCGAAGCTGGTCGGCAGCTCGGGGCCGGAGATCTCGCCGCCCGTCAGCGACACATCGCCGGTGATGTACGGCGCGACCAGCGCCCCCGAAATCGACCCGGAACCGTTCAACTGGCCGGTGAGTTTTTCAACCATCGGGGCGAACGGCCGCACCACCGAGACGTCCAGGCCGGTCAGGCGGAAATCGCCGGTGATCGGCTTGTTTTTAGGCAGCGGGTTGATCCGCGCCGACAACATCACCTGCCCGAGTTTTCCGCCATCAAAGTCGAACTTTGCATCAACCCGGTTCGGGTTGAGGTTGCTGGTCAACTTGAACGCCTGATACGGGAAATCAACCCACTGGCCTTTATCCTTGATACGCAAGGTGCCGCCGCTGGCATCCACCACCACCTGGCCTTTAGGCCCGCTGGCGGGTAAATCGAGGATCAGGTCGGCATTCAACTGGCCTTGCCACTGGAAGTCTTTGGGGAACCATTCGGCGAGGCTATCGAGCGGGAACTGCTTGAGGTGCATGCGCAGCTTGGGATCGGGCATCAAACGCTGTTCTTCACCGCACAAGCTGGCTGGGCCAGAGGTCAGGCACAGCGCACCGAGATTGATCCGGCCATCAGCCAAACGCTCAAGCCGCGCCGGGTTTTGCAGGGTCCATTGCTGCGGGCCATATTTGATGTCACCGCTGAGCAGGCGCCCACGCCAGTTGTCTTTGTCGAGGCCGCCGTCCAGTGCCAGAGCGAGTTGCAACATCGGCCCCTGCAAGGCCAATTGCAGTTGCTGGCGCTTGATGTCACCGCTGCCCGTGGCCGTCAACACACCAAACGGCGTATCACCGGCCTGGATCCCGCTGCCTTTAAGGTCGAAGCGACCGCGCTGGGATTTATCCAGGCTGGCATCCAGCGTGAGGCTTTGCAGATGGTTATCGGCAAATGCCACTTGCTGGCCTTGCAAGGTGACCTTGCCTTGCGGCGCCTTAAGCGTACCCGCCACGTCTACCCGGCCCTTAATCTGGCCACGCAATTCTGGCCACAGTTGGGCCAGACGCGGCAGGTTCAAATCAAGTTGCGCCTTGATTTGCTGCTGCAAGCTGGCGGTGCCATTAATGCGGTTATCACCCAGGCGAATGTCCAGAGCGCTGACTGTCCAGGCGTCGCCCTCACCCGTGGCTTTGGCCTGAAGCATCGCAGGCTGGCCACGCAGGCGCCCTTTGAGGTCGAGGTTGGCGTCCAGTTTAAGCTGCTCGTTTTTGAACTCGCCGGTGCTGCGCAGCGGGCCCGCCAGGGTGCCCGGCAGTTCAGCCACCCAATACGCCGGGTTGATCGCGCTCAAGTCCAGCGCCGTATCCCACGCTACGCCATCGGCAAACTGCACATTGACGTGGCCCCGGGCTTTGCCCTGCCCCGCCACCAGCTCCAATTGCGGCATGAAGATTTTTTCGAGGTCGCCACTGAACGGGCTGCTGACGCTGAAGGCACCCGCAGGCCCGGTCAGGTCGGCCTTGAGGTTGCCCAGGTACTTGCCGTCGGTATAAGAAACTTCGCCATTGAGCGTGCGCAAATCCACGTCTGGCTTGGCAATGACCGGGTACAGGTTGTGCCAGGGGAAGTCCAGCCAGTCGACCTTGGCCTCGGCACTCAAACCTGAATGCCAATCCACCTGACCCGACAGTTTCAAATGTTGCTTGTCGTTGGCGGTCAGGTCGAGGGTGCTGACTTGTGCGCCCTTGGCGTCAACCCGGCCCTTGAGCAAGAGACTCACCGGGGCTTGCTCGGCAGGCAAACTGGCGCTGCCTTCAAGTTCATAACCGCCTGTGAGGTCGCCTTTGGCCGACAATGCCAACTGATTCAGCTGCAAGGTGTCTGGCAGTTCGCTGCTGGGTTTGAACTGGGCAGAGGTGATGGTGACGTGCGCGGGCAGATTCTCGGCCAGCGGCTCCAGGGCGCCGCTCAAGTGAGCGTCCAGGTAGCCTGTACTGTCAGCGACCAGATTGATCGAGCTGCGCACATGGCCGTCAACCTTCAGCGCCAGCGCCCAAGGCTTGTTGTCTTGCTGCGGCAGATTGGCCGTACCCTGCAAGGTCACCGGCCAGTCACCCACAGGTTGCAACAGGCCCGACAGCTCGACGTTCAGGTCTTCACGCTCGATGCGCGCCGAGTCGATCTGCAGCCCTTGGGCTGTCCACTTGGCGGCAATCTGTACGCCTTTAAGTTGCTCAACACCGTCAAACACGATGCTGCCCACTTTCACCACCCCGACTTCGATCGCCACGGGCAACTTCAAATCAGGCAACTCAATCGGCCCGCTGCTGTCTTTTTCACTCGGGGCAAATTGCAGGTTGACCTTGTCGGCCTGCAACTGATCGATGCACAAGGTCATGCGCATCAGGCACGAAGGCGACCAGGCGAAAATCGGCCGACTCACTTCGACACGATCAGCCCCTTGCTCCCACACCAATTGATCGGCGCTCCATTGCGCGCCCAAGCGGCCAGCAAAGTTGTCAATGTGCAAGCCGGGTACTTGCGCCAGCGCCCAGCGGCTACCCGCTTGCGTGCCCAAAATGGCAGCGACGCTGACAACCACCAGCAGCACTAACGCCAACAGCACCAAACCCGCTATTTTCAAACCACGAATCACAGTTCTGGCCCCATCGAGAAGTGCAAACGAACGCCGCCATCGTCATCCAGCGCATGGGCCAGGTCGAGACGGATGGGGCCTACAGGCGAGATCCAGCGGATGCCCACCCCGACCCCGGTTTTCAAGCTGGGGAAGTCGAGGGTCTTGAAGGCATTTCCTTTGTCGACAAACGCCGCCCAGCGCCATTTTTCGGCAAATTGATACTGGTACTCGACACTCCCGGCCAGCAGGTAGCGCCCACCGATACGGTCACCGTCGGAGTTCTTGGGTGACAGGCTCTGGTAGTCATAACCGCGCACGCTCTGGTCACCACCGGCAAAAAAGCGCAATGACGGCGGGATGGATTTGTAACCATTGGTGGCGCTGCCGCCAAACTCGATACGGCCCAGAAAACGGTGCTTGTCCCACAACGTTTTCAGCGCCTTGAACTGGATATCGCCGTGCAGCAGGTTGGTGTCTGACATCAACCCTTGCTTGGCCACTTGGGTGCTCAGGTTGACGCTGTAACCGTGGCTGGGGTCAATCCGGTTATCGCTGCGCAATACCGCGTAGGACAGGCCCGGCATCAACAAGGTGCTCAGGCCCGAGCCATCACCCAGGCGATATTCTTCGTGCTGCCATCTCAGCGAAACAATGCGCGTCCAGCCGTTATCCAGTTTGCTGTGCCACTCAGGGCCGACCGTGAGCAATTTACTCAAGGTGTCGGTGTTGGCAATTTCTTCGTACTGATAACCGGCGGCAAAACGCAGTTTGTCAGTCAATGGCGGATCGAGCGGGATGTCGTACCAGGCCCCGATATTTTGCTTGGGCTGGGAGATTTCAGACTCAAACCCGTAACTGTCGCCCCGAGGGTTGTCCCAGTGGCGGGTCCAGCTGGCTTTGCCGCGCGGACCGGTGTCGGTTGAGTAGCCAAGGCCCAGGGTCATGGTGCGTGGCTTGCGGGTATCCAGGTCTACATCCACCGGGATCACTTGCCCCACCGCCGTACTCGGCGCGGCATCAACGCGCACGGTTTCAAAGTAACCGCTCGATTGCAGATTCTGGTTTAACTCGGCAACCAGCTCGGAGTCATAAGGCGTATTGGGCTTGAAGGGCACCAGACGGTCGAGCAAGGTCTGGTCAAACGGTGCGTCACCGGCAAAAGTGACTTTGCCCAGCAGGTAACGCGGGCCGCTTTCGTAAACCAGATTGATATCGGCATACCCGCCTTTAGGGTCCACCAACAGTTCGTGCTTGAGGAACTTGCCGTTAAAAAAGCCATAGCGCAGCGCACGGTTCTGGATCATGCGCTTGGCGTCTTCGTAGTTGCCCTGATTGAGCACGGCGCCAGGTTTGAGGTCATCACTGACCGGGATTTCAAAGGCTTTGAGCGAGGCCGCAGGGCCTTCTACGCGCACAGTCACGTTACGCAGGTGCACGGGCTCGCCGGGGTCAATGTGCAACACCAGGCGCGGCGGGTCGCCCTCGGGCACATCGGCTTCGATCTTGGGTTGGTAATAGCCCAAGGCCTGTAACGCTTTAAGGGCCTGCTCCTCGGCGCCACGTTTGAAACGCAACAAGGCAGCCTCGTCGCGATCGCCGAGGCTGCCTATATAGCCTTCCACGTTGGCCTTGAGGGCATCGTTTGCCGGTTTGACCTTCACCACCAATTCGCTCTGGGCATACGCCGCAAAGCTGCTGATCAGCAGGACAACACCACTGGTAAATCTTCCTGGAAACTTCATAGGAGCGGATGCTATCACGGGCTGAGGGGGTCATAGAGCGCGCCAATGGGCAAAAAGTTGCCCTTAAGCCGTTGCTGCTTGTAACACCTGAGGGTTGGCGTGAAAGAAAACGTGCTCAACGATGGGCCCCAAGGGAACCTGACCAATTTCGACATAACCATGACGCTTGTAAAACTCCTGATAGCGCGGGTTACTGCTGTCGAGGACGACACCTTCTGAATGTTCGTCCACGGCGCACCAGTTATGTACCGCTTCAAGCAACTGTTCGCCATAGGACAATTCTTGAAAATCAGGATGAATCGCCAACAACGGCAACATATGCACGGCATCACCCGGCACGCAGGCCAAAACAGCCTGATGGTATTCAAGGTAGCGCCGCGTGCCGCGCAAGCCCGCCGTCAGCACCATACGCAGTTGCCACGCCCAACTCTCAGTAATGCCCAGACGCCGTTGCGGCGGAGCAATCAGGGCAACACCGATCAGACGGTCATCCACCAGCAACCCCAACGCGGGCAATTGCTGGAAAAAATGTTGTTTGACCAGCGCCCGAACCGTGGCCCGCACCCGTTGCGCGTAGCCCTTGCGATGGGCCTCAAACACATAACGGAAGGTCGGGTCATGCATATACGCCTCATACAGCAAGGCGCGGGTTTCTTTGGAGTAACCGCTGTCGAGCTGGCGGATCTGGCAAGTGGCATTCAACGTTTGCGTCATGACGGTCAATCTCCCTGGCGTCGCTTGGGTTGCGGCACTTCTCGAGAGTACGAGCTCGCAAGGGCCGCAACAGTTCCATCTGCTTGAATGCTTCCTACGTTAGCAGTCCATTTGCCCCACTGCACGCTGGCCGCTAACATCGCAGTTTTCCTCAGGACTGCCCGCCCATGAAAATCGTTTCTTTCAACATCAATGGCCTGCGCGCTCGGCCGCATCAGCTGGCAGCGCTGATCGAAAAACACCAGCCGGACGTGATTGGCCTCCAAGAAACCAAAGTCAGCGACGAGCAATTCCCCTTCGCCGATATCGAAGCGCTGGGCTACCACGTGCACTTTCACGGGCAAAAGGGCCATTACGGCGTTGCGCTGTTGTCACGCCAGCCCGCGCTGGAACTGCACAAGGGCTTTGCCAGCGACGAAGAAGACGCGCAACGACGCTTTATCTGGGGCACCTACGCTGACGACAATGGCCAGCCGGTGACTATCATGAACGGCTATTTCCCACAGGGCGAAAGCCGCGACCACCCGACAAAATTCCCGGCCAAGCAGCGTTTCTACAGCGACCTGCAACAGTTGCTGGAAGGCCAGTTCAGCAACGAACAGCCGCTGGTGGTAATGGGTGACGTCAACATCTCCCCGCAAGACTGCGACATCGGCATTGGCCCGGACAACGCCAAGCGCTGGCTGAAAACCGGCAAGTGCAGCTTTCTGCCGGAAGAGCGCGAGTGGTTTGAACGCCTCAAAAACTGGGGTCTTGTGGACAGCTTCCGTTACCTGCACCCCGAGGTGGCGGATCGCTTCAGTTGGTTCGACTACCGCAGCCGCGGGTTTGAAGACGAGCCTAAACGTGGCCTGCGCATTGACGTGATTCTGGCCTCTCAGGCGCTGGTGCCACGCATCAAGGCCGCCGGCGTCGATTACGACCTGCGCGCCATGGAAAAACCGTCTGACCATGCACCGATCTGGCTCGAACTGAACTGATCTAAAAATTGTAGGAGCGAGCTTGCCTCGCGATCTTTTAAAGGTTCAAAAGATCGCGAGGCAAGCTCGCTCCTACAAGAAGGTGGGCGTAACTGTATTGAAACGTTTCTGACTTAAATTGCTGGCAACTCTATGGCTCCAGGAAGGTGCCCGCTGATGTTGCGCTTAAAGTCACTGATCCTGCTGTGTGTAATCACCCCTCTGGCCTTTGCCCGGCCTGCGGCGGATTTGCACATTCAGGGTTCTAACACCATAGGGGCCAATCTCGGCCCGGCATTGGTGACGGCCATGTTGATAGAGCAAGGTTTTCACGATGTTCACAGCATCCCGGTTATCCCCCCTAACGAATACAGCATCGTCGCCACCAAAACCTTGGGCCAGCAGGTGCGTGTCGATGTGTCGGCACACGGCTCCGGCACCGGTTTTAGTGCGCTCAAGGCCGGGCAAGCCGACATGGTGGCCTCGTCTCGGCCGATCAAAGACCGCGAGCTGGTCGAACTGGAAGCCCTCGGCGATCTGAAAAGCCCCGAAGCCGAGCAAGTCATCGCCATCGATGGCCTGGCAATTATTGTGCACCCGCATAACCCGCTGAAAAAACTCAACACCGAGCAACTGGCCAAAGTGTTCAACGGCGACATCACCACGTGGGAAGCGCTGGGCGGCGTGGGCGGTTCGATTAATTTGTATGCCCGGGATGACCAGTCCGGCACCTGGGATACCTTTAAAGAGTTGGTCCTGAGCCGCGCCGGTCGGCCGCTGAGCAGCACGGCCCAGCGTTTCGAGTCCAGCGAAGCGCTGTCCGATGCAGTGAGCAAAGACCCCCACGCCATTGGTTTTATCGGCCTGCCCTACGTGCGCGAAGCGAAATCCCTGGCCATTGTGGATGGCGCGTCGCAGCCCATGCTGCCGCTCAACAGCCTGATCGCCAGTGAAGATTACCCCCTGTCGCGCCGTCTGTTTTTTTACCTGCCGCCCACCAGCCAAAACTCGCTGGCCAAGGCGCTGGTGGCGTTTACCCAGAGCGCCCAAGGCCAGGCCATCGTCGCGCAAAACGGTTTTATTGCCCAAACCGTGCAGGCCAGCCACGTGCAGCCCGGTGCGCACATGCCCGAGGAATACCTGGAACTGACCCGTGAGGCCCAGCGCCTGTCGGTCAATTTTCGCTTTGAAGAAGGCAGCGCCACCCTCGACAACAAGGCGCGTCAGGATCTGCTGCGCGTCGTCGACTATTTAAAAACCCACGACAAACTCAACAAACAGGTGACGCTGGTGGGGTTTGGTGATGCCAAGGATGACCCGGAACGCGCACAACTGTTGTCAAAGCTCAGGGCAATGACGGTGCGCCGCGAACTGGTCAAAAGTGGCGTGGTG
This sequence comes from Pseudomonas sp. FSL R10-2189, assembly GCF_009600325.1. Classification (NCBI taxonomy): domain Bacteria; kingdom Pseudomonadati; phylum Pseudomonadota; class Gammaproteobacteria; order Pseudomonadales; family Pseudomonadaceae; genus Pseudomonas; species Pseudomonas sp. FSL R10-2189. The sequence goes on from NZ_WIVZ01000014.1 coordinate 57,477, forward strand.
CTGCGTGAGATTCGCGGCTGCGGTGCGCAAATGCCGGTGGCGGCCAACACCGAAGATGAAGGCCGCCTGAAGAATCGCCGGGTTGAAGTGTGGGTGTATTAACCCGGCGATTGTGCGTACTTGTCCAACTCGAATTTGCCAACCGCCGCCCGGTGCACTTCATCCGGGCCGTCCGCCAAACGTAAGGTACGCTGCATGGCGTACATATAAGCCAGCGGAAAATCCTGCGAGACCCCTGCCCCGCCATGAATCTGAATCGCCCGGTCGATCACCTTCAACGCAACGTTGGGGGCAACTACCTTGATTTGCGCGATCTCGCTTTTCGCGACCTTGTTACCCACGGTGTCCATCATGTACGCCGCTTTCAAGGTGAGCAGGCGCGCCATGTCGATTTCCATTCGCGAGTCAGCGATTTTGTCGACGTTACCGCCCAGACGCGCCAGCGGTTTACCAAACGCCGTGCGTTGCAGCGAGCGCTGACACATCAGTTCCAGCGCACGCTCGGCCATGCCGATTGAGCGCATGCAGTGGTGGATGCGGCCCGGACCAAGGCGGCCCTGAGCAATTTCAAAACCCCGGCCTTCGCCCAGCAGGACGTTTTCGTACGGTACACGCACATTCTCGAACAGCACCTCGGCGTGACCGTGGGGCGCATCGTCGTAACCGAATACCGGCAACGGGCGAACAATTTTCACGCCGGGGGTATCGACCGGGACCAGGATCATCGAGTGCTGTTGATGGCGGGCATTCTCAGGGTTGCTGAGGCCCATGAAGATCATGATTTTGCAGCGCGGATCGCAGGCCCCGGACGTCCACCATTTACGGCCATTGATCACCCATTCATCGCCGTCACGCACGGCACGGGCATCCATGTTGGTGGCATCGGACGAGGCCACATCAGGCTCGGTCATGGCGAACGCAGAGCGAATCTCGCCACGCAATAGCGGCTCCAGCCACTGCTGTTTTTGCTGTGCATTGGCGTAACGTACCAGCACCTCCATGTTGCCGGTGTCCGGTGCAGAGCAGTTGAACGGCTCCGAGCCGAGCATCGACCGGCCCATGATCTCGGCCAAGGGCGCGTATTCCAGATTGGTCAGCCCGGCGCCGAGTTCCGACTCCGGCAAAAACAGGTTCCACAGACCTTCTGCCTGGGCCTTGCGCTTGAGCTCTTCCATGATTGCCGTCGGCTGCCAGCGATCACCTTGCGCCACCTGCTGATCGAAAATCGCCTCGGCCGGATAGACATAAGCCTCCATAAACGCCGTGACGCGTTCGCGCAGCGCCTGAACTTTCGGTGAGTATGCGAAATCCATGGGTGGCTACCTTTTACCGTGAATGTGTATAGACGTTGCCGTGATGCTAGATCAGCCCTCCTCCATTTGCGCTGTCTATTAACGACGTGTATTACCATTCATAAGCAATATATGATTCACCCCATCGCCTCATCACCAACAACAAGAGCCCAGTGCCATGAACCTGAGCAAGGTCGACCTCAATCTGTTCATCGTCTTCGACGCCATTTACACCGAAGCCAACCTGACCCGTGCCGGACAAATCATTGGCATCACCCAGCCAGCGGTGTCCAACGCGCTGGCCCGGCTGCGTGAAACCTTTAACGACCCGCTGTTTGTGCGCACGGCGCAAGGCATGGTGCCCACGCCCATGGCGCAGAACATCATCAGCCCGGTGCGCAGCGCATTGGCCCTGCTGCGGGTGTCGGTTCAAGAAAGCCGAACGTTTAACCCTCTGCAGGCCAACAAGACGTTCCGTATCAGCATGACCGACCTGACAGAAGCGGTGATTTTGCCGCCGCTGTTTCAGCGCTTACGCCGACATGCCCCGGCCGTCGTGATCGAAAGCTTTTTAGCCCACCGCCGCGAGACCACCAGCGACCTGGCAGCAGGACGACTGGATTTCGCCGTCGATGCGCCGCTCAATACCGACGCTCAGGTGCGCCATATCAAGTTGATGGAAGATCGCTACGTGTGCGCCATGCGCCAAGGCCACCCGTTGGCGGGCAAGGCCAGTATCAGCCTCGACGAGTACCTGGCGCTCACCCATATCCATATCTCGACGCGCCGCAACGGCCTCGGCCAGGTGGACCTGGCACTGGGCAAAATCGGCCTGCAACGCAAAATCACCTTACGCTCCCAGCACTACTTGATGGCCTCCAATGTCTTGCAGCAAACCGACATGGTCATGACCGTGCCCGAGCGTTTTGCCCGTCGCCATGGCCTGCATTTTGTGCCGCTGCCCATCAGCGAATTGCCGAGCGTGGAAACACATTTATACTGGCACGAAAGCACCGAGCAAGACCCCGCCAACCGCTGGATGCGTGAGCAGTTGATCGAGGTGTGCCAGCAGCAATTGGCACTGGAAAAGAAAGCCGAGGCGCAGCGCTTGCTTGACGTAAACGTCAACCAACCTTTAGCTTAACGGCATGATCCTTCCAGAGCCCGCCCATGAGCAGCCAGACGTACAGTATTTCCGACCTTGCCCGCGAACTTGATATCACCACCCGCGCCATTCGTTTTTACGAAGAACAAGGCATGCTCGCCCCTGAACGTCGCGGTCAGGAGCGGATCTATTCGGCGCGGGACAAAGTCAGCCTGAAGCTGATTTTGCGCGGCAAGCGCATCGGTTTTTCGCTGGCCGAATGTCGCGAGCTGATAGAGCTTTACGACCCTACCAGCGGCAACCAGAAACAGTTGAACAGCATGCTGGCCAAAATAGCCGAGCGCCGCGAACAGCTGGAGCAACAGTTGCTGGATATTCAGCAGATGCAACTTGAACTGGATACGGCCGAAGAACGCTGTATCCAGGCGCTTGAACACACGATAAAAAGTCAGACGGCCTCCTAAAACATAACAACCCTGGTGATCCCCCCATGACATTTCCCACCCATGTGCGCCTGATTGAAGTCGGCCCGCGCGACGGTTTGCAAAATGAAGCCCAGCCCATCAGCGTGGCCGACAAGGTGCAGTTGGTGAACGCCCTGACCGACGCCGGGCTGGGCTATATCGAAGTCGGCAGCTTTGTGTCGCCTAAATGGGTGCCGCAAATGGCCGGTTCCGCCGAGGTCTTCGCGCAAATCCGGCACAAGCCGGGTGTGGTTTATGGGGCGTTGACGCCGAATATGCGCGGCTTCGAAGACGCTGTCGCCGCCGGAGTTAAAGAAGTGGCGGTGTTCGCCGCCGCTTCCGAAGCGTTTTCGCAGCGCAACATCAACTGCTCGATCAGTGAAAGCCTGGAACGCTTTGTGCCCATCATGGAATCCGCCAGGCAACACGGCATCAGCGTGCGCGGCTATGTGTCCTGCGTGCTGGGCTGCCCGTACGAAGGCCAGGTGTCGGCGCAACAAGTTGCCGACGTGGCCAAAGAGCTGTACGCCATGGGCTGTTACGAAGTGTCGCTGGGCGACACCATTGGCACCGGCACACCTTCGGCAACCCGTGCCATGTTCGAAGCGGTCGGGGCTTATGTTCCCCGCGAAAAACTCGCCGGGCATTTCCATGACACCTATGGCCAGGCCATGGTCAACATCTACGCCAGCTTGCTCGAAGGGATCAATGTGTTCGACAGCTCGGTAGCAGGCCTTGGCGGCTGCCCGTACGCCAAGGGTGCCAGCGGTAACGTGGCCACCGAAGACGTGCTGTACATGCTCAACGGCATGGGGATCGAAACCGGGGTCGACATGGACAAGCTGTTACTGGCAGGCCAGCACATCTGCAACGTGCTGGGGCGTGTTACCGGGTCACGGGTCGCCAAGGCGCGACAGTGCTAAAAAGTGTGGCTGAGTGTTACCGCTCCCCCACACAAACGAGTAACACGGAAACAAACCGGCCTTGATCCAGGCCGGTTTTTTATTGCCTTAAAATTTAAATCATTGATTTATAAGGCTTTTTAAAAGTTGGCACGGCTCCTGCTATCTCTATGGCATAACAAGAATAAAAACCGCAGCAACATAATAAGAACAATACGAAACGACTCTGACATAACAAAAACAACACGGCAGAGACGCAGCTAACAGATTTTTTTGGAGAAGGTTTACTTTTCCGGGGAGCCAAGAGCCACCTCGCAACCGGGCAGAGAACAATAAAACTACCTTCAGGTAGCACCCGTTCAGGTTGGATCACCGGTTTGATAGCCAGTGATAAAAGTGGATCAGCGCTCAAAAAAATACGTTTGCTCTTGATCCCGGATGGGGATCGCAAAAAAACGCAGCAAAGGGTGAGTTCCAAAAACAACAATAGACCACCCTTCAATAATAAAAAGAGCACGCAACGACACGTTAAAGGGGAGCCTAGGCTCCCCTTTGTGCTGTCCGGGGTTTGTGTTTCTGTGGGAGCGGGCTTGCTCGCGATTCAGCCAACGCGGTGTGCTTGTTGCACACCGCCGACCCATTCGCGAGCAAGCCCGCTCCCACGACAAACAGAGTTCCACATAAAACCAGCGGCCTAGACCTTCCTGATCTCCAAAATACTGATTTCGCGCATTTTGAATTTTTGGATCTTGCCGGTCACGGTCATCGGGAAGACGTCGACAAACTTGAAGTGTCGTGGCGTCTTGAAGTGGGCGATGCGCGACTTGCACCACGTTTGCAGCTCAAGTTCATTGGCACTGTGGCCGGGGTGAAATTTGATCCAGGCGACAATTTCTTCGCCGTATTTTTCATCCGGGATCCCGATAACCTGCACATCCGCCACCGCAGGGTGGGTGAAAAAGAACTCTTCCAGCTCACGCGGGTAAATGTTCTCGCCGCCCCGAATGATCATGTCCTTGTTACGCCCGACAATGCGCACATAGCCCTGCTCATTCATCTCTGCCAGGTCACCGGTGTGCATCCAGCCTTCGCTGTCCAAGGCTTCGCGGGTCGCTTGCGGGTTGTTCCAGTAACCCAGCATCACGCTGTAACCACGGGTGCACAGTTCACCCACCTCACCGCGAGCGACGATATTACCTTGCGCGTCGATCAGCTTGTTCTCCAGATGCGGCTGGGTACGCCCTACGGTGGTCACGCGTAATTCCAGATCATCATCCGGCCCGGTCTGCATGGACACCGGGCTGGTTTCAGTCATGCCATAAGCAATTTGTACCTCGCCCATGTGCATTTCGCTGATCACGCGGCGCATCACTTCTATCGGACAGGTGGCGCCGGCCATGATCCCGGTACGCAGGCTCGACACGTCAAAGCCGGCGCGCTCGGGGTGATCGAGCAAGGCAATAAACATGGTGGGCACCCCGTATAGCGCTGTAGCCCGCTCTTCGGCGATGGCTTGCAGGGTCAGCGTGGGGTCAAAGGCGTCGCCCGGGTAAATCATGGTGGTGCCGTGGGTTACGCACCCCAGGTTGCCCATCACCATGCCAAAGCAGTGATACAGCGGCACCGGAATCACCAGCCGGTCAGCGGCCGTCAACCCCAGGCTTTCGCCAACCATGTAACCGTTGTTGAGAATATTGCGGTGGCTGAGCGTCGCACCTTTGGGGAAGCCCGTGGTGCCAGAGGTGTATTGAATGTTCACCGGCTGATCGGGCTGAAGGCTGGCCTGTCGTGCGTAGAGTTGCTGCACTGCAACGCCGCTGCCCAATGTGGCCAGTTGCGGCCAGGGAAAGAACCCTGCAGGCGGTTGTGCATCGAGGCTGATCACCCCGCGCAAGTCTTCAAAACGCTCGCTGTTGAGTTGCCCGGCCGCCTGCCCTTCCAGCTCAGGCAGCAACTCCTGGAGCATCGCGTGGTAGTTCGAGGTCTTGAACGTGCTCGCACTCACCAGCCACTGGCACTTTGATTGTTTGAGCACATATTCAAGCTCAGACAAACGATAGGCCGGGTTGATGTTGACCAGAATCACGCCAATTTTGGCGCTGGCAAACTGGCAGATAAACCACTCGGCACAGTTAGGCGCCCACACGCCCAACCGGTCGCCCGCCTGCATGCCCAACGCCAGAAAGGCCCTGGCGTGAAGGTCAACGGCCTGAGCCAACTGCGCCCAGTTGTAACGCTGCTGCTGATGGCGCACCACCAACGCTTCACCGTCGGGGTAGCGGGCAGCGGTTTGATCGAACGCCTGACCGATGGTCATCGCCAGCAACGGCTTGTCCAGCGCGCCCTGGCTGTAACTGGGGACAGATTGCGGCTTCATGACAACTCCTCTTGTGATTGTTTTGGGAGCATGGGGAAGACGCGCACTCACGCATTCCCTCTGTGCAGAATAGCAATTACTCTGAACCAAGTTGACGTTAACGTAAAGGTCATTGACAGCATTCATTGCCAAGTTTACGTTAACGTAAAGCTTACCCATGGCGATGCTGTTAACGCCGTTTATAAGAACAATGACCAAGGTGCCCCATGAGCTACCCGACTTTGAACTTCGCCCTGGGCGAAACCATCGACATGCTGCGCGATCAGGTACAAGCCTTTGTGGCTGACGAACTCAGCCCCCGCGCGGCGCAAATCGACAAAGACAACCTGTTCCCCGCCGACATGTGGCGCAAGTTCGGTGACATGGGCCTGCTGGGCATCACCGTGCCGGAAGAATACGGCGGCACTGGCCTGAGCTACCTGGCACACGTGGTCGCCATGGAAGAAATCAGCCGCGGCTCGGCGTCTGTGGCCCTTTCGTACGGGGCGCACTCCAACCTGTGCGTCAACCAGATCAACCGTAACGGCAGCCACGCGCAAAAACTCAAATACCTGCCCAAGTTGATCAGCGGCGAACACATTGGCGCCCTGGCCATGAGCGAGCCCAATGCAGGGTCTGACGTGGTGTCGATGAAGCTGCGGGCCGACAAGCGCGGTGATCATTTCGTCCTTAACGGCAGCAAAACCTGGATCACCAACGGCCCGGACGCCAACACGTATGTGATCTACGCCAAAACCGACCTGGAAAAAGGCCCACACGGCATCAGCGCTTTTATTGTTGAGCGTGACTGGAAAGGCTTCAGCCGCAGCACCCATTTCGACAAGCTCGGCATGCGCGGCTCGAACACCTGCGAGCTGTTTTTTGACAACGTTGAAGTGCCGGAAGAAAACCTTCTGGGCACCCTCAACGCAGGCGTCAAAGTGTTGATGAGCGGCCTCGATTACGAACGCGTCGTGCTCTCGGGCGGCCCGACCGGGATCATGCAGGCGTGCATGGACCTGGTGGTGCCGTACATCCACGACCGCAAACAGTTTGGCCAGAGCATCGGTGAGTTCCAGCTGATCCAGGGCAAGGTGGCCGATATGTACACCCAGCTCAATGCCAGCCGCGCTTACCTGTACGCGGTGGCGGCTGCCTGCGAACGTGGCGAAACCACGCGCAAGGACGCCGCCGGGGTGATCTTGTACAGCGCCGAGCGCGCCACGCAAATGGCCCTCGACGCGATCCAGATTCTGGGCGGTAACGGCTACATCAATGAATTCCCTGCTGGGCGCCTGCTGCGTGACGCCAAGCTCTATGAGATCGGCGCGGGTACCAGTGAAATCCGCCGTATGTTGATTGGTCGCGAACTGTTTAACGAAACCCGCTGAGGAGCGCACGTATGTCCATCTTGCATACGACCATCAACCCGCGCTCTGCGGAGTTCGCGACCAACCGCGAGGCCATGCTCAAACAGGTCGACGCACTGCACGCGTTGCTTGAGCAGGTGCAGCAAGGCGGCGGCGCCAAGGCACAAGAACGCCACACCTCACGTGGCAAGTTGCTGCCCCGCGAGCGGATTGACCGGTTGCTGGACACGGGCGCGGCTTTCCTTGAACTCAGTCAGTTGGCTGCCTATGGCGTGTACGGCGAAGACGTTCCTGCAGCAGGAATCATCGCCGGTATCGGTAGGGTCGAAGGGGTTGAATGCATGATTGTGGCGAACGATGCCACGGTCAAAGGCGGTTCTTACTACCCGCTGACGGTAAAGAAGCACCTGCGCGCGCAGACGATTGCCGAGCAAAACCGCTTGCCGTGCATTTATCTGGTGGACTCGGGCGGCGCCAACCTGCCGCGTCAGGATGAAGTGTTTCCGGATCGCGAGCACTTTGGCCGGATCTTCTTTAATCAGGCCAACATGAGCGCAGCCGGCATTCCGCAAATTGCCGTGGTCATGGGCTCGTGCACCGCAGGCGGCGCCTATGTGCCGGCCATGGCTGACGAAGCGATTATGGTGCGCCAGCAAGCGACGATTTTCCTGGCTGGGCCACCCCTGGTAAAAGCGGCCACCGGCGAAGTGGTCAGCGCTGAAGACCTGGGTGGTGCCGATGTGCACTGCAAGGTGTCCGGCGTTGCCGACCATTACGCTGACAGTGACGAGCATGCCCTGGCGCTGGCCCGCCGTAGTGTGGCCAACCTCAACTGGCGCAAGCTGGGCCAGTTGATCCACCGCAGCCCTTTGGCGCCGCTGTATCCCAAGGACGAGCTGTACGGCATCGTCCCGGCCGATGCCAAACAGCCTTTTGATGTGCGCGAAGTCATTGCGCGGCTGGTGGACGGCTCGGTGTTCGATGAGTTCAAAGCGCTATTCGGCACCACGCTGGTCTGTGGTTTTGCCCATTTGCACGGCTACCCGGTAGCGATCCTGGCCAATAACGGCATCTTGTTTGCTGAAGCGGCACAAAAAGGCGCGCACTTTATTGAGTTGGCCTGCCAGCGCGGCATCCCGCTGGTGTTTTTGCAAAACATCACCGGTTTTATGGTCGGGCAAAAATACGAAGCGGGCGGTATCGCCAAGCACGGCGCCAAATTGGTAACGGCGGTGGCTTGCGCCAAAGTACCCAAGTTCACCGTGATCATCGGCGGCAGCTTTGGCGCCGGTAACTACGGCATGTGCGGGCGCGCCTACGACCCGCGCTTTTTGTGGATGTGGCCAAACGCCCGCATTGGCGTAATGGGCGCCGAGCAAGCCGCCGGGGTACTGGTGCAAGTCAAACGCGAGCAGGCGGAACGCAACGGGCTGGTGTTCAGCCGCGAAGAAGAAGCCGAGATCAAGCAGCCGATCCTCGATCAATACGAGCATCAGGGCCACCCCTACTACTCCAGTGCCCGGTTGTGGGATGACGGCGTGATTGACCCGGCGCAAACCCGCGAAGTGTTGGCGCTGGGATTGTCGGCAGCGTTGAACGCGCCCATCGAAGCCACGCGTTTCGGCGTGTTCCGCATGTAATGCGATGAAAGGACTGACGCACATGAACAACTTCAACACCCTTGAACTGCACACCGACCCTCGGGGTTTCGCCACCCTGTGGTTGAGTCGCGAGCAGAAGAACAACGCCTTTAACGCCGAAATGATCCAGGAGTTGATCGTCGCCCTCGACAAGGTTCAGAGCGATGGCACGCTGCGCTTTCTGCTGCTGCGCGGACGCGGCAAGCATTTCAGCGCCGGGGCCGATCTGGCCTGGATGCAACAATCGGCCGAACTCGACTACAACACCAACCTGGATGACGCGCGCCACCTGGCCGAGTTGATGTACAACCTGGCCAAACTGAAAATCCCGACCCTGGCGGTGGTGCAAGGTGCCGCGTATGGCGGTGCTTTGGGCTTGATCAGCGCCTGCGACATGGCGATTGGTGCCGAGGATGCGCAGTTCTGCTTGTCTGAAGTGCGCATCGGCCTGGCCCCGGCCGTCATCAGCCCGTTTGTCGTGCAAGCGATTGGCGAACGCGCCGCCCGCCGGTTTGCCCTGACCGCCGAGCGCTTCAGCGGGCTGCGCGCCCGTGAACTGGGGCTGCTTGCAGAATGCTACCCGCAGGCCGAGCTGGAGCAGCAGATCGCCCATTGGATCGACAACCTGTTACTCAACAGCCCGCAGGCCATGCGCGCCTGCAAGGACTTGCTGCGCGAAGTCAGCCACGGCGCGCCAACGCCTGCCATTCGCCGCTACTGCGAAAACGCAATTGCCCGGATCCGGGTCAGCCCCGAAGGCCAGGAAGGCTTGCGTGCCTTTCTGCAAAAACGCACTCCCCGCTGGCAAACAGACACCTCGACCCAGGAGCCGCGTTCATGAGCGCCCCTCTGATTACTTCGTTACTGGTCGCCAACCGCGGTGAAATCGCCTGCCGGGTCATGCGCACCGCCAAGGCGCTGGGCCTCACCACAGTCGCCGTGCACAGCAGCACTGACCGCGATGCGCGGCATTGTCGCGAAGCTGATATCTGCGTGGATCTGGGTGGCAGCAAGGCCGCCGACAGCTACCTGAAAATCGACAAGATCATTGCCGCCGCCCAGACCAGCGGCGCGCAAGCGATCCATCCGGGGTATGGCTTTTTGTCCGAGAACGCGGGCTTTGCCCGTGCGATTGAAGCCGCCGGGCTGATTTTTCTCGGGCCGCCCGCCTCGGCCATTGATGCCATGGGCAGCAAGTCCGCCGCCAAAGCCTTGATGGAAACGGCCGGTGTGCCGTTGGTGCCGGGCTATCACGGCGAAGCGCAAGACCTGGAAACCTTCCGCATTGCCGCCGAACGTATCGGCTACCCGGTGCTGCTAAAAGCCACGGCGGGTGGCGGTGGCAAGGGCATGAAAGTGGTCGAGGACGTCAGCCAACTGGCCGACGCACTGGCTTCTGCTCAGCGTGAAGCACTGTCTTCGTTTGGCGATGCGCGGATGCTGGTCGAGAAATATGTACTCAAACCCCGACATGTCGAGATCCAGGTGTTTGCCGACCAGCACGGCAACTGCCTGTACCTCAACGAACGCGATTGCTCGATTCAGCGCCGCCACCAGAAAGTCGTTGAAGAAGCCCCCGCGCCCGGCCTCAGCGCAGAGCAACGCCGCGCCATGGGCGAGTCTGCGGTTCGCGCCGCACAGGCCATCGGCTACGTCGGTGCAGGTACCGTGGAGTTCTTGCTCGATGCCCGCGGCGAATTCTTCTTTATGGAGATGAACACTCGCCTGCAAGTCGAACACCCGGTGACTGAGGCCATCACCGGCCTGGACCTGGTGGACTGGCAAATCCGTGTGGCACGCGGCGAAGCCTTGCCGATCACCCAGGCGCAAGTGCCGTTACGCGGGCACGCGATTGAAGTGCGTTTGTATGCTGAAGACCCGAGCAATGACTTCCTCCCGCAAACCGGACGCCTCCAGGTGTACCGCGAGTCAGCAGCCGGGGCGGGCCGCCGGGTAGACAGCGGTGTCAGCAAAGGCGATGAAGTGTCACCGTTTTATGACCCGATGCTCGGCAAGCTGATTGCCTGGGGCGAAGACCGTGAACAAGCCCGCTTGCGGTTACTGGCAATGCTCGATGAGTTCGCCATTGGAGGTTTGAAAACCAACCTGAGCTTCCTGCGCCGCATCATCGGCCATCCCGCCTTTGCCGCAGCCGAACTGGACACCGGGTTTATCCCGCGGTATCAGGCGCAACTGCTGCCGCCTGCCCAACCGTTGCCAGGCGCCTTTTGGCAGGCCGCCGCTCAAGCCTTCCAGCAAAGCCTGGCCCCTGAGCAGCGCAGCGATGACCCGACCTCACCCTGGGCCCTGCACACGGGCTTTCGCAGCGGCCTGCCGGCTAAAACACTGCTGGTCTTGAGCGCCGGTGAAGAACGCCACGTGATCAGCCTCGGAGAACCCAAGGCCACCTTGCACAACGAACAGTTGGTGATCGAACACGACGGGATACGCCGTCAACACCTAGCCATTCGTCACGCCGACACGCTGTACATGCGCTGGCAAGGCGAAGTCCACAGCGTCAGCCTCTACGACCCTATTGCCGCCGTCAGCGCCAGCCACGGCCAGCAAGGTGGCCTGACCGCGCCCATGAACGGCAGCGTGGTTCGCGTGCTGGTAGAAGCGGGCCAATCGGTCGAAGCCGGCGCACAACTCGTTGTGCTCGAAGCGATGAAGATGGAGCACAGCCTGCGCGCCCCCCATGCGGGCATCGTCAAGGCGTTGTTCTGCGAGGAAGGGGAAATGGTCAGCGAGGGAACCGCGCTGATCGAAATGGAATAAAAAAAGCGGATACCGGCAACGGTATCCGCTTTTTCCGGGCCTGTGCCGGGAGTCATTCAAAATTTGGTGCTGGCCTGCACCACCACACCGATTATCGAGCAACGCTCATCAAACAACACTTTCGGGTAAGTCGGGTTCAGCGGCTTGAGGTAAAGCTGGCCGCTTTCTTCGCTGAGCTGCCTGAACGTCGCCTCGGTCGACTCAGGTGTACGGGCAATCACCATTTTGCCGGGTTGTGCCTCGATATCCGGATCCACCAGAATCATCATGCCTTGCGGAACACTGACACCCATTGGGGCTGTCATCGCATCCCCCATCACTTGCAACCAAAATGCCGCCCCTTTGGCGTAATGGTCGCTGACTTCAAAACGGATGCCCGGCTGATAACCCGGCAGCACTTTCTCGTTAATCTGGCCTGCCGTCGCCCAGTCACTGACGGGATAACGGAATGCAGACGTTATGTCGTAGGTGGGTTCGTCCACGCTCGGGTCGTTTGCCGCCTCATTGCGTCCACGAATCACCAAGGCGACTTCCAGGTGCTCCAGCCCCAAGGCGTGCAGCACTTTGTTCATCGTGAGCAGGTCGGGCTGACGGCGTTTATTGAGCCAATGCCCAACGCCCCCTTGGGAAGCGCCAACGCGTTCGGCGAGTTTCTCTTGCGTGAGTTTTTGCTCGCGCAATTTGGTTCTGACTAAAGCGATCCATTTATCCATTGGCCGAACAATACGGATTGAATTCCGAGCAACAATACACATTCCGTATTATTTAAACCAATAGTCAAAATACTTATTGTACTAATCTGACTCCGGCTGATCCGATTAATCTCAGAAACGCAGGTAAATCATGACTTCCATAACAAAAATCACGCCGGAAACTGAGCTCGATATTGAGCTTGAAGCGCTAAAAGACGACGCCGCCACCCAGCGCGCACTCGACTATTATTTGAAACCAGCTGTTTCCCAGCCGCCTCAAGAGAAGAAAGTGTTCGTTGTGAGCGATGACGTGAGCCAGGAAGAAGCCATGGTCACTGCCTGTGAATACTTGCGATGCGGGGTGAGCATGGTGCATAGCGCAGCAGACACCCATCAGGGTGCGCATCGCGATCAGTTTCTGGCACTGGCATTTTTTATCGAGTCAGCCAAGCAGCTCCTGGACAAGGCTCTGGATGTGCAAAAACTGACCAACCGATAGCTAAAACAGCCCAGAACATGCCCGGCCGCTTGATTGAAAAACCAGCGGGCTAGAGCCTTTGCAGGAGAGAGGGAAAATAAATGTCGAAAAAGTGAGGAAAAACGTTTGACTTGCAAATGATAATGATTACTATTGCAAGCAACTGGTCGCGAGATCAGTCGATAATTCAAATGACCTTAGGTCGGTCTTCGAATTATCTCCTCATCAGGCTAATCACGGTTATTTGACCCGGCTTATGGCCGGGTCTTTTTTTGCGGCCAGTTATCTGGCTCAGCGTGCTTCAGGCTAATGAAGTCTTGTGTGCGGCCGGTTTTTTTCGGTGACCGCTACGATGCCGGCGATGATAGCAAAAGAATATTGATCAGCGGAAGCTTATTACCCGAGACCTTAGCCGTAATAGCGATTTTGAACTTGAGAATCACTCTCAAAAACGCTATTCTCGCGCGGCGTCAAGGATGACGCCCCCCCCGTTGTCCTCTCCCCCCCTTTCCAAAATTGCGTATTGGCCCATTGCGGTTGCAAGGTAAAGTAGCGACCACAATTATCTGATTCCAGGATGTGGACGATGACCGTGGCGCCCTCTGCACTTCATATCACCAGTGACTTTGACAGTGGCAACATCCAGGTGCTGGATGCCAGCAATCCGCTGCATGTGCGGCTGGCGATAAAACCCGACACCCGGAGCGCACATTTCCAGTGGTTTCATTTCAAGGTCGATGGCCTGCAAATTGGTCAGATCCATCGTTTTGAATTAGGCAACGCCAGCCAGTCTTCCTACAACAAAGCCTGGGATGGCTATCAAGCGGTGGCGTCCTACGATCACGAGAACTGGTTTCGCGTCCCGACTGAGTTCGACGGCACTGCGCTGACCTTCAGCCTGAAAGCAGAGCAACCACAGGTCTGGTTTGCTTACTTCGAACCCTACAGCCGTGCACGCCACGACGAGTTGATCAAAAACGCGTTGCAGTGGTCCGGCTGTGAGGTACTGGCCATCGGCAAAAGCGTCGAAGGACGCGATATACCGCTATTGCGCAAAGGCACCGGCGCCCGCCACAAGCGCAAGATCTGGATCATTGCCCAGCAACACCCCGGCGAGCACATGGCCGAGTGGTTTATGCAGGGCATTCTTGAACGGCTTGAACAGGGCAGCGACCCACAGCTACGAAAGTTGCTGGACTTTGCCGACTTGTACCTGATCCCGAACATGAACCCGGACGGCGCGTTTCACGGTCATTTGCGCACCAATGCCAATGGCCAGGATTTAAACCGCGCCTGGCAACATACCGAGCGCGATGTCAGCCCTGAAGTATTCTTCGCCCTGGAGCAGATGCAGCACTACGGTGTCGACCTGTTTCTGGACATTCACGGCGACGAAGAAATCCCCTACGTATTCACCGCAGGGTGTGAAGGCAACCCTGACTACACCAAACGCCTGGCAGACCTTGAAGAGCGCTTTCGCAGCCACCTGAGCAAGCTGACGCCAGACTTCCAGACCGAGCATGGCTACACCCGTGACGAGCCCGGCCAAGCCAATATGACCCTGGCCTGCAACAGCGTGGGTCAACGTTTTGACTGTCTGTCGCTGACCCTTGAGATGCCTTTCAAGGACAACAACAATGCACCGGACCCGATCACCGGCTGGTCTGGCAAGCGCTCCATGCAATTGGGCAAGAGCGTGCTGAGCACCTTGTCAGATATGGTTCGCGAGCTGCGTTGAGCCACTTTTTCTTTTACGTGCACGAGTACACACCGCCTGCTTATGGATACCCTCGCTAAACTGCGCGCCGGCCAATTGGTCGGCCTTAAACGTCTGGATCTGTCGTGCGGGCTGACTGAATTCCCACCCGAAATTTTCCAGCTGGCTGACACCCTGGAGATCCTCAACCTGAGCGGAAACGCCCTCAGCCGCTTGCCCGAGGACCTGCACCGCCTGAGCCATCTGCGCATTCTGTTTTGCTCGGACAACCAGTTCACCGAACTGCCCGCCTGCCTTGGGCAATGCGCGAAACTGAGCATGATCGGTTTCAAGGCCAACCAAATCGAGCACGTCCCTGGCGCTGCGCTGCCGCCGTTGCTGCGTTGGCTGATCCTCACGGATAACCGCATCCAGCAGTTGCCCGACGAACTGGGCCGGCGACCCTTGCTGCAAAAGTTGATGTTGGCCGGCAACCGCCTGCAAACGTTACCGGCCAGCCTGGCCCGGTGCGAGCGTCTGGAGCTGATCCGTCTGGCAGCCAACCAGTTCACCGAACTGCCTGAGACCGTGCTGGCCTTGCCGGGCTTGAGCTGGCTGGCCTATGCCGGGAATCCGTTGCGTGAAGACGCCAGCGCCCTGCGAGAAGCCGACAACACTCCTGACATCGAGTGGTCGCACCTTGAGCTGGGGCAAAAACTGGGCGAAGGCGCGTCGGGGATTATTCACCAGGCGCAATGGAATGTTCCTGGCCAACCGGCACACGCGGTTGCGGTCAAGCTGTACAAAGGCAGCATGACCAGCGATGGTTCGCCGCTCAATGAAATAAATGCCTGCATTGCCGCCGGCCAGCATCCCAACCTGATCAAGGTTCTGGGCCGCGTGACGGGGCACCCCGAGCAAACCGCTGGCCTGGTCATGGAACTGATCGCCCCGTCGTTCATGAACCTGGCCGCCCTGCCCAGTTTCGACACCTGCAGTCGCGACGTCTATGCCCCTGGCACCCGCTTCACCTACGACAGCGCCTTGCGTATTGCCCGCGGCATCGCCTCGGCTGCAGATCACTTGCATGCGCAAGGCATCTGTCATGGCGATTTATACGCGCACAATATTCTGTACAGCCACGAAGGTGACTGCCTGCTCGGCGACTTTGGTGCGGCGTGCTTCCACGCCCTCGACAACAGCCCGCAAAGCCGTGCCCTGCAACGCATTGAAGTTCGTGCATTCGGGATTTTGCTGGGGGAATTGCTGGAGCGGATCGACTCAGACATGAGTGATCAACAACACGCCAAGTGGAAGGATTTGCAGCAGCGGTGCACTCAACCCGACGTATTGGCCCGCCCGGATTTCGCCGCCATTAGCCAGGCATTGGCTTGAACACGGAGGTCCTGCGGCCCGCATCGCAGCCTCGTGCCTCGTCAGCGGCTACAACAGACCTGATGTAGGAGCGAGCTTGCCTCGCGATCTTTTGATTTAAAAGATCGCGAGCCAAGCGCAACCTGCGATTTACGCCAGGGCTACGAACAGGTCCTGGACGTCGTCCTGTTCTTCAAGCTTGGCCAGGAATTCCTGGACTTCAGCCATTTGCTCCTCAGTCAGGCTGGTCACCGGGTTTTTCGCCTGGTAACCCAACTTGGCCGACAACACCGTAAAGCCCTGCTCAGGCAGTGCCTTCTGGACTGCATCCAGGTCAGTGGTTTCAGTGATGAACAAGGTGGTGCCTTCTTCTTCGCCTTCTTCAAAATCCTGGGCGTCAGCTTCGATAGCCGCCATCTCAGGATCAGCATCGGCTGTGTCCGGCTTGGCTTCGATCAGGCCCACATGGTTAAAGTCCCATGCCACCGAACCCGATGCGCCCAACTGGCCCTTACGGAATGCCACACGAATTTCAGCAACAGTACGGTTAACGTTGTCAGTCAGGCACTCAACAATCAACGGCACTTGATGCGGGGCGAAACCTTCGTAGGTCACGCGGGAGTATTGCACCGCTTCAGTACCGATACCGGCACCTTTGTTGATTGCGCGCTTGATGGTGTCGGCAGGCATCGAGGCTTTTTTGGCCTGCTCATAGACCAGGCGCAAATGCGAATTCATGTCCGGGTCAGCACCGTTACGGGCTGCTACTGTCAGCTCCTTGGCCAACTTGCCGAAAATCTTGCCGCGGCTGTTTGCGGCTTCCGCTTTGTGTTTAACCTTCCACTGTGCGCCCATTACTCATCTCTCAATCGGGTGTGTCGCGGCGGCTTGGCCGTCGAATGGAGGCAAGTTTATACGGCTGAAAGTCGTCAATCGACCAAAAAATCCAATTTACGCTGCAAGCTCCATAAACGCTTTGATCAGCCGCAGCTCGGCGCGGCGCTCCATGCAGCCCAACATATGGCGGTTGATCAGCCCTGCACCGTTGATCAGAACAGCCCCTACCCGCGGGTCATGGCTGACTTCTGCCGACGACACAATGCCTATTCCCAATTGCGCCGCCACCGCCTCGGTCACGGCTTCACGACTGTCCAGTTCCAGCAACACCCGCGGATTGACGCCCGCCCTGTCGCAGGCCTGATCAAAGGTGCGCCGGGTAATCGAACTCGGCTCTCGCAACACCATGATGACCTGATCCAGTTGCGCAATATCCACACCCTGGGTCAGCCCCAGCCACGGGTGACTGGCCGGCACCAAGGCGCAAATCCGCGATTCTTGCAGGGCCCGCAAAGTCAGCCCTTTGCGCGGTTCGACCTCGGTGAGCACTGCCACATCAACGTGCTCTGACAACAGCGCGTTCAAGGTTTCCTGGGCATTGCCCAGGCGCAAGTTGACGGTAATCCCCGGATACCGCGCACGCAGGCTCGCCAGCATCGGCATCACCATGTGCGGCCCGTCGGCGGCCACCTCCAGTCGCCCGGTCAGAAGCTGGCGATTAGCCTCCAGCAGCACCTGCGCCTCATCGACCAAGCCGAACATGGCGCGGGTAATGGCCGCCAGCCGGGTGCCCTCCTCCGTTAGCTCCACTCGCCGTGCCGTGCGTCGCAGCAAGGTGATTTGGTAGTGCTCCTCCAGCGCCTTGATATGCCCGGTGACCGCTGGCTGGCTGATAAACAGACGCGCAGCAGCCCTTGTAAAGCTGCCTTCACGGGCCACTGCATCAAACGCACGAAGCTGGAATAAATTCATAGGTATAAGTCTGGCCGATAGCTGAGATAACAATAAACAATTTGATTGATAGAAACGCAAACTGCAACGTATGCCCTGTAATCAATTGCCATCCCAAGTGTGTGAGGAAACCAGAATGACCCCTGCTGCGCCGATCCTGCTGACCCCGGGCCCATTGACGACCTCGCTGCGCACTCGTCAGGCCATGCTGGTCGACTGGGGTTCATGGGATGACCGCTTCAACCAGTTGACGGCCAGCTTGTGCGAGCAATTGCTGGCGATCATCAACGGCAGCGACACCCACCACTGCGTACCGTTGCAGGGTAGCGGCACCTTCGCGGTCGAAGCGGCGATTGGGACTCTGGTGCCCCGCGACGGTAATGTTCTGGTACTGATCAATGGCGCATACGGCAAGCGCTTGGCAAAAATTTGCGAAGTCCTCGGCCGCCGCTTCAGCACCTTTGAAGCCGCCGAAGACCAACCGACAACAGCCGCCGATGTTGAGCGCCTGCTCAAGGCCGATCCGAGTATCAGCCACGTCGCCTTGATTCACTGTGAAACCAGCACCGGGATCCTCAACCCGCTGTCAGACATTGCGGCGGTCATCGCCCGCCACGGCAAACGTCTGATCATCGACGCCATGAGTTCCTTCGGGGCCCTGCCTATCGACGCACAGGAGATCGCCTTCGATGCGTTGATCGCAGCCTCCGGCAAATGCCTGGAAGGCGTACCGGGCATGGGCTTTGTCTTCGCCCGCAAAGAAGCACTGGCCAACGCTGCCGGCAACGCTCATTCGTTGGCAATGGACCTGAAAGACCAGCACGCCTACATGGCCAAGACCGGACAATGGCGCTTCACCCCGCCCACCCACGTCGTCGCCGCGTTACACGAAGCCTTGTTGCAATACAACGAAGAAGGCGGCTTGCCAGCACGGCACAAACGCTACGCCAACAACTGCCAGACACTGCTCGACGGCATGGCCAGGCTTGGGCTGCGCAGCTTTCTGCCCGCAGCGATTCAGGCACCGATAATCGTGACGTTCCATGCCCCCAAAGACCCGCGCTATGACTTCAAAACGTTCTACGAACGGGTCAAGGCCAAGGGTTTCATCCTGTACCCCGGCAAATTGACCCAAGTCGAAACGTTCCGCGTCGGCTGTATCGGGCACGTCAGTTCCATCGACATGCACGCAGCGGTCACCGCCATCGCCCAGGCGCTGGGCGAAATGGAAGTGCTGGATATTTAAGACCACTCCGACCTCACACCACCCCATTTAATTCGTGCAGCCAAGGCTGCTCATACAGGATTTACAGACATGAACTACACCAATCCAAGCAAACTTCAGGCAGCGATTCTCGACTGGGCCGGCACCGTGGTCGACTTTGGCTCCTTCGCCCCGACTCAGATTTTTGTCGAAGCCTTTGCCGAGTTCGACGTGCAGGTGTCGATCGAGGAAGCACGCGGCCCGATGGGCATGGGCAAGTGGGACCACATTCGCACCCTGTGCGATCAACCTCAGATCAGTGAGCGCTACAAAAAGGTTTTTGGCCGCACACCGAGCAATGACGATGTCACGGCTATTTACCAACGCTTTATGCCGCTGCAAATCGAAAAAATAGCCGAGCACTCGGCGCTGATCCCCGGCGCACTGGAAACCATCGCCCAGTTGCGCAGGCAAGGGATCAAAATCGGTTCATGTTCAGGGTATCCGGCGCAAGTGATGGCCAAGGTCGTTGAACTGGCGGCCACACGTGGTTACATCGCCGATCACGTCGTGGCCACTGACGACGTGCCTAATGGCCGCCCGTGGCCTGCTCAGGCTCTGGCCAACGTGATCGCGCTGGGTATCGATAATGTGGGCGCTTGCGTAAAAGTCGACGACACCGTGCCGGGTATTCTTGAAGGCCGCCGTGCGGGCATGTGGACGGTGGCGCTGGTGTGTTCCGGCAACGCGCTGGGCCTGACGTACGAGCAATACCGTGCGCTGGACACAACCACACTGGCCTCGGAACGCACACGTATTCACAGCCTGTTTGAAGGCTCGCGTCCGCACTACTTGATCGACACCCTCAACGATTTGCCCGAGGTGATTGCCGATATCAACAAACGCCTGGCGAACGGCGAAATGCCGCAAAGCAGTTAAGTGATGGTCGACAGACGACTGCACCCGGCGCAGTCGTCTGCCGTGCAGGCCTTGATCCGCGATCAGGCTTTTTTCAATTGCTCAACCCACTGGCTGTAGGCATCGATAAAGGCTTGCAGAAATGGTCGGGTTTTTTCTGACAGCTTGCCGGACTCATCAAAGACGCTACCGGCACCGCCCAGGTAGGCTTCTGGCTGTTGCAAGCAAGGAACATTCAGAAAGACCAGCGACTGGCGTAAATGATGGTTGGCGCCAAAACCACCGATGGCACCCGGCGACACGCTGATAATTGCGCCCGGCTTTGCACCCCAGACACTTTGACCGTAAGGGCGGGAACCCACGTCAAGGGCGTTTTTCAGGACAGCCGGAACCGAGCGGTTGTATTCCGGGGTGACAAACAGCACAGCATCGGCGGCGCGTACTTGATCACGAAAAGCGCTGTAGGCCGCGGGTGGCGTGGCGGTATCAATGTCCTCGTTGTACAGCGCCAGATCGCCGATCTCGATAATGTTCAGCTTCAAAGTGGCCGGCGCCAGCTCTGCCAGTGCATGAGCCACTTTTCGATTGAGCGAATCCTTCCTCAAACTACCGACTAGCACTGCTACGTTGTAGACCTTGCTCATAGAAAACTCCGAGTCTGTGGCTGTAGGAAGATTAGTTATAGATGATCGGGCGGCTTTCTTGCAGTTCGATTTACCTTATCGGCGGGCAAGTCTGTAAAGTAGCCGGACTATTTTTTCCAAATCGTTAAACTTCCCCTACTGATCAACGGTCTACAGAGCCGCAAATTGGGTGTTTATCTCCAGAGGTTCTCTACAAATGGCTGCAGTTTTAGTTGGGCAATTTCATGCAAGAGACGCGGAAGGCCGTGTCTATTCAGTGCATGAGTTTGAAACAGTGGTAGAGGGTCATCCTGTGATCACCTACAAGCTGGCTATTGGAGATCGCGTTACCAAGATCAGTGACAACGAGTTCGAACTGATCCAGTCGAAAGTGCTGTTAACGCGTGATTCAGACACCGCCGTGGCGACAAAGCCTGAGGCCGTTGTATCGCCTGAGTAACCTTCAGCCACCGGGATAACGATGAAGTCACAGGATGAGACTGGGGTCAGACCAGGCTAACGCGTCACCTGACCCGCTGAATATGGACTTCACGCATGCGTTTACGCCACATCGAAGTGATCCAGGCGATCTTGCAGACCGGCAACCTCGACCATGCGGCTGAATGGTTGCAACTGCCTGTATCCACGCTGAGCGCGACACTGCATGAAGCCGAGCAACAGCTCGGCTTCATGCTGTTTGCCAGCGTACGCGGACGCCTGCAAGCCACTCGCGAAACCCTCCTGCTGCAACCGCTGGTCAATCAGTTGTACGTGGATCCGCTTCGCCGGCTTGGCGACGCCTTGCGCCAGCATCAGGAACCGACCTTGCGCGTGGCCTGTAGCGAGACCTTGGCGCAGCCCTTGCTGCCCCACAGCATTGCGACGTTGAGACGACGCTTCCCCGACACGCCCACGACCCTGAGCAGCCTGTGCTTTTCTGAAATAGTACGCCGTGTGCTAATGGATGAATGCGACGTCGGCCTGGCTCTGCAACCGGCCGAGCAGCCGGGGGTTGATAGCCAGAAGTTGGCCCAGGGGAAAGTACAATTGCTCGCACCTCACGGCTGGCTTGGCCCGAAGCAAAAGTACATCGCCCTGCACGATCTGGCCGGCCAAGCCATGATTGGCCTGCGTCAGCACGACCCGCTGAGCCGAATGCTCGACAGCAAGCTGCACACACTGCGACCAGCGCCGGTGGTGCACATTGACGTGCAAAGCTATCAGATGATGCGCAGCATGGTTGAAGCGGGCGAAGGGCTGGCGTTGGTGGATCCGTTTACCGCTATTGGCGCCAAAAACAGCGGGCTGGACGTGTGCCCGTTATCACCCGCAGTACCCGTGAACCTGTATGCCCTCACGCGCAAAAGCTCAGAGGCCGGCGCTGCACTTAAAGCCCTGCTCGAGATTGTGCGTGAACGGGCCGAGGCCTTGCTGGCAGACCAGGGCGCCGTAACCCTTTAACACGAACTTTGGTTTCTCACACCCAAAGATCGCAGCCTGCGGTAGCCGCTACACCCGGCTTTCAAACAGCAGATACCAAAAAATCGCCACTTCGCAGGTTTGCGGATCGATGCCGCGATAGCGCAAGTAATCAATACCGCCCACCTGATACCCGCAACGCTCGTACAAGCGGCAGGCACCGATGTTGTTGTTTTGGGTTTCGAGCATGATGCCCTGCAGTTTTTTCTTGTGGCTCCAGAACTTGACCACATCGAGCAATGACTTAGCCACGCCATGACGGCGCGCGCAGGCAGCAACGGCCAGTTCATCGACATGGGCAAAGCCATTCCAGTTTGTACTGACGACCACATGCCCCACCGGTTGATCATCCAGATAAGCCATGAAAATCGCGCTGTCCGGCGCCCCGATGAAACTGGCAAATTCATCCGGGTCTATGCCGTAACACTTGCGATAGGGCGTGATCATATCCAGAGGCCAGTGCTCGACCTTTTTATGACGGTCAGCACGGGCATACGCGTTTACTTCAAAACTAAAATCATTGCCCCATACATAAGGCGCAAACCCTTCATCCGCCAATCGAACCGAAACCACGGGGTCATTGGGGTTTAAAACCAGGTGCATGAAAAATCCCTCTTTCTTGCGGTGAAATACCCCTGCAACTCGCCATCGCAATCCGCGACGGCGTGACAACCATGATAGATCTAGTGCCGGGTTTGAGCTTCGATGAGTTGTGCCCACAGCGACGGACCACCCGCCGACTTGGCAATCGCCTCAAGGCGCGCCGCATGTTCGGCCAAGTCACTTTCACTTGCACGAATAATCCGGCCAGATGGACGGCTCGCTGACAAACGGCGAATTTCCGTGGCCTGGCTGCCAGAACTCTCACCCGACTCATGGCCATCGGACGCATTACCCGCCAGCGACAGGCTGGTTTGACCACCGGTCATGGCCAGGTAAACATCGGCCAGAATCTCGGAGTCGAGCAAGGCGCCGTGCAACTCACGGCCCGAGTTGTCTACACCATAGCGTTTGCACAAAGCATCCAGGCTATTGCGCTGCCCAGGGTGACGGCCACGTGCCATCATCAAGGTATCAAGAATGGTGCAGTGTCGGGTGATGTCAGCGCGGTCGGTCTGCCCGATCAAGGCAAACTCGTTATTCAGAAAGCCGACGTCAAACGCGGCGTTATGAATGATCAGCTGAGCACCCGAGATGAAGTCGAAAAACTCGTCGGCGACTTCGCCAAAACGCGGTTTGCCGACCAGAAACTCATTGGTAATACCGTGAACGCCGATAGCACCCTCGTCACTTTCACGGTCAGGTTGCAGGTACACGTGAAAATGACGGCCGGTCAGACGACGGCCCATTAACTCCACGCAACCGATCTCGATCACCCGGTGGCCATCGGTGACAGGCATACCGGTGGTTTCAGTATCGAGTACCACACTACGCATGTTTGTTGCCTCTCATTTCCTCGACCCCGCGATTGGCCAACTGGTCAGCACGTTCATTGCCATGATGGCCAATGTGCCCGCGTACCCATTGCCACTTCACGGTGTGGCGATTGACTTGTTCGTCCAGTTGTTTCCACAGGTCGGCATTTTTCACCGGCTCTTTGGCAGCGGTTTTCCACCCGCGCTTCTTCCAGTTGACCATCCACTCGGTAATGCCTTTCATCACGTACTGCGAGTCGGTGACCAGCAAGACTTCGCAGGGGCGCTTGAGCTCTTCAAGCCCACGAATGGCCGCCATTAACTCCATGCGATTGTTGGTGGTGTCGGGCTCGCCGCCCCAGAGTTCTTTTTCAACGCCTTGATAGACCAGCAAAGCCCCCCAGCCACCCGGGCCAGGGTTACCCTTGCAGGCACCATCGGTGAACATTTCTACGCAATCGCTCATTGCCAACTATCCAGAAAGAACTGCCTCGGCCTGCCCATCCAGTCGTGATGGCAGCACCTGGGGCCGGGTTAACCCGACCCGGCATTTTAAATTAGGGTTCAATATCAGGTCGATTGACCTTGGCCATCTGCAGAGGGATCAGTTTGCCTTTTGGCTCTCGACGCAGTGGCTTGACGGGTCGCAAACCCACCACCATTTTGCGGGCGACCAATACATAGAAGCCACCACCGGCCAATTGCCAGCTACCAGCCTTGCGCTCCCAACCTGACAAACGGCCTTGCCACGCCTTGGAAGCAAGCGGCGGACGATAGCATCCGAAGCGGCGTTTCTCCAGCGCAAAGCCCAGCAGATTCAGCCAGTCGGCAACCCGCGACGGGGAAATGCACCGCGCCTTGCGCAGGGCATCCTTGGCAAAAACATGCCGCAGCCCCCAACTGCTCCAGGGGTTAATCCCCACAATCAACAAGTGCCCGCCGGGACGGACACTGCTGGCGGCTTCACGCAGCAGACCGTGGGGCGACAAACAAAAATCCAGACCGTGCTGCAACACCACCACATCGGCCGCGTGCTCGCATAAAGGCCAGGATTGCTCTTCACAGATGATTTCGACACCTGGCAAAGGCGCGCCCAGCCGCACATTGCGCTGCACTTGCGGGGCCTTGGGCGGCGTGTCGGCACCCGGACCGTAATGCACCAGGTAGCCGCCGAAATAGCGTCCGAGTTCGTCCTCAAGCACGCGTTGCTCATCTTCCAGCAGCAACTGGCCAAGGGGACCAGACAGCCATTCGCGGGCCGAACTGATCAGTGCCAGCCACTCAGGGTCCGCCTGAGCCAATGGTTTATCGGTCATTGTTCCTCCACCTCGCCATCCACCGGTTACGCCTCTTCGTTCGGCTGGCGCTGCAACGCGGCTCGCATTGCAACACCAACAGCCCCTAAGATGCGCCATTGTCTCGCACTTGGGAATTGCACCATGTTACAGATCGACGCCCTGCCCGCCTTCAGCGACAACTACATATGGTTGTTACAGGATACGACCCAAAAACGCTGCGCCGTGGTCGATCCAGGTGACGCCGCCCCGGTGCTGAACTGGCTCAAGCACCATCCCGAGTGGGCTCTCAGCGATATTCTGGTCACCCACCATCACCATGACCATGTGGGTGGCGTTGAGCAACTACACACCACCACAGGCGCTAAAGTCTGGGGCCCGGCGCTGGAAAACATTCCCGCGCGACAAGTGCCACTTAACGATAACGATGTGATCAACGTACTGGGAATTGAATTCAAAGTATTTCTGGTACCTGGGCATACCTTGGGTCATATCGCTTATTACCACGCTGATATTTCAAAGCCACTATTGTTCAGCGGCGATACGTTGTTCGCGGCCGGTTGTGGCCGGTTATTTGAAGGCACACCAGAACAAATGCATCACTCTTTAAGTCGGTTGGCAGCCTTGCCAGCGCACACTGAGGTGTATTGCACTCACGAATACACACAAAGCAACTTGCGCTTTGCCCAAGCGGTGGAGCCGAATAACCCGGATATTGCCGACCGAGTTGCACAAGTTGCGGCCTGGCGTGATGCAGGCAAGATCAGTTTGCCATCAAGTATTGCGCTTGAATTGCGCACTAATCCGTTTCTGCGGGTTAACGAAATATCTGTTAAAGAAAAAGCTGACGAATGGAACAAGCGTGACAATGACTCGCCCAGCGCGGTCTTTGCCAGCTTGCGTAGCTGGAAAGACAAGTTTTAATCAGCGTCGCGGTTGCCATTAAAATTCTGAATGGTTGACCGCGCCCCACCTGCTTTCTAGAATCGCCCGACATTTTTGCCCGAAACTATCTTTAACCAATGTCGTCATTTAAATCTAACTCCATCAGTTCAGACGCATTGACGCGCTTGGCTAAAGCGATCGCGGTGGTTGTGTCCGCCACTTTGGCGGGATGCCAGAGCTTCGATCATTCGACCCAAACGGTCGATCGGCCCACTCTCAAACTGACCAAACGCATTCCCCAAGAGCCGCTCTGGCTCAAGGAAAAGCCGGGGCCTGTTGCCCCCAAAGACGTCTGGGAACGCATGCGCCAAGGCTTCCAGCTACAAGAAGGCCTGGGCGTCAACCCGCGTATCGAACAACAGCGGTTATGGTTTGCCAGCAACCCGTCTTTTCTTGAAGGCGCCGGCGAACGCGGCAGTTTGTACATCCATTACATCGTCGAGCGCCTTGAAGAACGCAACATGCCACTCGAACTGGCTTTATTGCCGGTAATCGAAAGCTCCTACAACCCGATGGCGTATTCCCACGCCAATGCGGTGGGGCTTTGGCAGTTCATCCCGTCCACGGGCCGTTATTTCAATCTGCGCCAAACCCGCGCCTACGATGGCCGTCGCGACATTACCGCCTCGACCCTCGCAGCCATGAACTACCTGACGCGCCTGCATGACATGTTCAACGGTGACTGGCTGCTGGCACTGGCCGCTTATAACGCAGGTGAAGGCACGGTCAGCCGGGCAATTGAACGCAACGAAAAACTCGGCTTGCCGACCGACTACTGGAACCTGCCTTTGCCGCAGGAAACCAAAGACTATGTGCCCAAGCTGCTGGCCCTGTCGCAGGTGGTGCTGACCCCCGAAGCCTATGGCATCAACCTCAACCCGATTGCCAACGAACCGTACTTCGAGATGGTCGAGATCAAGCAGTCCATGGACCTGTCCCGCGTGGCAGCCCTGGCCGAGATCGACGAAGACGAAATGTTTCAGTTGAACCCCGCCTACAAGCAGCGCGCCACCACTGATGGCCCGCAACACCTGCTGGTGCCAACGTCCAAAGCCCAGTTGTTGACCGCCAGCCTGTCGAACCTCAAGCCTGAAGAGCTGGTGAGCCTGCGCCCCAAAAAGGCCGTTTTCGACACCGTTGCCAGCAACCCACCGGCCCGACCAACCCGCCAATACCGGGTTAAACGCGGTGACAACCTGACACTGATCGCCAAAGCCAATAAAGTTGATGTCAAAGACTTGCAGCGCTGGAACAAACTCAGCGGGCATAACCTGAAAGCGGGCCAGACGCTGGTCATGCAGGACACCCGCAGGCCTGCTGCTAAAAAAGCCACAACTTACACCGTTAAAAAAGGCGACTCGCTATACATTGTTGCCAAGCGTTTCAATGTTGAAATGCAGCATCTTAAGCGCTGGAATCCAAATTCAGCCAAGGCCCTCAAGCCCGGTCAAGTCCTGACGGTCTACAAGCCGCACTGATTCGGTTCGCACGTTCATGCGGGCAAGCATACTCCTACTAAATTGCAGGAAGTTGCTTGCCCGCAGTGCTTTCTGGCGTGGCCTTTTTCCTACAGATACAAGCTGTTACTGTACGGAAACCTTCAGCCCAATGCCCGGATCGAATACCTGACTTAATGCGTCCCCTTCTGTTAGTTCTTATCAATCTGGCCTTGAGCTTTCCGGCGAGTGCGACCCTGAGTGAAAGCCACGGTTATGCACAGTTCGGTACTCTCAAATACCCGGCAACGTTTACTCATTTCGACTGGGTAAATCCCGACGCGCCTAAAGGCGGGACGTTACGGGTCATGGCATTTGGCACGTTTGACACGCTCAACCCTTATTCCTTCAAGGGCACCAGCCCGGTTTCGACTGCAAACTTCTTGCAATACGGGGTCAACGAACTCAACGAGACATTAATGGCCGGTACTGGCCAATATGCCCCTTCCGGTGACGAACCTACGTCCAGTTATGGCTTGATTGCACAATCAGTCGAATACAACGAAGACCGCAGTTGGGTGGTGTTTAACCTGCGACCCGAAGCGCGTTTTCATGACGGCAAACCTATCACTGCTTACGACGTAGCGTTTTCTTACAACTTGCTGCTAAAAGAAGGCCATCCTCAATACCGGACCAACCTTCAAGAAGTTCAGCGCGTCGACATCTTGGGGCCCAAGCGCATCCGTTTTGTGTTTAAACGTGCGGGCAATCCGTTATTGATTCTGCGGCTGGGTGAATTGCCGGTTTTGCCACAGCATTACTGGGCGAAACGGGACTTTAAAGCGACAACGTTCGAGCCACCGCTGGGCAGCGGGCCTTATCGCATCACCAAGGTGACGCCAGGCCGGCAGTTGGTGTTTGAACATGTCAAAAACTGGTGGGGCGCCAAACTGCCGGTCAATCGCGGTAAATACAATTTCGACCGGGTCGAAGTGGAGTTTTACCGTGACAGCAACGTTGCCTTCGAAGCGTTCAAGGCGGGCGAATTCGACATTTATATCGAACACCAGGCCAAGAACTGGGCCAATGCCTACCGGTTTCCGGCTGTACGCCGTGGCGATGTGATCAAGGCTGAAATCACCCATCAGATCCCGACCCAGACACAAGGCCTGTTTATGAACAGCCGCCGCAGCACTTTCGCGCAAGCTAATGTTCGCGAAGCGCTGGGGCAAATGTTCGACTTCGAATGGACCAACCGCGCCTTATTCAATGGCTCATATCAACGGGCCGAAAGCTACTACCCCAACAGCGAGTTCTCGGCCAGCGGCATCCCCCAAGGCCATGAATGGCTGATGCTCTCTCCTTGGCGCAGCCAACTGCCCCCCGAGCTGTTCAGCCAGGCCTTCAGCCTGCCGAAAACCGATGGCCGCGGCATCCCCCGCGAAACCATGCGCCGCGCCCTGGACTTGTTGGCTCAAGGCGGCTGGAAACTGTCCGGGCAACGCTTGCTCAATAGTGAAGGCAAACCGCTGACGTTCGAGATATTGCTGGTCAATCCGAACCTCGAACGCATTTTGCAACCTTATGTCGAGAACCTCGCCAGCATCGGTATCGAAGCGCGGTTGCGCACTGTCGACCGCGCGCAATACAAACAGCGGCTGGACCAATTCGATTTCGACATGATCCTGATGACCCTCGATCAGACCTTGAGCCCCGGGCTTGAACAGTGGCAGTACTTCCACTCCAGCCAGGCCAACGTCAAGGGCAGCAAGAACTATGCAGGGGTTGCCAGCCCGGTCGTCGATCAATTGCTGGAAAAACTCCTGGCCGCACAGAACCGCGAAGAACAACTGGCTGCTGGCCGGGCGCTGGATCGCGTTTTACTCTGGCAGCACTACATGATTCCCAACTGGTATCTGAATTATCACCGCCTGGCGTACCGCAACCGGTTCGCCTTTGTGACGACGCCGCCTTACACACTGGGCCTTAGCGCATGGTGGCTCAAGCCTACGGAGAAAACCCGATGATGCCTTTGCGTACCTGGCTAAAACCGCTGGCCGGCCTGCTGCTGGCCAGTGCGACCTGTGCGGCATTGGCCGCTCCGCAACATGCGTTGACGCTTTACGATGAGCCGCCGAAATACCCGGCTAACTTCAAGCATGTCGATTACGTGAACCCGGATGCCCCCAAGGGCGGCACCTTTCGCAAATCAACCACCGGCAGCTTTGACAGCCTCAACCCGTTTATCAACAAAGGCGTGCCGGCCGAAGGGATTGAAATGACCTTCGACACCCTCACCCGACAGACGCTGGACGAACCGTTTACCTCCTATGGCTTGATCGCGCAAAAGATGGAAAAGGCGCCTGATAACAGCTGGGTACGGTTTTATTTGCGTCCCGAAGCCAAGTTCAACGACGGCCACCCGATCCGCGCCGAAGACGTGGTGTTTACCTTCGACACACTGATGAAAAACGGCTCGCCGCTGTACAAGGGCTATTACAGCGATGTCGACCAGGCCATTGCCGAGAACCCGCTGCAGGTGAAGTTCACCTTCAAACACAACAAGAACCGCGAGCTGCCATTGATTCTGGGGCAACTGCCCGTCCTGCCCAAGCATTGGTGGGAAACCCGAGACTTCGGTAAAGGCAACCTTGAAGTCCCTGTCGGCAGCGGCCCCTACACCATTACCGATATCAAACCCGGGCGCTCCATCCGCTACGAGCGCAACAAGGATTACTGGGGCAAAGACCTGCCGATCAACAAGGGCCTGTACAACTTCGATGCGATTACCGTGGACTACTTCCGCGACAACAGCGTGGCATTCGAAGCCCTCAAGGCCGGACAGTTTGATTACTGGTTCGAGATCAGCGCCAAGAACTGGGCGAGTGCCTACAACGCGCCAGCCTTCACCCAGGGCCGCTTGAAAAAAGAAGAAATTCGCAACCATAACCCGACCGGCATGCAGGGCTTTATCTTCAACCTGCGCAAACCCATGTTTCAGGATGTACGGGTGCGCGAGGCACTGAGCCTGCTGTTTGACTTCGAATGGGCCAACAAGCAACTGTTCAGCGGTGCCTATTCGCGCACTGGCAGTTATTTTGAGAACTCGGAAATGGCCGCCAAGGAACTTCCGAGCGCAGAAGAGCTGGCTATTTTAGAACCCTTGCGCGGCCAGATACCGGACAAGGTCTTCACCGAGGTCTTCAAACCCAACGTCACCGACGCCAGCGGCATGATTCGCGACCAACAGCGCCGCGCCTATCAACTGCTGCAAGACGCTGGCTGGCGTATCGTCGATGACAAGATGGTCGATGCCCAGGGCAAGCCGGTCACCATTGAGTTCCTGCTGGCCCAATCGGAGTTCGAGCGCATTCTGCTGCCCTACAAGCGCAACCTCAGCGACTTGGGTATCGACCTGCAAATTCGTCGGGTCGACACCTCGCAATACCTTAACCGCCTGCGTTCACGGGACTTCGACATGATTGTCGGCAGCTTCCCGCAGTCCAACTCGCCGGGCAGTGAGCAGCGTGAATACTGGGAATCGTCGAGCTACGACAAACCCGGCAGCCGTAATTTTATTGGCCTTAAAGACCCGGCCATCGATCAACTGACCGAAGACCTGATCCATGCCGACTCCCGGCAAAGCCTGATCAACCACGCCCGGGCGCTGGACCGCGTGTTGCAATGGGGCTACTACGTCATCCCCAACTGGCACATCAAAACCTGGCGCGTGGCGTACTCGCACAACATTGGCCACCCGGCGGTGACCCCGCTGTACGACATCGGCACCGAGACGTGGTGGGCAAAACCTGATGCAGCGCCCGTAACCCCGACCAAACCCACAAGCGAAAGCCTGGAGCCGTAAATGCTGGCGTATATATTCAGGCGACTGCTGCTAATTATTCCGACGCTGTTCGGCATTCTGCTGATTAACTTCGTCATTATTCAGGCCGCCCCTGGCGGCCCGGTTGACCAGATGATCGCCAAGCTTGAAGGCTTCGACGGAGCAACCAGCCGTATCGCCGGGGGCGGTTCGGAAGTCTCGGTGGCAGGCTCCAGCTACCGGGGCGCGCAAGGCCTGGACCCGGCGCTGATTGAAGAAATCGAGAAGATGTACGGTTTCGACAAGTCAGCGCCTGAACGCCTGTGGATCATGATCAAGAACTACGCCCAACTGGATTTCGGTGAGAGTTTTTTCCGGGATGCCAAGGTCATCGACTTGATCAAAGAAAAAATGCCGGTGTCCATTTCGCTGGGGTTGTGGAGCACGCTGATCATGTACCTGGTCTCGATCCCGCTGGGCATCGCCAAGGCCACGCGACATGGCAGCCACTTTGACGTCTGGACCAGCTCGGCAATCATTGTCGGTTACGCGATTCCGGCCTTTTTGTTTGCCATCCTGCTGATCGTGGTGTTCGCCGGGGGCAGTTATCTGGACTGGTTCCCGCTGCGCGGGCTGACCTCCAACAACTTCGACGAGCTCAGTTTGGGCGGCAAGATCCTCGACTATTTCTGGCACTTGGCGCTGCCCATCACCGCGCTGGTCATCGGTAACTTTGCCACCATGACCTTGCTGACCAAAAACAGCTTTCTGGATGAGATCAACAAACAATACGTGGTCACGGCCAAGGCCAAGGGCTTGACCAATCACCGCGTGCTCTACGGGCACGTGTTTCGCAACGCGATGCTGCTGGTGATTGCCGGCTTTCCGTCGGCCTTCATCGGTATCTTCTTTACCGGTTCATTGCTGGTTGAAGTGATCTTCTCGCTGGACGGCCTCGGGCTGATGAGCTTCGAAGCTGCGATCAATCGCGATTACCCGGTGGTGTTTGGCACCCTGTTTATCTTCACGCTGGTCGGGCTGGTGGTGAAACTGATCGGCGACCTCTCATACACCCTGGTTGATCCGCGCATCGACTTTGAAAGCCGGGAGCATTGAGATGAAACTGTCCCCTCTCAATCGACGACGTTTCGAACGTTTCAAAGCCAACAAGCGTGGCTGGTGGTCTCTGTGGCTGTTTATCGTGCTGTTTGGGCTGAGTCTGGGCGCTGAACTGATCGCCAACGACAAACCGCTGGTGGTCCACTACGACGGCGAATGGTATTTCCCTGCGCTCAAGCGCTACCCGGAAACCGACTTCGGGGGTGAGTTCCCGCTCGAGGCCAACTACAAAAGCCCGTACATTCGCGAACTTTTAGCCAAGAAAGACGCGCTGGTGGTGTGGCCACCGATCCCTTACAGCTATCAGAGCATTAACTACGACCTGAAAGTGCCCGCTCCCGCTCCGCCGTCACTGGAGAACTGGCTGGGCACCGACGACCAGGGGCGCGATGTACTGGCACGGGTGATCTATGGCTTTAGGATTTCAGTGCTGTTCGCCCTGACGTTGACCATTTTGAGCTCGATCATCGGCGTTATTGCAGGTGCGCTTCAGGGCTTCTATGGCGGCTGGGTCGATCTGGCAGGCCAGCGCTTCCTGGAGATCTGGTCCGGGCTACCGGTGCTGTACTTGCTGATTATTCTGGCGAGTTTTGTTCAGCCCAACTTCTGGTGGCTGCTGGGGATCATGCTGCTGTTCTCATGGATGAGCCTGGTGGATGTGGTGCGCGCCGAATTTTTGCGCGGTCGAAACCTGGAATATGTTCGAGCGGCTCGCGCACTCGGCATGCAAGACATGGCCATCATGTACCGGCACATCCTGCCCAACGCCATGGTTTCGACCATGACCTTTATGCCGTTTATTTTGACCGGCGCCATTGGCACGCTCACCGCACTGGACTTCCTGGGCTTTGGCCTACCGCCGGGCGCGCCGTCGCTGGGCGAACTGGTCGCGCAGGGCAAATCCAATCTGCAAGCGCCGTGGCTGGGCATCAGCGCCTTTGCGGTGCTGGCCATCATGCTGAGCCTGCTGGTGTTTATCGGCGAGTCCGCTCGCGACGCCTTCGATCCGAGGAAATAAGATGACGCAGGACATTCTGATCGAAGTGCGTGATCTCGCCGTTGAGTTTGTCACCGGCGAACAATCACACCGTGTTGTGCAAGGCATCAATTTCGATATCAAACGCGGCGAAACCCTGGCACTGGTTGGCGAAAGCGGCTCCGGTAAATCGGTGACCGCACACTCCATTCTGCGGCTGCTGCCCTACCCCATGGCGCGCCATCCACACGGCAGCATTGAGTATGCCGGGCAAGACCTGCTGCACCTGGATGAGAAAAAGCTGCGGCATATTCGCGGCAACCGCATTGCCATGATTTTTCAGGAGCCCATGACCTCGCTGAACCCGCTGCACAGCATTGAAAAACAAATCAATGAAGTGCTGGGCATTCACAAAGGCCTGACCGGCAAAGAGGCCACCTTGCGCACGCTGGAGCTGCTTGAGCTGGTGGGCATCCCTGAGCCGCACAAACGCCTTAAAGCGCTGCCACACGAGCTGTCAGGTGGTCAGCGCCAGCGTGTGATGATCGCCATGGCCCTGGCCAATGAACCCGAACTGTTAATTGCCGACGAACCCACCACCGCACTGGACGTCACCGTTCAACTGAAAATCCTCGAATTGCTCAAGGAATTACAGGCGCGTCTGGGCATGTCGCTGCTACTGATCAGTCACGATTTGAACCTGGTTCGACGAATTGCGCACAGAGTATGTGTCATGCAGCGCGGTTGCATCGTCGAACAAGCATCGTGTGAGCAATTGTTTCGTTCACCACAGCATCCGTACACCCGGGAACTGCTCAGCGCAGAGCCCAGCGGAGGCCCGGCTGGCACGCTTGCCGGGGCGCCGTTGCTGGAAGTCGAGGACCTCAAAGTGTGGTTCCCGATCAAAAAAGGCTTGTTACGCAAAACCGTGGATTACGTCAAAGCGGTCGACGGGATTAACTTCAGCCTGCCTCAAGGGCAGACCCTGGGGATTGTGGGAGAAAGCGGATCAGGAAAATCGACGCTGGGCCTGGCGATTTTGCGCCTGATTGGCAGCGAAGGATTGATCCGTTTTGAAGGCAAACGGTTAGACTGCATGTCACGCCAGGAAGTAAGACCCCTGCGCAGAGAAATGCAGGTGGTATTTCAGGACCCGTTTGGCAGTCTCAGCCCACGCATGAGCGTCAGCGAGATCGTCGGTGAAGGTTTGCGCATTCACCGTATGGGTACACCTGAAGAGCAGGAAAAGGCAATTATTGAAGCCTTGCGAGAAGTAGGTCTGGATCCGGAAACCCGACACCGCTACCCTCACGAGTTTTCTGGCGGGCAACGGCAACGAATCGCCATCGCCCGGGCACTGGTATTAAAACCGGCGTTGATTCTGCTGGACGAGCCAACCTCAGCGTTGGACCGCACAGTACAACGCCAGGTAGTCGAGTTGTTACGCTCGCTGCAAACCAAGTACAACCTGACATATTTGTTTATCAGCCATGACCTGGCGGTAGTCAAAGCGCTGAGCCACCAACTGATGGTGGTCAAGCATGGCCAAGTGGTCGAACAGGGTGATGCGCAAAGTATCTTTGCCTCACCGCAACATCCATATACACAACAGCTGCTGGAAGCCGCCTTTTTGGCACCAGTGGCTGTCGATTAACCTGATAGAGGAACAACACATGGGTTTTCTCGCCGGTAAGCGCGTCCTGATCGTCGGTGTCGCCAGCAAATTGTCCATCGCTTCTGGCATTGCTGCCGCCATGCACCGTGAAGGCGCTGAACTTGCCTTCACTTATCAGAACGAAAAGCTTAAAGGCCGCGTTGAAGAGTTCGCCGCAGGCTGGGGCTCTGGCCCGGAACTGTGCTTCCCTTGCGACGTTGCCAGCGATGAAGAAATCGCCAAGGTTTTCGAAGACCTGAGCAAGAAGTGGGACGGCCTGGACTGCATCGTCCACTCCGTAGGTTTCGCCCCTGGCGACCAACTGGACGGCGACTTCACCGACGCCACCACCCGTGAAGGCTTCCGCATCGCTCACGACATCAGCGCCTACAGCTTCGTGGCCTTGGCCAAAGCCGGTCGCCCACTGATGAAAGGCCGCAATGGCAGCCTGCTGACCCTGTCCTACCTGGGTGCCGAGCGCACCATGCCTAACTACAACGTGATGGGCATGGCCAAAGCCAGCCTGGAAGCCGGTGTACGTTACCTGGCAGGCAGCCTGGGCCCGGAAGGCACTCGCGTTAACTGCGTGTCAGCCGGTCCGATCCGCACCCTGGCCGCTTCGGGCATCAAGAACTTCCGCAAAATGCTGGCAGCCAACGAAGCTCAAACCCCGCTGCGCCGTAACGTAACCATCGAAGAAGTCGGCAACGCCGGCGCCTTCCTGTGTTCCGACCTGGCCTCGGGCATCAGCGGCGAAATCATGTACGTAGACGGCGGCTTCAACACCACCGCTATGGGCAGCCTCGAAGAGTAATTGCTTCGGCGCAATCGCCAATAAAAACGCCCGGTACAGAGTCTGCACCGGGCGTTTTTTGTTTGGGCTCACAGCCCGCGTCAGCTATCTGGCTCACCAGGCGCATGCTGCGCGGTAAATAGCCGCACGACGCTCGTCATGTTCTCTGCACCCTGCCCTTGCGCCATTGCCTGTTGAAACACCCCATGTGCCGCAGCGATGGTCGGTGCATCCCTGGAAAGACCAGCCTCATTCAACACGTACCCGAAGTCTTTCTCGATGAGCTCTACGGGAAACTGCGGGGCGAAGTTCTCTGCCAGCATCGTACTGGCAAGGTAAGTGGCAACCGGCGCCCAGACAGAAGTGCCTGCCATCGCGGCCAACACGTACGAGGCATCGGCGCCACTGCGCTTAAGCATGCCGATGATCTCAGCCAAACCGGTTACTTGTATGCCTAACAAGGCATTGGTTGCGAGCTTGGTGAGCGCCCCATGCCCCAATGCACCGGTATGGTGGATACCAGAACCCAATGCACCCAGCACAGGACGACAACGATCAAGCACCTGTGCGTCCCCGCCGATCAGGTAGGTCAACTGCCCTGTATCAGCCTGCAACCGGGACCCGGAGACCGGTGCCTCCAGCAGTGATACCTGTTGATGCTGCATCTGCGCACCCAGCATCTGTATCCAGCCCGACGTCAGGGTGGAACTCTCGATTGCGACAGTGTCGGGTGACATACCCGCGAGCGCCCCACACTCCGGATCCAGCCATACGAAACGCGACACTTCATCGTCACGCAGCATGGCGATTACAAACTCAGCGCCTTGGCTGGCGTCCCTTGGCGACGCTGCCAGGGTGGCGCCCAAGTCAACCAACGGTTGCGCAGCCCGGCCCGTGCGGTTCCAGACCGTGACCTTATGCCCGGCGGCGATCAGTCGAGCGGCCATCCGCGACCCCATCGCCCCCAGGCCCAGTACTGTAATGTTGCTCATGCTTTAACAACCTGCTTGATAAGTGTGTAGAGAAAACAAATAGCATCAAGACCTGCGGGCTTTGCGCTCGCGACTGACAAACAGCACCGCAAGCCCGGCCAACGCGAAAGCTGCCGATACAAACGGTATGGGCAACGGGCCGACCAGATTGATCAACAGCCCCCCAACCAGAGAGCCCAACCCGATAGCGGCATTGAATACAGAGACGTTGATAGAGGTGGCCGCGTCTGCACCGCCTTCGATTTTGGATGCCTCTTTAAACACCAAGGTCTGCAGCAAGACGGGAAGTGCACCGTAGGCCGCGCCCCAGGTCGCAAGCGTGACAATGACCGCGGTGTGGCTAAGCGCAGCGGTATTCAGGCTTGCCAGGCTCACGCCAAGCAGAACCGTCACTACTCCCAGACTGGCCCGTGGCGCTCGTGCAGCAAAAGGCCCGATGGCAAAGTTGGTGACCACGCCAGCAGCGCCGTAAACCAGCAGGAGCAAGCTGATCTGCGCGGCACTCTGCCTGGCAACCTGCTCGAGGTACGGTGCAATGTAGGTGTAAGCCAGAAAGTTACCGGTCACGACGAAGGCGGTGATCCCAAAAATCGCCAGCAAAGAGCGACTCTTGAGCACAGACGACATGGCCCCGCGTTTGGCCGTTCGAGAAATACGCACAGCCGGGACAGACCAGACAATCAGCATGAACACGATCAGGCTCAGCACAGAGAGTGCCGCGAATACCGCGCGCCACCCATAGAGATCGCCCAACATGGACCCCGCAGGAACGCCGAGTACGGCGGCCAGCGAAACGCCGCCGAACACGATAGACGTCGCGCGCACCGCATTGCGGGCAGCAACCAGGTGCACGGCGGTGACAACCGCGGTCGACCAGAACACACCAATGGCAGCGGCAACCAGAATTCGGCCGATGAACACAACGAAATAACCCGAGGCCAGAAAGGTAATCAGATTACCGATGCAACATACGGCCAGAAGGCCAGACATCAGGGTTTTACGGTTGATGTGCCCCAACAGGCTGGTGAGAGGTGCGGCAGTGAGGGCCACCATGAAAGCAAAGATCGTGACCAGGTAGCCTGCAACGCCCAGCGAGACGTGCAGCCCTTGGGCCAGTGCCGGCAGAACACCGACCGGCATGAGTTCTGTGCTGACAAAAGAAAAGCACCCCAGGCTTAAAGCGAGCACAGCGCTTGCACTTCGCCCTTTAGAGACCTTCATCCCGTGGTGTTGCGACACTGAAGGATCAGGGCTTGAATCTGTAACTATCGATTGCATCATTTCATCCCGAATGAATGGCGATGGGAAAGGCCAACACACCCGATGGATGTGGTGTGCTGAGCGAGAGCCAGTGTGGGATTTACTTCGCAGAAGTGCGATAGCATGAGAGTCACAATATCCATGCCCCGGAGTCATTAATGCGAGCGTTCAGCCCCCAACTGCTTGAAGGCGTGGATGTCATGGCCGCAGTGGTCGACACACGCAGTTTTGGCGGCGCAGCCCAAGTGCTGGACATGTCCCAGTCCGGTGTCAGCAGAGCCGTCGCCCGACTGGAAACCCGGTTGGGGATCCGGATTTTCGAGCGCACCACACGATCAGTCAGGCTGACCGAAGAAGGTCGTCATTTTTACGAGCAGGTGATGCCTTTGATCGGCGCTCTGACCGAGGTCACCAGCAGCGCCGCCGGTGACGCACAAATGGTCCAGGGCCGCCTGCGCATCAATGTCGACCCGCTATTCGCACGCTTCATCCTCGGGCCGCGACTGGGGCCTTTTCTGGATACCTACCCGGACTTGGAACTGGACATGCGCAGCAAGGAAGATCTGGGAGATCTGGTGGCAGATGGCTTTGATCTGGCGCTGCGCTTTGGGCACCCTCTCCCATCGTCGCTTGTCGCCCGAAAACTGTTCGATACTCGGGTTTTGGCCATGGCATCGCCGGCCTACTTAGAACGTTTTGGACATCCGACACATCCACGTGAACTGGAAAATACGCCTCACCGCTGCATTCTTTTCCGGGAACCTGTGACGGGAAAACCGTTTGCCTGGGAGTTTCACCAGCAGCGTAAACAATTGATCGTGAAGCCTCAGGGGCAACTCACGGTCAATGACCCAGGAACGGTCTACAGCGCCTGCCTGGCAGGCCTGGGCATTGCCCAGCTATTCGAACTGGGGATTGAGCAATACACCTCATCAAATCAGTTGGTGCAACTGTTCCCTGAATGGTCGGACCAGCAATTCCCGCTCTACGCCTACTACCCGTCACGCCATCACGTCCCGGCCAAAACTCGCGCCCTGCTCAGCTTTGTGATGGACTTGATCAAATAAGGGTGTTGTGTCAGCGTTTGGACCGCAAAAAAAATGGCCGCTCAATGAGCGGCCATTTTTAGCGAAGCGATGCTGAGGGCTTAGTAACGCTCAACCTTAGCTTCGTTTTCCAACTGCTTGCGGTAGGCGGCAAAGTCTTGCTGACCCGCACGTGACGCCAGGAAGCGACGGTAAGAGGCTTTCTCTTCGTCGGTTGGCTTCGCATCATCGTTTACGCCATTGAGGCGCAGTACGACAACGGTGCCATCAGCCAGGCTAACGGTGCTAAAGGTCGGCTTGTCCTTGGCTGCCGGCTTAGGCATGCGGAAGACCGCTTGCAGCACGACAGGATCAATACCGTCCTGAC
The DNA here is from genome assembly GCF_009600325.1 of Pseudomonas sp. FSL R10-2189. Lineage (NCBI taxonomy): Bacteria > Pseudomonadati > Pseudomonadota > Gammaproteobacteria > Pseudomonadales > Pseudomonadaceae > Pseudomonas > Pseudomonas sp. FSL R10-2189. Next base: position 96,757 of record NZ_WIVZ01000014.1, read on the forward strand.
CACGGGTGACGGCTTCATCAACTTTCCACGACTGGCCAGCAACCGGCTGGTTCAACGCCAGCTTGCCATCGCGCAAATCTTTGATGATGCCTTCAGCCTTGGCTTTAGCCGCGGCAGCGGCCTGCTCTTTGACCAGATGTGCATGAACGCTCGAGGCAACGGCTTCCAGAGGCAGTTGCTCTGGCTTGCGGTGCTCTTTAACACGCAGAACCACAACGGTCTCAGGGTCAAGCTCAAGTGCGGTGCTGTTCGCGCCTTCATCCATCACTTCGGTGCTGAATGCGGCTTGAACCACAGCGCGGTTGGCAGCGATGCCTTCGCCACCCTCACGACCAAACGGTGCCGAGGTGTGAACGGTCAGGTTCAGCTCTTGCGCCGGCTGGGCCAGATCGGATGCTTCGAAAGCCGAGTCTTCCAGTTGCTTGGTTGCATCGACGAAGCGACGCTCAACCTGCTGGGTTTTAAGATCACGGGTCAGTTTGTCTTTCAAGCTGGCAAAGCTCGGCACTTCGGGTGCCTCAACGCCCAACAGCTTGATCAAGTGGTAACCAAAGCTGGTACGCACCGGCTCCGATACCTGATCTTTTTTCAACGCATAGACAGCCGTCTCAAACGTTGGGTCGTAGACACCTGGGCCAGCAAAGCCAAGGTCACCGCCGTTGGCAGCCGAACCCGGGTCTTGGGAGAACTCTTTGGCCAGTGCCTCGAAGCTTTCGCCTTTGGCCAAGCGCTGTTGAATGTCTTCAATTTTGGCTTTGGCTTGCGCGTCGCTGACCTTGTCGTTGACTTCAATCAGGATGTGCGCAGCGCGGCGCTGTTCGGCGAGGTTTGCGATTTCTTTCTGATAAAGCGCTTGCAGCTCATCATCTTTGACTGCCACCTGGTCGAAGAAGGCGGACTTCTTCAATTCGATGTAATCAATCACCACCTGATCAGGGGTCATGAACTCTTTGGCGTGCTCGTCGTAGTAAGCCTTGACCTCGTCATCGCTGACCTTCACCGCAGCTGGATCAGCCTTGATGTTCAGGGTGGCGAAATCACGGGTTTGCTTCTCAAGACGGGCAAACGCGTTCACTTCTTCGTCGGTCACGAAACCGCTGCCTGCCAAACCGGCACGCAACTGACCAATCAGCATTTCCTGACCCAGCATCTCGCGAAATTGCAGTCGGCCGTAACCCAGCTGACGAATCACCTGGTCGAAACGTTCAGGGCTGAACTGGCCATTGTCCTGGAACTCTGGTGTTTGCAGGATAACCTGGTCCAAAGCCGCTTCCGAGAAGGAGAACTTGGCCTGGTTGGCGCCTTGCAGCAACAGCTTGCGGTCGATCAACCCTTTAAGGGCTGCATCGTGCAGCATTTTTTCGTCCAGCAATGCAGGGTCGAAATCCTTGCCCAGTTGTTGCATCAACTGACGACGTTGCATGTCGACAGCCTGGCTGAGCTCAACCTGGGTGATTTCTTCACCGTTTACTTTGGCCGCATCCTTGCTGTGAGAGGTGGCTTGAAAAATCGCATCGAAACCGGTCAACGCCATCAACGCGACGATGACACCGATGATGGTCTTGGCAATCCAGCCTTGTGAATTGTCCCTGATATTTTGCAGCATGCTTCCCCCAGAAACGGTCTTGCACAATGAGCAACCGTGGAGCGTGGGTAGAGTCCGGATAGAAGAAAGGCGCATCCGAGGATGCGCCTTCTCGTAACTGGCGGAGCGGACCGGGCTCGAACCCGCGACCCTCGGCGTAACACGTCAACATAACCATCGACGGTACAACCGCTCCGCTGCCAAGCCTGGCGTGCGCCTGACCCGGTTGGGTAAAAAGTGTTACAGAAACTTAGTTAACCGCTTCTTTCAGCGCTTTACCGGCTTTGAAGCCTGGTTTTTTAGCGGCAGGAATTTCCAGCGTTTTACCAGTCTGTGGGTTACGACCTGTGCGAGCAGGGCGATCGGTCACAGAGAAAGTACCGAAACCAACCAGTACCACAGAGTCGCCGGCCTTAAGAGCGCCAGTGACGGATTCGATTACTGCGTCCAGCGCACGGCCAGCGGCAGCTTTCGGGATATCAGCAGATGCAGCGATAGCATCAATCAGTTCCGACTTGTTCACTCTAAGTCCCCTTATATCTGTCTGAGTATGTTTCTAAAGTTTTTTGGTAAAGCTAAACGTTTGCCTGAGTATTACGGACACTTATAGAGCCGCTTTATAACAAGGGCTCTATACAGCGTCAAGAAAGCCCCTCAGGCAAATTCGTATTAATGCGTGCTAATTCTTTCCTTAGAGTCAGACTCGCGCTTCTCTTCCTTGGCAACAATCTCAGGAGCCACATCTGGCAAGGGCTCCGGGGCGTATTGCAGCGCAATTTGCAGGACCTCGTCAATCCATTTAACCGGTTTAATCTGAAGATCCTGCTTGATGTTGTCAGGAATTTCCTTCAGATCGCGGACATTCTCTTCAGGAATAATGACCGTTTTGATTCCACCGCGATGGGCTGCCAGGAGTTTTTCCTTAAGACCGCCGATGGCCAGTACCTGACCACGAAGGGTAATTTCACCGGTCATTGCAACATCAGCTCGCACAGGAATCAGCGTAAGTGCCGACACCAATGCAGTGCACATTCCTACACCCGCGCTAGGGCCATCTTTAGGCGTGGCGCCTTCAGGCATGTGAATGTGGATGTCACGTTTCTCGTGGAAATCCAATGGGATACCGAGACTCTTGGCGCGGCTGCGGACCACCGTCAACGCTGCAGTAATGGACTCAACCATCACATCACCCAGCGAACCGGTCTTGATCAACTGGCCTTTGCCAGGCACGACAGCCGACTCAATGGTGAGCAATTCGCCACCCACTTGCGTCCAGGCCAGGCCCGTCACTTGACCGATTTGATCTTCCTGTTCTGCCAAGCCATAGCTGAATTTTCTTACGCCAAGGAAGTGCTCCAACAGCTCCGGCGTCACGGTGACGGCAAAGCGTTTTTCCAGTGCATGTTCCTTCACGGCCTTGCGGCAGATCTTCGCAATTTGACGCTCAAGGCCCCGCACACCGGCTTCACGGGTGTAATAACGGATGATGTCGCGGATGGCCGCGTTATCGAAAGCCAGCTCGCCTTTCTTCAAACCATTCGCTTCAATTTGTTTCGGAGCGAGGTATTTGACCGCGATGTTGATCTTTTCGTCTTCGGTGTAGCCCGGCAGACGAATCACTTCCATCCGGTCCAGCAAGGCTGGCGGGATGTTCATGGAGTTCGAGGTGCACAGGAACATGACGTCCGACAGGTCGTAATCGACCTCAAGGTAATGGTCGTTGAAGTTGTGGTTTTGCTCCGGGTCCAGCACCTCAAGCAGGGCCGACGCCGGGTCGCCACGCATGTCGCTGCCCATTTTGTCGATTTCATCGAGCAGGAACAGCGGGTTGCGCACCCCAACCTTGGTCATCTTTTGAATCAATCGGCCCGGCATAGAACCGATGTAAGTCCGGCGGTGACCGCGGATTTCAGCTTCATCACGCACGCCACCCAAGGCCATGCGTACAAACTTGCGGTTTGTCGCGTGGGCAATGGATTCTGCCAGCGAGGTTTTACCCACGCCAGGCGGCCCTACCAGGCACAGCACAGGACCGCGAATTTTCTTAACGCGCTTTTGCACGGCTAGATATTCGAGGATCCGCTCTTTGACTTCTTCCAGGCCGTAGTGGTCGGCATCCAGAATATCTTCAGCGCGCTTGAGATCCAGACGCACTTTGCTTTGAGCCTTCCAAGGCACCTGCACCAGCCAGTCGATGTAGGAGCGCACGACGGTCGCTTCTGCCGACATTGGCGACATTTGTTTGAGCTTGTTCAGCTCAGCCTGGGCCTTGGTCATCGCATCTTTGGGCAAGCCCGCTTCATCAATGCGTTTTTTCAGCTCTTCGATTTCATTGTGACCTTCGTCACCGTCACCCAGCTCTTTCTGAATGGCTTTCATTTGCTCATTCAGGTAGTACTCGCGCTGGCTGCGCTCCATCTGCTTTTTGACACGGCCACGAATGCGCTTTTCAACTTGCAGCAAGTCGATCTCGGCATCCAGCAACGCCAGCACATGCTCAACCCGGTCTTGCAGGTTGATGATTTCGAGGATTTCCTGCTTTTGCTCGATTTTGAGGGCCATGTGGGCAGACATGGTGTCTACCAGACGGCTCGGCTCATCAATGCTGTTGAGCGAAGACAACACCTCAGCCGGGACCTTTTTGCCCAACTGTACGTACTGTTCGAACTGCGAGAGCAAGCTGCGTACGAAGACTTCGGACTCACGCTCTGCTACGGCCACTTCGTCAATCAGCGAGACTTCGGCGCTCAGGTAGCCATCTGCCTGGCCGAAGTGCTCCACAGCGCCACGCTGCTCGCCCTCAACCAGTACTTTAACGGTACCGTCCGGCAGCTTGAGCAGTTGCAGGACCGTTGCAATCGTACCTACACGATATAGCGCGTCTTCGCCCGGGTCATCGTCTGCAGGATTTTTCTGAGCCAACAGCAGAATCTGCTTGTCGCCCGTCATCGCAGCCTCAAGGGCCTCGATTGATTTCTCACGTCCCACGAACAGTGGGATAACCATGTGCGGATAAACAACGACATCACGCAATGGCAGGAGAGGCAATTCGATGGTTGTCTTCATGATTTCGCCTCTACGGCGGCCATAAGGCCGTAATCAGGTGGAAGTAAGCTTGAAGCCAAGATGGGGGCTGTCTCGAAAAAAAACAAGCACTGAGCGACAGGAAAAACAAAGGGGCCCGAAGGCCCCTTCTTTAACACGCAATATGTCATACGCAGCAATACATTTACGCGTCAGGTGCAGCCTTGGCAGCCACTTCGTTGCTTTCGTAAATAAACAACGGTTGGGACTTACCTTCTATAACGCTTTCGTCGATAACCACTTTACTCACCTCGGACTGCGAGGGGATTTCATACATGGTATCGAGCAGTACGCTTTCGAGAATCGAACGCAGACCACGAGCACCGGTCTTGCGCTCAAGGGCGCGCTTGGCCACTGCTTTCAGTGCGTCTGCACGGAACTCAAGGTCAACGCCTTCCATCTCGAACAGCTTGCCGTATTGCTTGGTCAGCGCGTTCTTGGGCTCAGTCAGAATCTGGATCAGTGCAGCTTCATCCAGTTCGTCCAGGGTAGCCAGAACCGGCAGACGGCCGACAAATTCCGGGATCAGACCGAACTTGACCAGATCGTCAGGTTCGACTTCACGCAGCGATTCGCCAACTTTCTTGCCCTCTTCCTTGCTGCGAACTTCGGCACTGAAGCCGATGCCGCCGCGAGTCGAGCGCGCCTGCACAACCTTTTCAAGGCCCGAGAATGCGCCGCCGCAGATGAACAGAATGTTGCGGGTATCAACCTGCAAGAACTCTTGCTGCGGGTGCTTGCGACCACCTTGAGGCGGTACGGAAGCCACGGTGCCTTCGATCAGTTTCAGCAACGCTTGCTGCACGCCTTCGCCGGAAACATCACGGGTAATCGAAGGGTTGTCAGATTTGCGCGAAATCTTGTCGATTTCATCGATGTAGACGATACCCATTTGGGCTTTTTCTACGTCGTAATCGCATTTTTGCAGCAACTTCTGAATGATGTTTTCAACATCTTCACCCACATAACCGGCTTCGGTCAGTGTAGTGGCATCAGCGATGGTGAAAGGTACGTTCAGCAGACGAGCCAAGGTTTCGGCCAGCAGGGTTTTACCCGAGCCGGTAGGTCCGATCAGCAGGATGTTGCTCTTGCCGAGCTCGACGTCGTCGTTCTTTTTGTCACGCTGGTTCAGGCGCTTGTAGTGGTTGTAGACCGCTACAGCCAAAACCTTTTTGGCACGTTCCTGACCAATCACGTATTGATCAAGGATGCCGCTGATTTCTTTTGGCGAAGGTAATTTATGCGCGCTGCTTTCGGCTTGGGCTTCCTGCACCTCCTCACGGATGATGTCGTTGCACAAGTCGACGCATTCGTCGCAGATAAACACCGAGGGGCCGGCAATCAATTTGCGCACTTCATGCTGGCTTTTGCCACAGAAGGAGCAATAGAGCAATTTGCCGTTGTCCTCGCCGTTGCGGGTGTCAGTCATTCGATCGATCCAAATCCGATAGGCTTGCAACACAAGATGAAGGCAACTGCGGGCTTTTTCAAGCCCGCAGGTGGTCGGTTAATCCAACCACCTACATTTGGGCTGCTTAAGCGGGCATTTGACGCTTGCTGAACACAGAGTCGATCAAACCGTATTCGGCTGCACGCTCAGCGCTCATGAAGTTGTCACGCTCTGTGTCACGCTCGATGGTTTCCAGCGACTGACCGGTGTGATGGGCCAGCAACGAGTTCAAGCGATGACGGATGTTGAGGATTTCTTTGGCATGGATGTCGATATCCGACGCCTGGCCCTGGAAACCGCCCAGTGGCTGGTGAATCATCATGCGCGAGTTAGGCAGGCAATGACGCTTGCCCGGTGCGCCACCGGCCAGCAGGAAAGCGCCCATGCTGCAGGCCTGACCAATGCAGATAGTCGACACGTCTGGCTTGATGAACTGCATGGTGTCGTAGATCGACATGCCTGCAGTCACCGAGCCACCTGGGGAGTTGATGTACAGATGGATGTCCTTGTCCGGGTTTTCGGCTTCAAGGAAAAGCAACTGCGCAGCTACCAGGTTGGCCATGTAGTCTTCGACAGGGCCTACCAGGAAGATGATCCGCTCCTTCAAAAGGCGCGAATAGATGTCGTAGGCGCGTTCGCCACGAGCAGATTGCTCAACAACCATCGGGACCAGGCCGCCTGCGGCCTGAATGTCAGAGTTCTGCTGAATATAAGAATTGCGGGACATGTCCGGCAGTCACTCCCAAAAAGTCTTGTCTGGAATACGCATAAGCCAGCTCGAGGCTGGCTTATGGTTGTGTTTTCTAACGAATCACAAATCAGTCGGCTTGTGGAGCTTCCACCGGCTTGACAGCTTCTTCGTAAGAGACCGCTTTATCGGTCACCTTAGCCTTCTGCAGAACAGTATCCACAACTTGTTCTTCCAGCACAACAGAACGAACCTCGTTCAATTGCTGATCATTTTTGTAGTACCACGCTACAACCTGCTCTGGCTCCTGGTAAGCGGAAGCCATTTCCTGAATCATGTCGCGAACGCGATCTTCGTCAGGCTTCAGATCGAACTGCTTAACCACTTCAGCAACGATCAGACCCAGTACAACGCGGCGCTTGGCTTGTTCTTCGAACAGCTCGGCAGGCAGTTGGTCAGGCTTGATGTTGCCACCGAATTGCTGAACAGCCTGCACGCGCAGACGATCAACTTCGTTGGACAGCAGTGCTTTTGGCACTTCAATCGGGTTGGCAGCCAGCAAGCCGTCCATTACCTGATTTTTAACTTTGGATTTGATCGCCTGACGCAGCTCACGCTCCATGTTCTTGCGAACTTCGGTGCGGAAACCTTCGATACCGGTTTCTTTGATACCGAATTGAGCGAAGAATTCTTCGTTCAGTTCTGGCAGCTTAGGCTCAGAAACAGTGTTCACGGTCACGGTGAACTCAGCAGTTTTGCCTGCCAGGTCCAGGTTCTGGTAGTCCTCCGGGAAAGTCAGGGTCAGAACGCGTTCTTCGCCTGCTTTAGCGCCAACCAGACCTTCTTCAAAGCCGGGGATCATACGGCCCGAGCCCAGAACCAGCTGAGTACCCTTGGCGGAACCGCCAGCGAATACTTCGCCATCAACCTTGCCAACGAAATCGATGTTCAGTTGGTCTTCGTTCTGAGCAGCACGCTCAGTTACTTCAAAGCGGGTGTTCTGCTTGCGCAGCACGTCCAGCATTTTGTCCAGGTCAGCTTCAGCCACTTCGGCGCTCAGGCGCTCGACGGCGATGGTATCCAGACCCGTCACTTCGAATTCAGGGAACACTTCGAATGTCGCGATGTATTCCAGATCTTTGCCTTTCTCGAAGACTTTAGGCTCAACCGACGGTGCGCCAGCCGGGTTCAGCTTCTGCTCAACCACTGCTTCGTAGAAGGAAGCCTGGATCACGTTGCCCAGCGCTTCTTGACGCGCATCAGCTTCGTAGCGCTGACGGATCACGCTCATTGGCACTTTGCCTGGACGGAAGCCCGGGATTTTGGCCTTTTGGGCAGTCTGTTGCAGACGCTTGTTGACTTCAGCCTCAATACGCTCAGCTGGCACGCCAATGGTCATGCGACGCTCAAGAGCGGAAGTATTTTCAACAGAAACTTGCATGGATATTCCTCGTTGCACAGACATTAGCCGGCCGTTTCCGACCCCATAATCAAGGGCATGCATTCTAGTGGGTCAAACTCAAGAAGTCACCCTACCCAAATCGCACATAGAAACGACCGGTACATTATTAAGCACAAGCAATGATTTGCTTAACCCGCTCAAAATACACAAACCTTTACACACGACCCCGTTCAGAGCCTTCTATATAGAAGCAGAGAACACACATGCGCCTGACAAATGCCACCCAACACCACGTGCACCCACCCCTGAACCGCTTAAACTTTTTAAACCAAAAAAAAGCGCATGCCTTTTCAGGTCCTGCGCTTTTTAGGGTTTGACGAGCAAAATGCCTGCCTGGATGCAGCGAATAGACTTAAGCATCAAGGCCTTATGACGACACAGTCTTAACACGTGAGGTCGAACTGCAGTCGCTTTTTTAAACGTAAAAAACAAAAACGCCAGATTGTTAATCTGGCGTTTTTTTTAAATATGGGGTGGACGAAGGGGATCGAACCCTCGACAACGGGAGTCACAATCCCGTGCTCTACCAACTGAGCTACGCCCACCATATTGCATGTTGCACCTGACTCAACAAGCCTTGCTTGATCAGTCAAGCCAGCAATGTATCAATAGGCCACCCGCTGAACCGGTGAACTGAAGACTCATTACCTGTGCGCCAAGTTGCTGATACAGCCCCTGTTGCACAATAAAAAAGCCGCCACAGGCGGCTTTCTCAATGGTTTCGCACAGCGATACATTGCGAAACCAAATTTGGTGCGGACGGAGAGACTCGAACTCTCACACCTTGCGGCGCTGGAACCTAAATCCAGTGTGTCTACCAATTCCACCACATCCGCATTTCAAACTTTTGAAGCAAAGACGCCAGATTATTAATCTGGCGTCCTTCTAAATATGGGGTGGACGAAGGGGATCGAACCCTCGACAACGGGAGTCACAATCCCGTGCTCTACCAACTGAGCTACGCCCACCATATTGCCTTTGCTGCCTTACTTGTGCCAAAGCTGCCTAATGGCGCACCCGGCAGGACTCGAACCTGCGACCATCCGCTTAGAAGGCGGATGCTCTATCCAGCTGAGCTACGGGCGCCTTATTAATCTGTACTCTGTGACGATTACAAACTAAGTGCTTTCAGTATCACCAAGCTGGACAACAACTTCGCTCTACCTTCTTAACCAGTGCTAGGCTGTGCCCGACAAGTGCGACGAATGTTATAGACGACCCTGAAAGTCGTCAACTGTTTTTTCAAAAAAGTTCAGAAATATAAAGGAGTTAGGGGAATTAGCAGACCAAGCGCCTTTGCCCGTACGCCACGGCATGCGAGAATGCACGTCCTTTCTCCACCCTTTACGATGGTTAATCACGCGTAATGACTGCACAACTAATCGACGGCAAAGCGATCGCCGCCAACCTGCGCAAGCAGATTGCCAAACGCGTCGCCGAGCGTCACGAGCAAGGCCTGCGCACTCCTGGTCTGGCAGTGATTCTGGTCGGCAGCGATCCTGCCTCCCAGGTTTATGTTTCGCACAAGCGTAAAGACTGCGAAGAGGTAGGCTTTCTCTCACAGGCCTATGACCTGCCGTCCGACACCACTCAGCAAGCGCTGACAGATTTGATCGACCGTCTTAATGACGACCCAAACATCGACGGCATCCTGCTGCAACTGCCGTTGCCAGAACACCTGGACGCTTCCAGCCTGCTGGAGCGTATCCGCCCCGACAAAGACGTCGACGGTTTCCATCCGTACAACGTAGGCCGTCTGGCCCAGCGCATTCCATTGCTGCGCCCGTGCACCCCTAAAGGCATCATGACCCTGCTGGAAAGCACCGGTCAGGACCTGTATGGAATGGACGCCGTTATTGTCGGCGCTTCCAACATTGTGGGTCGCCCCATGGCCATGGAACTGCTGCTCGCGGGCTGCACCGTCACCGTGACCCACCGCTTCACCAAGGATCTGGCTGGCCACGTAGGTCGTGCCGACCTGGTAGTCGTGGCTGCCGGCAAACCTGGCCTGGTCAAGGGTGAGTGGATCAAGGAAGGCGCCATCGTGATCGACGTTGGCATCAACCGTCAGGCTGATGGCAAGCTGGTCGGCGACGTGGTTTACGAGACCGCCCTGCCCCGCGCCGGCTGGATCACTCCGGTACCAGGCGGTGTTGGCCCGATGACTCGCGCCTGCCTGCTGGAAAATACGCTGTACGCGGCTGAGACATTGCACGGCTAAGCCTTAGTGTCTCGCAACAAAAAACGGCACCCGAGGGTGCCGTTTTTTATTGCCCGCTTTCTTTGTACCCAATCAAGATCAAAAGATCGCGATCAAGCTCGCTCCTACAGGGAATGTCGCCAACTCTGTAGGAGCGCTTTAGTCAGCCAGACGCCAGGTGGTACCGCCCTTGCCGTCTTCCAGCACAACGCCCATTGCTGTGAGCTGGTCGCGGATACGGTCCGACTCAGCCCAGTCCTTGCCCGCGCGCGCGGCCAAACGAGCTGCAATCAATGCATCAACTTGCGCCGCATCAACTCGCCCTTCAGCGCCCGCCTGCAAAAAGTCATCGGCTTCGAGCTGCAAGACACCCAGCACATCGGCCAACTCTTTAAGACGTGCCGCCAAACTGGCCGCCGCCAACTCATCCGATTCACGCAAACGGTTGATCTCGCGAACCATCTCGAACAGCACCGCACACGCTTCTGGCGTACCGAAGTCATCGTTCATCACGTGCGTAAAGCGCTCAACAAACGCCTCACCACCGGCCGGCGCCACTTTCGGCAACCCTTTGAGTGCGTGATAGAACCGCTCAAGCGCCGCTTTCGCATCCTTGAGGTTGTCTTCGGAGTAGTTGATCGAGCTACGGTAGTGGCTGGAAACCAACAGATAACGCACCACTTCCGGATGATATTTCTCCAGAACGTCGCGAATGGTGAAGAAGTTGTTCAAGGATTTGGACATCTTCTCGCCATTGATGCGAATCATCCCGCAGTGCATCCAGGCATTGGCGTAGGTTTTACCCGTGGCCGCCTCGCTCTGGGCGATTTCGTTTTCATGGTGCGGGAATTCCAGATCGCTGCCGCCGCCATGAATATCGAAGGTCTCGCCCAAGCAGCAGGTCGACATCACCGAGCACTCAATGTGCCAGCCCGGACGCCCTGGACCCCACGGCGACTCCCAGCTTGGCTCGCCCGGCTTGACGCCTTTCCACAGCACGAAGTCCAGCGGATCGTCTTTGGCCTCGTCAACTTCGATGCGAGCACCGATGCGCAAGTCTTCGATCTTCTTGCGCGACAGCTTGCCATACCCCATGAACTTGGCAACGCGGTAGTACACGTCGCCATTGCCGGGAGCGTAGGCATAGCCCTTGTCGATCAAGGTCTGGATCATCGCGTGCATGCTAGCGATATGGTCGGTGGCACGCGGCTCCATGTCCGGTTTCTTGATGTTCAGCCGGGCTTCGTCTTCGTGCATCGCGGCGATCATGCGCTCAGTCAGCGCTTCAAACGTTTCACCGTTTTCATTCGCACGATTGATGATCTTGTCATCGATATCGGTGATGTTGCGCACATACGTCAAATCGTAACCGCTGAAACGCAACCAGCGCGTCACCAGGTCGAAGGCAACCATGCTGCGACCGTGGCCCAGGTGGCAATAGTCGTACACGGTCATGCCGCACACGTACATGCGCACCTTGTTGCCATCCAGAGGCTTGAAAACTTCTTTGCTCTTGGTGAGCGTGTTGTAGATCGTTAGCACGAGCTCTTCCTTAAAACTTGATCACTGGCCCCACGAATCACGCAGAGTCACGGTACGGTTGAATACCGGCTGACCTGGTTTCGAGTCCTTGATATCTGCGCAGAAGTAACCTTCGCGCTCGAACTGGAAACGGTCTTCCGGCTGTGCATTGCCCAGCGAGGGTTCAGCACGACAACCGGTCAGCACTTGCAGCGAGTCAGGGTTGATGTTTTCCAGGAAGCTGGCGCCATCCTCGGCCTTTTCAGGGTTCGGCGAACGGAACAGGCGATCGTACAGACGCACTTCACACTCGACGCTGGCAGCCGCCGGCACCCAGTGCACCACACCTTTGACCTTGCGGCCTTCAGGGTTTTTGCCCAGGGTTTCTGGGTCGTACGAGCAGTGCAGCTCAATGATGTTGCCGTCAGCATCTTTAATTGCTTCATCGGCACGGATCACATAGCTGCCGCGCAGACGCACTTCGCCCGCAGGCTCAAGGCGCTTGTAACCTTTTGGCGGCTCTTCCATGAAATCGTCACGATCGATGTAAATCTCACGCGCGAATGGCAGCACGCGCACACCCATGTCTTCTTTAGGGTGGCAAGGCAGCTCAAGGTTTTCGACCTTGTCTTCAGGGTAGTTGGTGATGATCACTTTCAACGGGCGCAGCACGCACATGGCACGCGGGGCGCTGTGATCGAGGTCATCACGGATGCTGAATTCCAGCATGCCGAAATCCACTACACCGTCCGAGCGGTTGGTGCCGACCATGTCGCAGAAGTTACGGATCGACTTGGGCGTGTAACCACGACGGCGGAAACCCGACAGCGTCGACATGCGCGGGTCGTCCCAGCCATTAACGTGCTTTTCATCCACCAGTTGCTTGAGCTTGCGCTTGCTGGTAATGGTGTAGTTCAGGTTCAGGCGTGAGAACTCGTACTGACGCGGCTTGCTCGGCACCGGCAGGCTGTCGAGGAACCACTCATACAGAGGGCGATGGCCTTCGAACTCAAGGGTGCAGATCGAGTGGGTAATGCCTTCAATCGCATCCGACTGACCATGGGTGAAGTCATAGTTCGGGTAGATGCACCATTTATCACCGGTCTGATGGTGATGAGCGTGACGAATGCGATACATGATCGGGTCACGCAGGTTCATGTTCGGCGAAGACATGTCGATCTTGGCCCGCAGCACGCGCTTGCCGTCTTCGAACTCGCCCGCCTTCATGCGCGCAAACAGGTCCAGGTTTTCTTCAACGCTGCGATCACGGAACGGGCTGTTTTTGCCAGGCTCGGTCAGGTTGCCACGGTATTCCTTGGCTTGCTCCGGCGTCAGGTCGCAAACATAAGCCTTGCCTTCCTTGATCAGGTAAACCGCCCAGTCATGCAACTGATCGAAATACTGCGACGCATAGCGCACTTCGCCAGACCACTGGAAGCCCAGCCACTTCACGTCGCTTTCGATCGCGTCGATGTATTCCTGGTCTTCCTTGGCCGGGTTGGTGTCGTCAAAGCGCAAGTGCGTGACGCCGCCAAATTCCTCGGCCAGGCCAAAGTTCACGCAAATAGATTTGGCGTGGCCAATGTGCAAGTAGCCGTTAGGCTCAGGCGGGAAGCGGGTCACGATCTGTTGGCATTTACCCGATTCAAGGTCCGCCTGCACGATTGGGCGCAGAAAATTGGCCGGTACAGCTGGGCCAGCCTTTGGATTCAGAGTGGGGTCGACAGTGGGCTTGCTCATAGGATCCTTGAACGTAACGGGTGCGCGGCCTGGAGCGGCCGACGGAAATCAAAGCGCCTATCATAGCCGATGCTGTCAAGTCCCTGACAGAGCAGGCGACCAATCAAAGCAATTGAAATGGGGCTTTTAGCCCCCATATCGCAAAAACACCATCGAAATGCTCTGCGGGCAGGCTAAACTTCGCCCGCGGCTGTATCTACCCAGCCCAACCGGGGCTGACGGTGTCATACGATTTCCTCGCCCAACGAATTCTCTGATAGAGCGATAACGACATGTCAAAAGTAAAACTGACCACCAACCACGGCGACATCGTGATTGAGCTGAACGCTGAAAAGGCGCCAATTACTGTCGCCAACTTCCTCGAATACGTAAAAGCCGGCCACTACGAAAACACTGTTTTCCACCGTGTAATCGGTAACTTCATGATTCAGGGCGGCGGTTTTGAACCTGGCATGAAAGAAAAGAAAGACAAGCGCCCAAGCATCCAGAACGAGGCGGATAACGGCCTGTCGAACGACAAGTACACCATCGCCATGGCTCGCACCATGGAGCCGCATTCGGCTTCCGCGCAGTTCTTCATCAACGTGGCTGACAACAGCTTCCTGAACCACAGCGGCAAAAACGTTCAGGGCTGGGGCTACGCAGTGTTCGGCAAAGTGACCGAAGGTCAAGACGTTGTTGACAAGATCAAAGGCGTTTCGACCGTTTCCAAAGCGGGCCACCAGGACGTACCGGCAGAAGACGTGATCATCGAGAAAGCCGAGATCATTGAGTGATACTGCTGATTTCAGATTTGCATCTGGAAGAGGAGCGCCCGGACATTACCCGGGCGTTTCTGAATTTCCTGTCCGGGCGCGCGCGCTCGGCACAGGCGCTGTACATTTTGGGAGATTTTTTTGAAGCCTGGATTGGCGACGATGCAATGACGCCCTACCAGCGCTCCATCTGCGAAGCGCTGCGCGAATTGAGTGACAGCGGTACGAACGTATTCCTGATGCACGGCAATCGTGATTTTCTGCTCGGCCAGGCCTTTTGCAAGGCGGCTGGCTGCACCCTGCTTAAAGACCCGAGCGTGGTCGATTTCTACGGCGAGCCGGTTTTATTGATGCACGGCGACAGCCTGTGCACCCGCGACGAAGCCTACATGCGTATGCGACGCTACCTGCGCAACCCGGTAACGGTGTGGATCTTGCGCCACTTGCCGTTGAGCACTCGCCATAAGCTGGCGCGCAAGCTGCGCAGCGAAAGCCGTGCGCAAACCCGCATGAAAGCCAACGACATTGTCGACGTAACCCCCGAGCAAGTACCGCGGATCATGGAGCACTTCGGCGTCAAGACCCTGATCCATGGCCACACCCACCGCCCCGCGATACACAAATTGCAACTTGGCGATTACGCCGCCAAGCGCATCGTACTCGGCGACTGGGACAAACAAGGCTGGGCCTTGCAAGTCGATGAACAAGGCATGCAACTGGCGCCGTTTGAGTTCGACAGCGCGCAGCTGGCGTTACCTCACGCCACCCAATAAACACTGCCCACTGTAGGAGCGAGCTTGCCTCGCGATCTTTTAAAAAATCAAAAGATCGCGAGACAAGCTCGCTCCTACGGTTTTGCGTACGATCAGGCGTTAATGCCCGCTCGCCGCCGGTCCTGGCTTGGCAGCAAATGGCGGCTTGGCCAGCCATACCAGCAAGATCAAGCCCATAAACATCCAGCCCATCAGCGTGAAGTAGTCCACGGTCGAGAGCATGTACGCCTGGCTGGTCAGCACCTGATCGAGCTGGGCATACGCCTGGTTGCTCGCCCCGCCCAAACTGTCCAGCGCATGCCGGGTGACCGGATCATAGGTACTCAAGCTTTCACTCATGTAGGCATGATGCTGATCGGCACGACGAATCCAGATCCAGGTGGTCAGGGACGCAGCAAAACTACCGCCCAATGTCCGCAAGAACGTGGCCAGGCCCGCGCCGTCAGCGATTTGGTTGGGCGGCAAGTCCGACATCAGAATGCTCAAGGTCGGCATGAAGAACAGCGCCACCCCGATCCCCATAAACAGTTGCACCAGTGCAACGTGCTGGAAGTCGACCTCATTGGTGAAATCGGCACGCATGAAGCAGCTCAGGCCGATCGCCAAAAAGGCCAGCCCGGCCAGCAGGCGCAGGTCGAACTTGTTCGCGTACTTGCCCACAAAAGGCGACATCAACACCGGCAATATCCCAATCGGCGCCACCGCCAAGCCCGCCCATGTCGCGGTATAACCCATTTGGGTTTGCAACCATTGCGGCAAGATCAGGTTGATACCGAAGAACCCGGCATAGCCCAGCACCAACACGATGGTGCCGATCCGGAAGTTGCGGTAGGCAAACAGGCGCAGGTTCACAATCGGGTGTTTGTCGGTCATTTCCCAAATGACAAAGGCCGCCAACGCCACCACGGACAACGCCGTGCCCAGCAGAATGAAGTTGGATTCGAACCAGTCCAGGTCATTACCCTTGTCGAGCACAATCTGTAGCGCGCCGACGCCAATGATCAGCGTAATAAGCCCTACGTAGTCCATCGGCTGGCGAGTAATCACCACCGGGCGCGCCTTGAGCTGCTGACGCACTACCAACACCGCAAAGATGCCAATCGGGATGTTAATAAAGAAGATCCACGGCCAACTGTAACTGTCCGTAATCCAGCCACCCAAAATCGGCCCGGCAATCGGCGCCACCACCGTGACCATCGCCAGCAATGCCAATGCCATCCCCCGTTTCGCCGGGGGGTACACCGCAATCAGCAAGGTTTGCGTCATCGGATACAGCGGCCCGGCCACCAGACCTTGCAGCACACGAAAACCCACCAGTTCAGGCATGGACGTCGAAATACCGCACAAGAATGAAGCCAGCACAAACAGCACCGTGGCCCACAAAAACAGTTTCACTTCACCAAAGCGCCGGCTCAACCAGCCCGTCAATGGCAAGGCAATCGCGTTACTCACCGCAAAAGAAGTAATGACCCACGTACCCTGCTCCGAACTCACCCCCAGGTTGCCGGAGATGGTCGGCAAAGCAACGTTGGCGATGGTGGTGTCGAGCACCTGCATAAAGGTCGCCAGCGACAGGCCAATGGTGGCGAACAGCAGGCTGGGCGGGGTAAAAGACGCGTTTGTGCTCATCGCAAATCCTTTAAAACCAGGGGCACAGCCCCGCCAGTGCAGCGGGGCTTATGGATTGGCGAATTAGCGTTGGGCGGCGGTAGGGCCCGCCACAGCGCTGTTGCTTTCGATCAGACGGGAAATCAGGGTGTCTGCTTCAGCCAACTGTTGCTCGTACACGTTGGTGGTGAACATCGCCTTCTGCGGCGGTTGTTGCGCCAGCACCGGGCCGCTCTGGTCATGCAGGTTCACGTCAACCGTGGTCGACAGCCCGATGCGTAGCGGGTGCTGGGCCAGCTCATCGGCATTGATGTGGATACGCACCGGAACACGCTGAACGATTTTGATCCAGTTGCCGGTAGCGTTTTGCGCTGGCAGCAGGGCAAACGCGCTGCCAGTGCCCGCACCAATGCTGTCGACGGTACCGCTGTACTTGACGTTGCTCCCATACAGGTCCGATTCAATTTCAACCGGCTGGCCAATACGCATCTTGTCCAGTTGGGTTTCCTTGAAGTTGGCGTCGATCCACAGTTGATTAAGCGGGATAACCGCCATCAACGCGGTGCCCGGCTGAACGCGCTGGCCCAATTGCACGGTACGCTTGGCGACATAGCCGGTCACCGGCGCAATCAACGTGGTGCGTGCGTGCTCCAGATACGCCTGACGCAACTGCGCAGCGGCGGCCAGCACATCCGGATGGTTAGCAATGGCCGTGTTGTCAACCAGCGCGCTGGTGGTGTCGAGTTGCTGCTCGTTATTGCGCAAGGCACTTTGTGCAGACGCCAGGTCATCCCGCGCATGGGACAGCTCTTCTTGGGAAATAGCCCCGCTTGCTGCCAGGTTTTTCCGGCGATTGAAGTTGTCCTGGGCCTTTTGCACAGCGACTTTTTGCGCCGCCACCTGCGCTTTGGTACCGCTTACGTTACTGAACAGGCCGCGAACCTGACGCACAGTGCGAGCCAGGTTGGCTTCGGCGCTCTGCAAGCCGACCAGCGAATCACTCGGATCAAAGTTAAGCAGCACCTGCCCTTCATGAACCAGATCGCCATCATCGGCGCCGATGCTCACTACCGTCCCCGCCACCAATGGCGTGATTTCGACCACGTTACCGTTGACATAGGCGTCGTCGGTGCTTTCGCTCCAGCGACCATACAACTCATGCCAGCCCCAGACACCCAGGCCGACCAAGATGACCAATATGGCCAGACCACTCAGCCAGAGTTTACGTTTGCGCTGATTACCAGCGTCCTGATTGTGTTGCGCTTCATTCGGTGTTTGCACAGTAGCCATGACGATTACCTAAATTATTCTGCCAGGGAGACTTGAACAGGAACGGCCGCAGCCGCATTGCCGGGCTCAAAGCCACCGCCCAGGGCTTGCATCAGTTGAATCGAAAGCGTGATCTGCTCGGCATTCAGGTCAGCCAGCTGGCGCTGTGCCTGGAGCAATTGCTGCTCGATGCTGAGGACATCCAGGTAACTGCCGATGCCGGATTCGTAGCGCTGCAATCCCGAGTCATACGACTGCTGGGCAATATCAGCCGCACGTTTCTGGGTGCTGACCTGCTCGCTCATGGCATTCAATTGCTCGAGGGTATCGCTGACATCACCGAGTGCGGCCACCAGGGTCTTGTTGTATTGCGCAACGGCCAAGTCGTAATTGGCGTCTTCGGCATCCAGCCCGGCACGCAGACGGCCGCCGTCAAAAATCGGCAGCGAAATGGCCGGGGCGATGTTCATAAAGCGGCTGGCCGAACCAAACAACGCATCGCCCAGCAACGACTGAGTCCCGGCAGCGGCACTCAAGTTGAGGTTGGGGTAAAAGCGTGTTTTGGCGGCGGCAATATTTTTACTGGCCGCTTCGACCCGCCAGCGTGCCGCCACAATATCGGGGCGACGACCCAGTAACTCGGCGGGCAATGTGCTCGGCACGGCCACGGCGGCAGGGGTCAAAATCTGCGGCCGGGCAATCTCAAAACCACGGTCCGGCCCTTTACCCAGCAACACTGCCAGGGCGATATGAGCGCTCTTGACCTGTTTCTGTGCATTGATCACCTGCTCCTGGGAGCTGGCTTCCAGGCTTTCGGTCTGCTGATACTGATAGTGGCTGTCGATACCGGCCTGCAACCGCTGCTTGCTCAAATCGAGCATTTTGCGGGTGCGCTGAAGGTCATCTTTCGACAGATCCAGCACGCTGTAGGCATGCCCCAGATTGCTGTAGGCCTTTGCCACATCGGCCGCCAGGGTCAGGCTCGCAGCGTGGCTGTCGACTTCGGCAGCGCGGGCTTCGCCCAAAGCCGCTTCCCAGGCATCCCGCTGGCCGCCCCACAGGTCGAAGGTGTAATTGAAGGTCAGACCGATGTCACGCACCGTGTCATAACGACCACCCTGGCCGGTTGGATCCTGGGAGCGTGACAGGCGCGAGCGCGTCACATCGGCCTCGGCGTCCAGCGTCGGCATGCGTGCCGCATTGGCAGCGCCGGCGGCGGCAGTGGCCTGATGCACACGGGCACTGGCTATCTGCATGTCCGGGCTGTCACGCAATGCCTCGTCGACCAAGCCATTCAACTGGCTGTCGCCCAAGCGCTTCCACCAGTCCTTTTGCGGCCAGGCTGCCGGGGTCACATTGATGCCCTTGAGGGCTTGAGCGGACTGGAGGCTTTTCGCATCCAGGCGCGCGCCTTCGGTGGTCAAACCGCTGTAGCTGGCACAACCTGCCAACGCAAGGGACACACACATCAGGCTTAAGCCTGTTCGTAATGCTCTGTTGCTCATTTTTCACCCAAGCGCTGGATAGTGATCGGATCACCGGCCGCCAGCAGTATTTTTTTAAGGATCTGTTCCAGGCTTTGCAGTTCTTGTGGGCTGATTGCACCCGCCAATTGATTCATGGCATCAGCGCCAATCGTCGGGAGCCGATCTGCCAGCGCCTGCCCGTCTTCAGTCAGCACAAGACGTACCTGGCGCCTGTCGGCGTCAGAGCGTTGGCGAATCAAAAGACTCTTTTGCTCAAGGCGATCGAGCATGCGCGTCATCGAGCCGCTGTCCAGTGACAAGTGGCGGCACAGCTCGGCCGGAGTATCGACAGCAAATTGCGCCATGATGATCAGCACCTTGAACTGCGCAGCAGTGATGCCGTAAGGCTCCATGTGCGTGTCGATGATGCGATCTTTAAGCAGCGCTGCACGCCCCAGTAACAAACCCAGGGTGCAGTTTCGAAAGGTATCGGGGTGGAAGTGTTTCATCAGGGCACCAGAAAGCTGCCTAAGCAGTAATGTAACCAAATACTACTGCTTAGGCAGCTAATGTCAAGATTATAAATAGCAGGCTAACTATTGAGATGTGACTGTAAGAGCTGCCGAAGGCCGCGATCTTTGAAAAATCAAAAGATCACAGCCTTCGGCAGCTCCGGTCAGGTATGGAACACAGAAAGCCGTAGCCGGTAAATCGGCGACTTAAGACTGGGCAGGCACGCCGCTGTGGAAGCGGAATTCAACATCGGGTGTTTCAATCAGTTCTTGCTCGGCCGCTCTCACCCGCTCGATGACCTGAGCAATGTCTTTGGCGTCGCCGTATTGATAGGCCAGTTTCAAATAGCCCTGAAAATGGCGGGCCTCGCTTTTGAGCAGGCCGTAGTAGAACTTGCCGAGTTCTTCGTCCAAATGCGGCACCAGCGCTTCGAAACGCTCGCAACTGCGGGCTTCAATAAACGCCCCGACCACCAAGGTATCCACCAGCTTTACCGGTTCGTGGTTACGCACCACTTTGCGTAAACCCGAGGCGTAACGGCCCGCCGACAACTGGCGCAGTTCGATTTTGCGTTTTTTCATCAAGCGCATGACCTGCTCGTGGTGCACCAGCTCTTCACGGGCCAGGCGCGACATCATATTGATCAGGTCAACGTGGGAGTGGTACTTGGCGATCAGGCTCAACGCCGTACTGGCGGCCTTGAATTCGCAGTTTTTGTGGTCGATCAGCAGGGTTTCCTGATCGGCCAATGCAGCAGCGATCCAGCCGTCAGGGGTACGGCAACCCAAGAACTCATGGATTTCAGGAAGGTTCATGCACGCACTCCCGAACAGTGGAGATTGCACAACGGGCCGAACGTGTTTTGAGGTATCGCTGACATGAGGCTCACAAAGGCTGGACGAGGCGAAAGGCGCCGATTATACGGGCCATGCGCCACAGCACCAACCGCGCAGCTTGATATGCATCAACGTCCGCATTACAGATGAGCAACTATAGTGTTCGCATCCCCCCCTTATTGCACATGGAGTGAACGGTCATGCAAACCATACGTAGCCTGTTGGTCGTCATCGAGCCCCATCTGATGGAAAGCTTCGCCCTCAAGCGCGCCAAAGAAATCGCCAAAGCCTCCAAAGCGCATTTGCATCTGTTGATCGGCGACAAAGAGCACGATCACTCAGCCTTGCTCAATGTCCTGACCAACAGCCTGATCACCGAAGGCTACAGCGTGACGTCACGTCAGGCGTGGCACGACAACCTGCACACCACCATCATCAAGGAGCAGCAAATCGAGGGTTGCGGGCTGGTGATCAAGCAACACGTTGACGACTCCATCCTGAGAAAGATCCTGCTCACCCCCGAAGACTGGAAGCTGCTGCGCGACTGCCCTACCCCGGTCTTGCTGGTCAGAACCACCAAGCCCTGGAGCAACGGCGTGGTGCTGGCCGCCGTCGACGTAGGCAACGGCGACGAAGACCACATGGCGCTGCACAAAACCATCATCGACCAGGGTTTTCGCATTGCCAGCCTGACACACGGCGAACTGCACGTCGTCAGCGCGCACCCGGCGCCCACCCTGGCGGTGATGGATGCGGCCTACCCGATCGACACCGAATACGAAGCCAGCTTTCGGGCGGCCAGCAAGGAGTTCCAGCGCCGCTTCGAAATCAGCGACGAGCGCATGCACATTAAAGAAGGCCCGGCAGACATCATCATTCAGCAGGTCGCCAGAAAGCTCGACGCTGCGGTGACGGTAATCGGTACTGTGGCGCGCACCGGCTTGTCAGCGGCCTTGATCGGCAACACTGCAGAAATCGTGATCGACAAGCTTGAATCCGACGTTCTGGTGCTCAAGCCCGAAGACATCGTCAAGGAACTGGAACAAAAAGTGTAGGAGCGAGCTTGCCTCGCGATCTTTTGCTCGTTTAAAGATCGCGAGGCAGCGGGCCGGGACCTATTGCCCCATTGCATCCTTGAGAAAGCCCGGGGCGATGTAGCGCTCGTAGTGCGCTTCGGACAAGAGGAAAAATTCCCGATCAATGGCGTCACGCAATTCCGGCAGCCCCCAGTCACGAAACTCCGGCAACAACACCATCCCGTACATCTCCAATTGGTTGATCACCCGTGCGCCACGGGCTATCAGCTGGTACGCCCAGCAATATTCAGATTGCTTCTCGACGAAACGTATTTTTCGGGTAATCAACTGATTGCGCAGCGCCGGCGGGTCAAACACCTCGACCTTGGCCGCCATGACCTGCACTAAAAGCTGTTCGAGCCGCAGCCAGACAGCGCGTTTTTCGTCCTCGTTGTAACCGTTCCAGTGGATCACTTCGTGGTGGAAACGCTTGCAGCCACGGCACACGAGGTCTCCGTAAACCGTTGAGCACAGGCCGATACAAGGGGTCTTGATGGTTTGGTTGGGCATGGCGAAATAGAGCACTGCAGAGTGAAACAGACGGCCATGTTAGCCCTTTGTCTAACGCAGATCACCCCTCAACCTTCAGGGCCTAACTTACCTTTAACAAGTTTTTGCCGTAGAATCAGCCTGCCTTTTAAGGCGCCAATGTCCGTTGGAAGCTGTTTTCAAAGCGTCACGAGCACAGTTGATCCTGAAGAACGGTGTTGGTGCGGGGTGTTTGCACAGCAAGTGCCCCCATCAACCTTCATCATCCCGCCGTTCGGATGGCGTAAAACTTTGAAAACAGCTTCTGTTGGGAATCCTTGAAACTCTGGCTAAGCGGCCCAAAAAGCCCTGCAGCGCATGAGTACCTGGCATTCCTGGATGAGCGTCCCGGACACCCATTTGGGACCAATGATGAGGGTAATAACTGTGCTTGAAGCCTACCGCAAACATATCGAAGAGCGCGCAGCCCTGGGTATCGTTCCCCAGCCGCTTAACGCCGAACAAACTGCAGGCCTGGTTGAGCTGCTGAAAAACCCGCCTGCCGGCGAAGAAGAATTCCTCGTTGACCTGATCACCAACCGCATTCCACCTGGTGTTGACGAAGCTGCCTACGTAAAAGCCGGCTTCCTGGCCGCCATCGCGAAAGGTGAAGCAACCTCCCCCCTGATCACCAAACAACGCGCTGTTGAACTGCTTGGCACCATGCAAGGCGGCTACAACATCGTTACTTTGGTAGATCTGCTGGACGACGCAGAGCTGGCACCGGTTGCCGCTGCGCAACTCAAGCACACCCTGCTGATGTTCGATGCCTTCCACGACGTCGCTGAAAAAGCCAAAAACGGCAATGTTCACGCTAAAGCCGTGATTGAGTCCTGGGCTGACGGCGAGTGGTTCAAAAACCGCCCGACACTGGCAGACAAAATCAGCCTGCGCGTGTTCAAGGTTACCGGCGAAACCAACACCGACGACCTGTCGCCTGCACCAGACGCCTGGTCGCGCCCGGACATCCCGCTGCACGCCCTGGCCATGCTGAAAATGGCTCGTGACGGTATCGTGCCGGACGTTCAAGGCTCCATCGGCCCGATGAAGCAAATCGAAGAAATGCGCGGTCAGGGCTTCCCTATCGCCTACGTCGGTGACGTAGTCGGTACCGGTTCGTCGCGTAAGTCGGCCACCAACTCCGTACTGTGGTTCTTCGGCGACGACGTTCCTTATGTACCGAACAAGCGTGCAGGCGGCTTCTGCTTCGGCAGCAAAATCGCTCCAATCTTCTACAACACCATGGAAGATGCTGGCGCACTGCCAATCGAGTTCGACGTCAGCAACATCAACATGGGCGACGTGATCGACCTGTACCCGCACGCTGGCAAAGTGTGCAAGCACGGTACTGACGAAGTCATCACCACCTTCGAACTGAAAACTCCCGTTCTGCTGGACGAAGTTCGCGCCGGTGGCCGTATCCCGCTGATCATCGGCCGTGGCCTGACCGAGAAGGCTCGTGCCGAGCTGGGTCTGGGTCCTACCGATCTGTTCAAAAAGCCTGAAGCACCTATTGAAAGCACCAAGGGTTACACCCTGGCGCAAAAAATGGTTGGCAAGGCGTGCGGCGTGACTGGCGTTCGTCCAGGCACTTACTGCGAGCCGAAGATGACCACCGTAGGTTCTCAGGACACCACCGGTCCAATGACCCGTGACGAACTGAAAGACCTGGCGTGCCTGGGCTTCTCCGCTGACCTGGTGATGCAGTCGTTCTGCCACACCGCGGCCTATCCAAAGCCGATCGACGTCACCACGCACCACACCCTGCCAGACTTCATCATGACCCGTGGCGGTGTTTCCCTGCGTCCGGGCGACGGCATCATCCACAGCTGGCTGAACCGCATGCTGCTGCCTGACACCGTCGGCACCGGTGGCGACTCCCACACTCGCTTCCCAATGGGCATTTCGTTCCCTGCCGGTTCGGGTCTGGTAGCGTTCGCCGCAGCCACTGGCGTAATGCCACTGGACATGCCGGAATCGGTTCTGGTTCGCTTCAAAGGCGAAATGCAGCCGGGCATCACCCTGCGTGACCTGGTACACGCCATTCCTTACGTCGCTATCCAGAAAGGCCTGCTGACGGTCGAGAAGAAAGGCAAGATCAACGAATTCTCGGGTCGCATCCTGGAAATCGAAGGTCTGGACAACCTGAGCATCGAGCAAGCGTTCGAACTCTCCGACGCCTCGGCAGAGCGTTCGGCGGCTGGCTGCACCATCAAGCTGTCCAAAGAATCGATCACCGAATACCTGAACTCCAACATCACCCTGCTGCGCTGGATGATTGCAGAAGGTTACGGCGACGTGCGTACCCTTGAGCGTCGCGCTCAAGCGATGGAAGCCTGGGTTGCCAACCCTGAGCTGATGGAAGCCGATGCTGACGCCGAATACGCGCACATCATCGAAATCGATCTGGCCGACATCAAAGAGCCTGTGCTCTGTGCACCCAACGACCCGGATGACGCCCGTCTGCTGTCCAGCGTTGCTGGCGAGAAAATCGACGAAGTGTTCATCGGTTCGTGCATGACCAACATCGGCCACTTCCGCGCTGCGGGCAAGTTGCTGGACAAGGTCAAAGGTCAGCTGCCAACCCGTCTGTGGCTGTCGCCTCCGACCAAAATGGACGCTCACCAACTGACCGAAGAAGGCTACTACGGCATCTACGGCAAAGCCGGCGCACGCATGGAAATGCCAGGCTGCTCGCTGTGCATGGGTAACCAGGCACGCGTTGAGCCGAACTCCACCGTAGTGTCGACTTCGACCCGTAACTTCCCGAACCGTCTGGGTGACGGTGCCAACGTTTACCTGGCTTCGGCTGAGTTGGCGTCGGTAGCTTCGATCCTGGGCCGTCTGCCTTCGGTTGAGGAATACCTGGCTTACGCAGCAGAGATCAACACCATGGCAACGGACGTGTACCGTTACCTGAGCTTTGATCAGATCGCTGAATTCCGTGAGTCGGCAGCCAATGCCAACATCCCGGTCATTCAAGCGTAAGCTGATGCCGTAACGAAAAAGCCCCGGTTCTCTTACGAGAGCCGGGGCTTTTTCTTGCCTGCCCTTCGGGCTTTACAGCAGTGGCGCTACCACCTGCTGTTCACGTGGCCAGGCATCCAGCACCGCCTTGCACAGCGTGGCCAGCGGGATCGCAAAAAACACCCCCCAAAAGCCCCACAATCCGCCGAACAGCAAGACCGCACAAATGATGGCCACCGGGTGCAAACTCACCGCCTCAGAGAACAGCAATGGCACCAGCACGTTGCCGTCCAGGGTCTGAATGATCCCGTACACCGCCATCAGGTAGATAAACTGGTCGCTCCAGCCCCACTGGAATAACGCAATCAGCATGACCGGCACCGTCACCACCACCGCGCCCACATACGGCACCACCACCGACACACCCACCAGCAACGCCAGCAAGGCCGCGTAGTTCAGGCCCATGGTCACGAAGGCGATGTAAGTCACGCCGCCGCAGATGATGATCTCGATCACCTTGCCGCGAATGTAGTTGGCGATCTGCCGGTTCATTTCCTCGGCCACACGGGTAATCAGCGCACGCTCGCGAGGTAAATAACCGCGAACCCAACGACCAATCAGCGCACGGTCTTTCAGGAAGAAGAACACCAGAATCGGCACCAGTACCAGATAGATCATGATGTTGACCAACATCGGCAAACTGGACAGTGAGAAGGTCAGCGCCAACTGGCCAAACTTGCCGATCTCACCGCGCGCCACTTCGATGGCTTGCAGCACCTGCTCATCCGACACCAGATGCGGGTAACGCTCAGGCAGCAACAGCAGCAGCGACTGCCATTTGGCCAGCATGCCCGGCAATTCATTGAACAAGGTGATCAACTGGTGCCACAGCAAGGGCACGACCACGATCATAAACACCAGCAGCAGCCCCATAAACAGGGCAAACACCAGCCCGACCGCCGCCCCTGCGGGCACTCGCAGGCGTTCAAGCGCCACCACCAGGCCCTGCATCAGATACGCCAGCACCATGCCGGCCAACACCGGTGCGAGCATGCCGCCCAAGGTCAGCACCGCCGTAAAGGCCAGCACCAACAACACCGCCAGCACCACGGCCTCCTCATCAGAGAAGTAGCGCTGCACCCAATTTCGTAACACGTTGAACATCGAAATTCCTTAAGAGAAAGCGAAGCCCGGCCTCAGACCTTGCGTAACCAGTAGCGATAGGTGCCAGAATCTTCTTCTTCACGCAGCAGCTCATGCCCTGCCAGACGTGCGAAAGCCCGAAAATCGCGTAGCGAACCGGCGTCCGTCGCGATGACTTTCAAGGTCTGCCCTTGGGCCAAGCGATTAAGCTCCAGCTTGGCCTTGAGCAACGGCAGTGGGCAGCTCAGGCCACTGGCATCCACTAGCGCATCATGCGCCAACGCATCAGTCATTTCTTACTTCCTCAGGCATGCCTATGGATGGCATTTTTTAGCTCGCTAGAATACCCCAAGGAGACCACCACTGGTCGCCAGCCGAGTGTCCAGCTACAGTAAGCGCTTTATTGATTAGAGCTTTGTGCATGAATTTTCTGCGCCCGACCCTGTTGACGCTCGCTTGCCTGCTCGCATCACCGAGTTTCGCAGACGATTTACCGTCTCTGGGTGACGCCAGCTCGGCCATCGTGTCTCCGCAGCAAGAGTATCAACTCGGCCGTGCCTGGTTGAGCATGCTGCGCAGTCAGGTGTCGCAGCTCAATGACCCACAACTCAAGGACTACGTCGAAACCAGCGTCTACAAA
Source organism: Pseudomonas sp. FSL R10-2189 (assembly GCF_009600325.1). Lineage (NCBI taxonomy): Bacteria > Pseudomonadati > Pseudomonadota > Gammaproteobacteria > Pseudomonadales > Pseudomonadaceae > Pseudomonas > Pseudomonas sp. FSL R10-2189. Next base: position 124,061 of record NZ_WIVZ01000014.1, read on the forward strand.
CTGGTCGAAACCAGCCAGGTGCAGGACCGGCGTCTGGAATTCATTCTGATCAACAGCCCGCAGCTCAACGCCTTCGCGGCGCCCGGCGGGATTATCGGGGTCAACGGCGGGTTGTTCCTCAACGCCCAGACCGAAGGCGAATACGCCTCGGTACTGGCCCACGAACTTGCTCACTTGTCGCAACGCCACTTTGCCCGCGGTGTAGAAGCCCAGCAACGCATGCAACTGCCCATGATGGCGGCCCTGCTTGCCGGTATTGTAATTGCCGCCTCGGGCGCCGGTGACGCCGGTATTGCCACCATCGCCGGCACCCAGGCAGCGGCCTTTCAGGAGCAACGGCGTTTCTCACGCCAGAACGAGCAAGAGGCTGACCGTATCGGCATCCTCAACCTTGAAAAGGCCGGTTACGACCCGCGCTCCATGCCCACCATGTTTGAGCGCTTGATGCGCCAGTATCGCTTTGACGCCAAGCCGCCTGAATTTTTGCTGACCCACCCGGTGACCGAGTCGCGTATCGCCGACACCCGCAACCGCGCCGAACAGGCCAAAATCGGCGGCACCGAAGACAGCCTGCGCTATCAACTGATTCGCGCCCGGGTCCAGCTGCAATACGAAGACACGCCGGGCCTGGCCGCCAAGCGGTTCCGCCAGCAGCTGGATGAAAACCCCAAAAATGACGTCGCCCGTTATGGCCTGGCGATTGCCCAAATCAAGGGCAGCCAGTTCAACGAAGCCCGCACCACCCTGAAGCCGTTGCTGGACAAAGCCCCCAACGACATCACCTACAACCTGGCGCAAATCGAGCTGGACATGGATAGCAACCGTTTGGCCGATGCCCAGCAGCGGGTCGACAGAATGCGCACCCTGTACCCAGGCAACTACCCGTTGAATCAGGTCAGGGTCGACTTGCTGCTCAAGCAAAATCGCCCGGCCGATGCCGAAAAAGCCCTGGACGCCTTGCTCAAAATCCGCCCGGATGACCCGGACGTCTGGTATCAGGTAGCGGAAACACGCGGCTTGTCGGGCAACATCATTGGCCTGCACCAGGCCCGCGCCGAATACTTCGCCTTGATGGGCGACTACCGTCAGGCCATCCAGCAAATCGCCTTTGCGAAAAAGCTCACCAACAACTTCCAGCTGTCGTCACGCCTCGATGCACGCCAGCGCGAGCTGATGGATCAAGAGCGGGCGATCAAAGACATGATGAACTGATTAACAGCGCATCACTCCTTCGTGTGGGAGCGGGCTTGCTCGCGATTCTGGCAGCTCGGTCTATCAGGTTGACCGCGTTGATCCCATCGCGAGCAAGCCCGCTCCCACAGGTTGAACTGCCCCCAAAAAGTTGGACACCCATCCAACTTTTTGGGTTTTCAACATGAACAAGTACACAGAGCAATTTAA